>NZ_CP071604.1:2465000-2765000 GCF_017357225.1 Rhizobium binae | reverse complement strand
ACCCTCTTTACAAGGTCTTGAATCGTCGCCCAAACCAGTGGATGACGGCCTTTGAGCTCCTTGAGACCATGATTTTCCATGTTGCCCTGACAGGCAACGCGTTCTTTTACAAAAACATGGTCCGCGGCAAGGTCAAGGAGTTAATTCCGATCGATCCTGGCTCCGTTTCCATCACGCGGAACAACGATTATTCGTTGACGTACCGTGTTAGCGGCCTCGATGGCCGCTCGATGGACTTTCCGCAGTCGATGATTTGGCACGTCAAAGGCCCGTCATGGGACACCTGGCGCGGCCTGGATGCCGTTCGGCAGGCCAGGGAAGCAATCGGGCTTACAATCGCGACGGAAAACACGCAAGCCGAGATGCACGCCAACGGGCTGCAGACTTCCGGTGTTTTTTCCACGACAGAGAAGTTGGGGCCGGAAAAGTACATCGAGATCCAGAAATGGATCGCAGCACAAATCGGCGGAGCCAACAAGCACAAGCCATTTGTGATCGATTCCGGCCTGACTTGGACGCCGCAATCGATGACTGGCGTCGACGCCCAGCATCTCGAGACGCGAAAATTCCAGACTGAGCAGGTTTGTCAGTCATTCGGCGTTTTTCCGCAGATGATTGGCCACGCAGGGCAGGCAATGACGTTTGCCAGCGCCGAGCAGGTGTTTCTTGCGCACGTGGTCCACACTTTGGGTCCGTGGTGGCGCAGGATCGAGGAGTCGATCGACGCAAATCTGCTTGACGGCGAGGAGGATGAAGGTTTTTGCGCGAAATTCAACGCGAATGGCCTTCTCAAGGGAGCGGCAAAGGACCGCAGCGAGTTCTATTCGAAGGCGCTGGGCTCGGGCGGGTCGCCTGCCTGGATGACGCCGAATGAAATTCGCGCGCTTGAGGACATGAATCCGATCGCAGGCGGCGACGAATTGCCAAAACCCACGAATGTTGCCGGTGCAATGCCGCCAAAGCCGGAAGACGGCAAGCAGGATCCCAAAACATGACGACAAACAAAGGTGTCGGTGTCATTGAGCACCGCAGTTTTGGTCTTGGCGAGCTAAAAGTCGCTGACATTGCCGCTTCAGACGGCGAAATGACGTTTTCCGGATATGGCGCCGTGTTCAACAACGTCGATGCTGGCGATGACCTTATCTTGAAAGGCGCCTTCGCCGAAACGATCAAATCGGCGAAATCGACCGGAATTTGGCCAGCAATGCTGTCTCAGCATGGCGTTTACGGCAGCCAAATGACCCCGATCGGGGTCTGGACCGAGATGAAAGAGGACGATATCGGCCTCTATGTCGAGGGAAAGTTGGCGAATACCGAGCGTGGTCGCGAGGTCTACGAGCTTCTGAAGATGAAGCCGAGGCCTGCTATCTCCGGCCTGTCAATAGGCTACCGAGCCAAGGAATGGACGCTCCGCAGCACGCCGACCGAGCCGCGCCGGACGCTGAAAGCGGTTGATTTGCTGGAATGTAGCCTTGTGACGTTCCCAATGAACGGCAAGGCGCGCGTTCTGAGCGTGAAATCCGAGTTTAATCCGCGAGAAATCGAAGACAGCCTGCGAGATGCAGGCCTGTCGCGGGCTGACAGCGTGAAAGCTGTTGCGGTCTTCAAAAGCATGCTGCTTCGCGATGAAGCAGAGCCGGATACGGATCTTCGTGATGAAGAGGAAGCGGCAATCAAGAGCGACGCCCAGCTGACCGAGCTGGCGGAGCGCATCAAGGCGCTGATCGCCTAACGGCGGCACGCTCTTTAACCACACCACCACATCATCAGGAGATCAAATATGGCTGAAAAGTCTGCTATTGAGCAGGTCATGTCTGCATTCGAGGAATTCAAAGCGGCCAACGACAATCGCATCAAGGAAATCGAGAAGAAGGGCGTCGCCGACGTCGTTCTGACCGAGAAGGTTGGGCGCATCAATGCGGCCATGGACAAGTTCGAAGACGCCAACAAGAAGGCGACCGCCGAACTGCTCGAGACCAAGAAGGCCCTCGACGACGAAAGGAAGCACGTCGACGAGCTCGAGGAAAAGCTCAACCGAATGGCGCTTGTCGGTGCAAATGACAATTTCCGCCGAGGCGAAATCAAGTCCAAGGCGAATACATGGGCTCGAGCTGTCTTCGATGCATCTGTCATTGGCCGGCACAGCATCAACACTGACCAGCAGAAGGCTCTTGCCGATGTTGATGCAGAATACAAGGCCCTCGGCATCTCGAATGACACGACCGGTGGCTACCTTGCGCCGGTTGAATACATCCGCGAGATCATCAAAAGCGTGACCGACGTCTCGCCAGTTCGCTCACTCGCTCGCGTTCGCCAAACTGCGTCCAAGGCGATTCAGATACCGAAGCGCACCGGCCAATTCGCCGCACAGTGGGTTGCTGAGCAGGGCACGAGGTCTGAGACCGACGGCCTGCGTTACGGCATGTGGGAAATCCCGACCCATGAGATGTACGCTCTGATCGATATCTCCAACCAGAACTTGGAAGATTCCGCATTCAACATGGAAGCGGAAATCAATTTCGAGGCGACGGAACAGTTCGCCGTCGCAGAGGGTGCCGCTTTCGTTTCCGGCAATGGCGTCGGCAAGCCCGAGGGCTTCCTCATTGCTTCTGGCGTTTCAGGCAGCAACTCCGGTTCGGCTACCACGATCGCTGATGCTGACGGCCAGGCAGACGGCCTGCTCAAGCTGAAGTACGGCCTCAAGACCGCCTACACGCGCAACGCATCGTGGGCTCTGAACCGCACCACGCTGGGCTCTGTGCGCCGCCTGAAGGACGGACAGAAAAACTACATCTGGATGCCCGGCATCGCTCTCGGCCGCCCGAACACGATCGATGGCGACCCCTATGTCGAAGTTCCGGACATGCCAAACGAAGGCGCCGGCACTACGCCTGTTGCTTACGGCGATTTCGCCCGCGGTTATACGCTGGTCGATCGGATCCAGATGGAAATGCTGCGCGATCCTTACACTCAGGCGACGAGCGGCAACGTTCGCTTCATCTTCCGCCGCCGTCTTGGCGGTCAGGTTGTCCTGGCTGAAGCTATCCGCAAGCTGACCTGCTCGGTCTAAGCCAACAGCGGGCGGCCTTAGCGCCGCCCATTTCCAACTGAGAAGGAGATAGCCTGATGGCTTCCAGAGATCTTCATAATAATCTCGGTGTAGCTGTCGCGCTCAACATTGGCGCGATTTCCAGCAACACCACCACGAACGGCGCAATCATCGACACCCAGGGTTTCGAGTCCGTCGAATTCGTTATTCAGTCTGGCACACTCACCGACGGCTCGTATGCGCCGACGATCACCGAGGGCGACCAGGCAAACCTCTCCGACGGCTCAGCCACCGCAGCAGCTGACCTGCTCGGCACGGCGGCCAGCGCCACTTTCGCCGCCACTGACGACAACGTCGCCAAGAAAATCGGCTACAAAGGCGGCAAGCGTTATATTCGCCTGAACATCGTTTCTACCGGCGTCACGACGGGCGGCACCCTCGGCGCCACCGCCATCAAGGGCAACGCTCGCAATAGGCCGGTGGCTTAATGATTCATCGGGTCGTGAAGCCGTTCCCATTTTCTGAGAATGGCTTCACGCTCGTTGACCTGAATGTGGGCGACGAGCGTGATTTTGGCTTGATGGCCGACGGCCTCGTTGCCGAAGGATGGGTTGAGGTAGTCGACGTCGCTGACGAAGCTGGAAAAGCCGACGCTGAGCCCGTCGCGACAAAGCCGGAACCTCGAAATCGCAGGGTGAAGTGAAATGGGTTTGCGCCTTATTACGGCGGTCGCGCCGATTATCAGCACGGCTGACGCAAAGGCGCACCTTCGTGTGCTGCACAGCGATGATGACGCTTACATCGACGGCCTAATCGCCGCGGCGGGCGACTGGCTCTTTGGTGAAAACAGTTGGCTTGGCAGGTCTGCCACATCATCAGAATGGGAGTATACGCTGTGCGAGTTCCCGTCTGGAAAGCTGGACATTCCTAAGCCTCCACTCGTGTCAGTGAGTGGGGTCTTCTATACGCCTCCGGATGGAGGTTCAGAGCAGGAAATTACTGTTTTCCGAACGATAGGCGAGGGCGGCAATGGATACATTCTCCCAGCCAAAAACGCTGAGTGGCCAGAAACTGACGGCGAACCCGAATCGGTTCGAATAGAATTCACGGCCGGATATGCGGCTCTGCCGGCATCAATCAAACACGCGGCACTCCTTTTGATCGGCCATTGGTACGAAAACCGAGAGGCTGCGACAGAGGCGAAGCTGAGCGACATCCCCATGGCGGTTGATGCGCTCCTAATGCCCTACAGGAACTGGCCCGCTTAAGGGCCGCAGGAGACTTTCCCATGGCAGATCTCGTAATCACAGCCGCGAACGTCGTGGCTGGCACCGGTGTGCCGACAAAGACAGGCGTCGCGGGCGCAGCAATTGCCGCCGGCGACATCGTCTATCTAGACACCGCGACGACCGGCAAATGGCAACTTGCCGACAGTGATGCGGCAACCGCGGAAGCACGCGGCCAGACCGGTAATATCGGTATTGCGCTCAACAGCGCGGCCGCAAATCAGCCGATCGTCGTTCAGACAGAAGGCCCAGTAACGCTCGGCGCCGTTCTGACGGCCGGCATAGCCTATTACCTCTCCGACACGCCAGGCAAGCTTTGCCCGGTAGCTGACATCACTGGTGGCGACTATTACACGCTTGTCGGCCTTGCGGCTTCGACGACTGTTCTCAATGTCGATTTCCAGTATAGCGGCGTTGCGAGCCCGTAATGCCAGCAGGCGCTCTGAAAGAGCGCGTCTCCTTTGCGGTGCGCAATGAGCAGGATGACGGCTACGGCAACACCGTGGCCGACTGGATTGAGCAGTTTCAAGAGGCTGCTGAGTTCATCCATATGCGGGGCGGCGAGGCGGTTATTTCCGCGCGCTTGGAGAACAGACATCCGCAGGTCATCCGTGTCAGGGCAAACACTGCCACGAGACGTGTAACAGCCGACTGGCGCATCACGGACGCGCGGACGCGCGCCGAGTACGCGATCCATGACGTGACGCGCTCCACCGACAACAAATGGATCGACTTCCTTTGCGAGCGCGGCGTTGTCGCGTAGCGAAGGCCGGAGCGACGAATGGTGCAGGGCATAAGCGACCTGAATAAGAGGGTTGCCCAGATACCCAAGCGCATCGAGCTCGCTGCTCGCGGCGCCATGGAGAAGGGCGCCGATGAATTGGTCGCGATGATGAAGCGGCTGGTTCCGAAAGATACCGGCGATCTGCGCGATAGCATCGGTTGGACCTGGGGCAACGCTCCGGCCGGCTCAAAGGTTATCGCACAAAGCGACCCGAATGAGCGCGGCCTGCGCATCACGGTCTATGCCGGTAGCCAGAAAGCTTTCTATGCTGCCTGGGTTGAGTTCGGGACGGCGCCGCATAACGTGGCCAAGGGCGGCGGCAACAAGAGCTTCAGCGGCGACGCAACAGGCCATCCTGGTGCGCACGCGCAACCGTTCTTTTTCCCATCATACCGGTCGCTGCGAAAGCGCATTCAGGACCGCATCAAGCGGCAGACACGCGCCGCCATGAGATTGCAAGGGCCGCCTATCGCGGCGGAGGCTGATTGATGGCTGAGGCGCCGCAGACAGAACTGCAGAAGCTTGTCTATGACACGCTTCGCCTGAATTCCGACATCTCCGGCCTGGTCGGCGGCGTCTACGACAATGTGCCGGCTGACCCTTTCAAGACCAGAACGGCATACATCAGCTTCGGTCCTTCCGATACCGTTGAGGATGGCGCCGACTGCGTCACTAGCGGCCTGCATACGTTACAGATCGACATCTGGAGCAAGGCCGTCGGGCAGGTAGAAGCCAAGCGGCTCATCCATTTCGTGACCAAGGCGCTGCACCTGCAGGATCTCCTGCTCACGGATAATGCGCTTGCCGAGATCATGGTCGAATTCAGCCGCGTCTTCACCGATTCCGATGGTCTCACGACCCACGGCATTGTGAGTGTCACGGCGAGCATTCAGGAGCCGGATTGATGGCCTGGGCCGTATTCCACGAAGAGGTCCACTGGAGCCGGCCGGATAGCCGTTTCGGCTTTCATGCAAGGGCAAAGCCCGAGCCTCAAAACTTCCCGCATGACTTCGTCGATTATGCCGTCTCGATCGGCCGGGCGACGAAGACAAGACCGCCTAAGCGGCAAGAGAAACCAAAGGTGGGCGCGTAGCCCATGACCGGCCGCCCACCGCGGCGGCTTTTTATTGGAGAATTCAATGACAAGGGCTACGACTGCCAACTTTCATCAACTTGTCCTGGAAGTGGAAACCGCCGCAGGCAGTGGAGTTTATTCCCGCATCTGCGGCCTGACTTCGCGCGGCATTAACCGCCAGCACAATATGTCGACGTCTGAGGTTCCAGACTGTGACGACGAATCTATGCCGGCCGCCGTCGAGCGCGCCGTTCAGTCGTCCGAAGCGACCATTTCGGCATCAGGCGTTTGGGCCGCGCAGAGCCACGAGTTGCTCCTCGACTGGTGGGAATCTGGTCAGACAAAGAGCATCCGTATTCACCACGTGAATGCAGCCGTCGGTGACACCGAGTACGAAACAGGAAATGCATACCTCGTCTCGATCAATAACCAAGCCGAGCGCGGCACCAAGGTCACAGCTGAGCTTTCGATCGAATTCGACGGCATCCCGACTCGGACGATGAAGCCATAAATTGCATATAGGCGGCTCGCCGCCTATATGCCGTGTTGTTCGGCTAGGGTAGCTCCCGAAAAGCGGTCATCCAGCCGCCTGCCGAACGCTACATCTGGATAGCGAGAGGGATACTTGCGATGGAATATTACACGTACGTTTGGCGTGATGCGGCTGGCGTGCCTTTCTATGTTGGAAAGGGCAAGGGCAAGCGTGCGCACAACACCACTCGTCGATCGGTTGATTTCAAAGAGATTTATGCCAAGGGCGGGTGCTCGGTAGAGATCCTGGATTTGTTTATTCACGAATCGCAGGCGCATGCTCACGAAGTTGAATTGATTGAGTTGTACGGGCGTCGACCTTTCGGCGGCACACTTGTCAACATGACTGACGGTGGTGAAGGAACAAGCGGACGCAAGCTTAATGACGAGGCGCGAGCGAAGATCAGTGCCGCCGCCAAGGCAAGGGGAATTCCCAGCGAGACGCGCGCTAGGCTAATCGAGGCCACTCGCGGAAAAAAGCACACAGAAGAGCATAAATCCAAGATAAGCGCGGCGCTGACTGGTCGTCATCGTCCAAGTGAGACGCGTGATAGGATCAGCTTATCGCGTCGCATGATGGGTCCAAAAGATGGCTTTAAGGGCGTGGTTTTCAGCACTGAGGCAAACAAATGGATGGCCCGCATAAGGGTTGACGGAGAGACGAAATATCTTCGATGCCACAGCGTCCCAGAAGATGCAGCTCGCGCATACGACAAGGCCGCATTCGAGGCATGGGGCTTTGACTGCTACCTGAATTTTCCGGAAGATTTCGAGACAAGGAAGTCCGCATGAGAGGCTCTGAATCCATCGTTTGGCCGGGCGGAGAGCATTCTTTCCGCCTTGGCATCGGCGAGCTGCGCGCCATCGAGCAGCGCAGCGACGCCGGTTGCGCCGTTGTGCTGATGCGGTTGCTTGGCCAGCAGTGGAAAATTGACGATGTCATCCAGCCGATCCGGTTGGGGCTAATCGGCGGCGGCATGCCGGAGCGCGAAGCGCAGACGGCCCTCGACAAGGCACTTGATGTCGCCAGTCTCTATTCACTTGCCGTGACGGCAGCAGACATTCTGCGCCGCTTCATCATGTGGGAAACGGATGATCAGCCAGGCGGTGAGCCGGGGGAGTAGGAAGCGGGGCAGGTGACGGCAAGACCGACCCTAACCCGCTACCGAACGGAAAAACCAAGTGGTCGTCGTATTATGCTGCCGGCGCCGTCATCGGCTTCACCCCGCGCGATGTCGACGACTGTACGCTCTGGGAGTTTGCTGCCTGCACTGAAGGCTATCGCAAGGCTCACCAGACCGAAGACACGCCACCTCCCGCTATGGGCGATGAGCAGCTGGCAAATCTTGGAATTGAAGGATTTTGATGGATGGCGGCAACCACTGAAGATCTGGCGCGGCTGCTCGTCTCCATCGAATTTACGCAGAAGCAATCTGAGAAGCAACTTGCGGCGATCGCAAAGCGAGCTGGCCAGACCGCAAACGAAATCGAGACAAAATTCAAGAGGGCCAACGACAACGCGGCAAATAGCTTCGTTGGATCTGGCAAGAGGGTCGAGGCATCGCTTGGCGCCCAGCGCGCCGCAGTGCAGAACCTGTCCTTCCAGTTGAACGACATTGCGACGTCGCTTGCCGGCGGAGCGTCACCTTTCCAGGTGATGATGCAGCAAGGAAGCCAAGTGTCGCAGGCGCTATCGTCTACCGGAGGCGGCCTTGGCAGCATCGTTAAGACGCTCGGCGGCGCATTCTCTGCAATGGTCAGCCCGATCTCTCTGGCTTCGTTCGCGCTTATCGGCCTCGCCGGCGCGGCAGTGCAGTATTTCTCGACGCTGAAGTCTGACGTTCCGGACGCCGAGAAACTGCTCAAGGCCCATGCCGAGCTCATCCAGTCCTTCGATAAGGCGTGGGGCGTCGCAAAGGCCAGTGTCGAAGGCTATTCCGCGTCTGTGCAGAAGATTGAGCTGCAGAAGCTCAAGGATGAATTCGGCAGCCTGCAAAAAGCAATTGAGGCGACCGGCAAAGATCTCGCCGGCGATCTTCTCAGCGTTCCGATCGACGACTTCCATGGCGCGACACAGACCGTGCGCGACTTCCAGAAGGCGCTGGCGCTACTCCAGAAGGACGTTCCGGATTTTCGCGAATTCTCGCTGGAAATGGAGCGCATCGAGGGCATGAATGGCATCCCTGAGAATATCAGGGAGTTGGCCAAGCAACTCCGGCTGTCAGCCAACGAATCCCTGCCTCTGCAGGACGCAATCGAGGAGATCCAGAAGAGACTGAAGACGCTTCACCTCACCGGCGAACAGGCCAAAGAGGCTTTCGCCGCACTTACCGCCCAGGCACTCGGCCTTGGCACTCAAGGTGGCGACGCCATTTCGACGATTGCTGGCAAGATCAAGACAGACTTGATCCCGGCGATGGCTGAAGCTACGAACCAGGTTCTGGAATACGCCAAGAACTATCAGACGCTCCAGAACCAGGTAAACAAGAGCCCGCTCGGCACGATCCCCCCGGTGTATTCTGGCGGCGGCCGGTTTATGAACCGCGAAGAGGCGCGCCAGTTCGACATTGACGAGTCGCAGCTGGACGAGGTCGGAAAGTCTGCCGCAGCGCGCATGATCCGCTCTTTCGAGGGGTTCATCACCAACGCGAAATGGGACACGAACCATTATCGTGTCGGCTTCGGCTCAGATACGGCGACACGCGCCAACGGCCAGATTGAGGAGGTCACCAAGGATACCGTCGTCACACTCGATGATGCGCAGAGAGATCTGTCTCGCCGCATCATGGAGTTCCAGGACGGTATCCAGAAGGCGATTGGCATCGACACCTGGAAAAGCCTCTCTGAGGCTCAGCAGGCGGCGCTGACGTCGATCGCCTATAACTATGGGTCGCTGCCGGATGCGGTCGTTAAGGCGATCCAAGATGGCGGCGGGCCTGAGAAGGTGGCAAAGGCCATTGCGGCCCTGAGTTCGAATCCTGGCCGGCGCAAAGAGGAGGCGGAAGCCTATCTCTCCGGAACTGGCATCTCGATGAACGATGCCGGTCTCGGCAGCAAGAAGACGCCGGATAAGATATTCCAGGGCAACGTCGACGACATCCAGAAGCGCATCGACGTTCTGAACGCCGAATATGCGGCGCAGGCGAAGCTTAACCCGCTGATCAACGACTACGGTTTCGCGGTCGAGAAAGCGAAAATCCAGCAGCAACTCCTCTCCGAGGCGCAGCAGGCTGGCGTCACGATCACACCAGAACTTGCCGCAAGCATCGACACGCTGTCGACGAACTATGCCAAGGCGTCCTCGGCCAGTGAGGGTCTGAAGGTTTCGCAGGAGCGGCTGAAGAAGTCGGCCGAAGAGTTCCGCGATCTTGGCCGTGACGTTGTCGGTGGTTTTATCAGCGATCTCCGAAGCGGCAAGTCAGCAGCCGAGGCACTTGCCGGCGCACTCGACAAGGTCGTCGACAAGCTGATCGATGTTTCGCTCAATGCCATCTTTGGCGGGGCTGGCGGCGGCGGCCTGTTTGGTGGCGGCGGTGGCGCAGGCGGTCTCCTCGGCGGATTCCTTATCCCCGGCATCTTGCACTCCGGCGGCGTCGCTGGTTCGGATGGTTACGGCCACGGCCGCGCTGTTTCGCCAAAGACGTTCGCTGGCGCGAAGCGATACCACACCGGCGGTGTCGCGGGCCTGCAGCCTGGCGAAGTGCCGGCCATTCTGCAGCGAGGTGAGGTTGTTCTGCCGCGCGGCACGAAAGCAAGCGGCGGCGGGAAGACGCAGATCCAGGTAGGCGTCTCCGTCGACGACACCGGCGGCCTGCGGGCCTACGTGAAGAGCGTCAGCCAGGACACAGTGACCGCGGCAAGCCCCCGCATCTTGAGCGCCGCCAACCAGCAGGTGGTTCCGACCATGGCGAAATACCAGAACGACACCGCTGGCGGAGATTACAGGAATGGCTGACATCATCGAATGGCCGATCTGCTTGCTAACGCCGCAACAGGTGCAGGCCAATGTCGTCGCTTTCACGAGAAGCGGCGGCAAATCCCTGGGTGGCGTCGAGCCGGTTATCCGCACAGATCTTGGCTATTGGGCCATCGATTACACCGGTGTCGTTGTTCAGAACCGCTATCGCGACCAGTGGCGAACATGGCAGGCCATCAGGCAGAAGCTTGGCGGCCGCTACGGCCTGATTGCGGTGCGCGTTCCATCGTCGCTCTCGGCACCCTATGCGTCTGGCCGGTTCGAGTCGACGACCGAGGCGACGCATAGCGACGATACGACGTTCGGCGATGGCACTGAATACGAGCAGAATGCCATTTCGGTCGTGTCCGTCGGCGTCACGCCTCTGGCCGCCACGTCAATCAAGCTCCGCATTATCAAAGCCCAGGCCGATTTGGTTGGCGTGCGCTTCTCCTACAACAACGCGCTCTATGAAACCGGCCCGGTCTCCGAAATCGATGGCGACACATGGACGGTGTCGATATCGCCGAGCGTGCGCGAGCTCATTCCTGATGGCGCCGATTTGAATTTCGATCGCCCGACCTGCCTCTGCCATCTCGCTGAAGATCGCGGCATGGACATCTCGCAGGATGCCATCAACAAGGCCACACGGCCGAATGTCAGCTTCGTCGAGGCGACAGATTACTGGAATTCGCTGGTTTAGGCCGGCGACATTGATTGGAGGACGGTTTGGCCAGTCTTCGTGTTTTGTGCCAGGTGGAGCTTCCGTCTGGCACTCTTCGTTTTTGGGATGGGTCAGGTGGCCCGCTCATCGGCGCCGATGGCGAAGTCTATCGCGCTTGCACCCTCACAGAGGACGCGCTGGCGCAGATAGAGGCGGCAATCAACGCAGAGGCATTCACGCTATCGCTGGTGCTTTCTGGCATCAGAGAGGCGGAGAGCAACGCGATCTGGGCCGACTATCAGGCCGGCACCATCGTCGGATCCAAGTTTCGGATTCTGCTTCAGAAGTGCGACGATTACGATCAGCCGACCGGCTCACCCATTGTTAAATTCACTGGCACCATAGCCAATTTGAATTTCGTCGATAGCGCCAGCAATACCGGCATCAACTCCACGATTCAGGTGGATATCGCCAACCGCTTTACGCTGCGCTCGGTGACCAACGGCGCCGTTTTGTCAGACGTCGACCAGCGCGCTCGAGCGAAGATTTTAAATCCCTCAGCCGCGGACGACAAATTCTGCGAACGCATCCCTGGCTTGAAGGATCGGACGATCAGGTGGCCGCAGTGGTAGAGCAGACGCTTTTCGCCTTCCTGGCAGCGCAAGAGCGCAAAGCCTGGGATGCGGCGACTCTGAACTGCATGCTTTTTCCGGCCGCGTGGGCAATCTGGCTTGGCCATCGCGACCCAGTCGAGAACTGGCGTGGCGCGTTCGCCAGCGAGAATGAATACCTGGCCATTGTCAGGGCGGCCGGCGGTTGCGTGCCGCTGATGGAGAAGGCGGCTGAGCGCATCAATGCGCGGCGTCTGATGGTCCCTGTGTGCGGCGCCGTGGGCGTCATCGGGTCGCATACCAATTTCGATAGGCAGTTTGGCGCAATCTTCGACGGCCGCCGCTGGCTGGTGCGCTTCACCAATCGCATCGGGAGTATGGCCGCGCGCCCTTTGGCCATCTGGTCCATTTAGGAATTTTCCATGACTGGTCTTGAGCTTATCCCGCTGATCGTATCGTCAGCGGCAACGACGGTTGCAGCGGCGAACGCACTCTATCTCGGCACGGCCGCGCTCCTTTATGGCGGCTTGGCGGCAGGTCTCGGTTTTGTATCCAGGGCGCTTATGCCAAAGCCTTCGGTTCCGAAGCCAGAGGACGGAACATACAATCTAAAGCAGTCCGTGCCTTCGCTGCCGATCGTGCTCGGCCGCGTTAAGAAAGCCGGCGACTACGTCTTTCTTGAAGAAAAGAATGGTGTCGCATACCACATCATCGTCCACGCAGGCCATCGGATCCAAGGTTACGTTAAGCACTATCTTCACGACGAAGAGGTAACCATTGACGGCTCCGGCACTGTCGTGTCGCCAGCGCACTTCAATGATGACGGCAATGCCTACATCCACATAGAATCTAGGATTGGACAGTCCGGCGAGACTGCATACTCTTCGGTTGTCGGCGCATTCCCAACGATATGGTCGAACAATCATCGCGGTGATGGCCTTGCATCAGTCGAAATGCATTGCTTCACGGCACCGTCGAAGGACTATCTGAAGATTTATCCTAACCAGATGCCGGAGCATTCGGCGGTCATTGATGGGATGCCGCTCTACGATCCACGCACCGGCACGACAGCCTTTACCAATAATTTGGCAATCATGCGATTGTGGCATTTGACCAGCCCATACGGCGGCAAGCTGTCATTGAGCGACATGTACCTGCCTGACTGGATAAACGCAGCCAATGTCTGTGGCCAGAACGTCACCAATCGAAGCGGCGGCACTGAAAACCGCTATGACGGCGGAATGTGGTTCAGGGCGAACAGCGACCCAATCGAGGTTGGCCGCACACTGGATCAAGCGGCTGAGCTCGTTGTCTATGAGCGTGCCGATGGCCTGATCGGCGTTCATGCCGGCGAATATGTCGAGCCGACAATTACACTCACCCGAAACGAGATCTTCTCGTTCGGCCTCAATGCGAACGTCGATCCAGCCACTACCGTTCTCGCAGTCCGTGGGCGCTTCACCGATCCGAGTGATCTTTACAACACCAATGACGCCGCCATCTATGGCAATCCATACATCGGCGAGGACACAGAGCGGACGCTGACTGTCGACAACGTGGCAGTGCAATCGCACAACCACATACAGCGCCTGCAGAAGCTGGCATATATCCGGCGCAACGGCGCCAGGGTCAGCATCACGGCTCATTATGATCCAGACAATGACGTTGCCTATCATCGGTTCATTCGCGTCCAGTATTCTCCGAAGCTTTCGGATGCCGTGATCGAGATTACATCAAAGGTGACAATCTCTCTCAGAGATATGACCGTTACCTTCAGCGGGATCGTCGTTCCGTCTGGGCTGTATGATTTCAATGCGGCAACTGAAGAGGGTGAGCCGGGATCGTCGATCGTCATCATTCCACCCAGCAGCGCTCCGGTTCCGGTCAACTTCGACGTTGTCATCCAGACGGAGATCGTTTCTGGAGGATCTTCTGCGGCCTATGCCCTGGCCACTTGGGACTTCGCTTCAGCATCCCTGACATACGAGCTTGAGTGGGAAAAGGTAACTGGCTCAACAGGACCGCAATCAGTGATCTCAACCGCTGGCGAGACGCAGGTGCGCTCAAGCTATTTGGCGGACGGCACGCAATACAAGTTCCGTCTGCGGACTTGGGCGGGCGGCGCGAGTTCAAGTTGGACTGCCTACGAGATACGAACAGCAACGGCGGACTCGACACCGCCTGGCGTCGTCACTGGCGCATCAGCAACGGGCGGTGCTGGACAGGCCACGTTCAACTGGACGGCGCCTAACAGCGCTAACTACGCAGCCGCGCGGATCTATACTAACACGGTCAATAGTTTTTCCGGTTCGACGCTCGTTGCGACCGAATATGGGCCTCCCAGCTCAGCTGACAGTCGCATTGTCACCGGCCTATCGGCTGGCATCAAATACGGCTTCATTGAAGCCATCAATGCATCTGGCATTGCTGCGACTCCGCAAGCAACCGGCTCATTCACCGTTACCTAATATCTGGAGTGCATATGCCCGCACCTACAGCAGCCATCGCATGGCGCGATTTCGTAACCGACGGCGTGCCGTCTTCCGGCAATCACAATCCAGACAAATTGGAGATCCGCTCCTGGGGCCTGTGGCTGGAATCGTTCATATCGGCCATCGGCGCGAATAGCGGCTCTGTCTTCACCACCCGCGCAGCCCTGTTCGCCGACCTGGCTCATGCCGCAAACTCGATGGCGTGGGTAATCGGTGACACGACTGTCGCCTACAATGGCATATACCGGAAGAGCGGCGCGTCAGGAACCGGATCCTGGACGCGGGTTGCGGACCTTCCATACAGCTTCATCACCGCACTAGACGTCGGTGCTGGCACGCCGAACGCGATTCAGGCGACAACGACGGTTCCGGTCTCCGAATCGGCGCTCATCGTTATGAACATCTTCGAGGCCAATACCGGATCGCCGGTAACGGTCTCGTTCAATGGTGGATCGACGCTCACCGTCAAGAGCAACAGTGGGAATGACATCTCGGCCGGCGGCCTGACGGCCAACATGCGGGTGCTAGGCGTCATTTCCGGCACCGAATTCCGGCTGGTCAGTGACCAGGTCTCGGCCGCGATCGTGGCTGCGGCTGAAGCAGCAGCTGCGTCGGCTGCCTCCTCAGCATCGACCGCCACGAGCGCCGCGGCCACGGCGGTTGCCGCCGCGGCATCGATCACCAATATCCCGATCGTCTTCAAGGTTTTTGGCGATCTGACCGCAGACACCGTTTTGAGTTATTCTGGCTCGTTCCCGGTTGTCGCAGGCTCAACCGTCGTGCAGGTCTCGTCGAAGGGGTGGAGCTATATCGTCGCCGCTTCCGGCGCGAGCGATTATCACATTATCACGGCAGGCGGGGTGAAACTTTATGCGCTGCCGTTCAACGGTTATGTGAACATCGAGCAGTTCATTCAGGCCGGTTACGTCAACAGCACGACCAACGTCCTGGCCGCTTTCACTGCGGCTATCGCAACGGCGCATCGTGTCAAAGGCGACCCCGAGCACATCTACGGCATAAATGGCAAGATCACGCTCGCGGCCAGCACTTGGCTCGAGGACATCTCCGCGAAGCAGCTGGCGCCGCATGCCACCACCAGTGTCGTAACAATCGGCTCGGCGGCAGTCAGCAACGTGACTTTAAAGCGCGTCAAGGTCGATCGTAACGGAGACGGCACCGGTGGCTCGCTTGGCGGCGCAGCCGGCATCTCCATCAGCGGCGGCTCGGGCCATTATCTCGAAGACGTCGAAGTGTTCGGGTCGGATATCGGCACCGGCATCGTGGTCAGCAGCGCGACAGATTTCCAGATTGTTAGGCCGCATGTGCACGACATCCTTTACGTGTCGGCATCTCTACCTTCTGATGACCAGGCTCAGGGTTTGTGGCTTAGCAGCTGCTCGGATTTCTCTGTTATCGAGCCGAAGATCCATCACATAGGTGGCATCGTCGGCGGCTCGTTCCGGCGCGCGTTCGGCCGCATGATGCCGATCGGCCTTGGGTGCTCTTACTTCCGCGTCATTGGTGGGGAGCTTTACGATGGCGACGTCGGCATTGATCTGACAGGGTCGAAGGGCAACGTCAACTTTGCCCTTATGGGCGTAACCGTGCGCGACGTCGAGACCTGGGGAATCAAGCTGGCGAACTACAATCGCTTTGGCGAGGTGATTGGCTGCAACGTCCATCGCGCAGGCTCTGCCGGTTTTGTCGGCTCTGGGCCGACCGTGGACGTGGATCCTGATACGCCTGTGCCAGACAGCTTGCCGCGGCATGTGACCTTCACCAGTTGCGGCGCCTGGGACACCGGCAACGGTAACACCGGCCGTGGGACGTCGCAGCCAGCGGGCTTCTTGATCACTCCCGGCGCGGCGCCGTCATACCAGGACTTCCCGCGCGGTTACCGAATGATCGGCTGCACCGCCTATGACAACCAAACAACCAAAACTCAGTATCACGGCTTCAGGTGCGAAACGACTTTCGGCGGCGCGCCGTTGAACGAAGTGATCAACTGTAAGTCAGGCGGATACGCAGCCGGCGGCCAGCATGTGGCTTTGTTCCCGTATCCAGCATGTCGTGCCTACAATAGCGCCGCGGTCTCGATACCGAACAACTCCTCGACGATCGTATCATTCAACGCCGAGGACTTCGACGGCTCGGCGATGCATAGCCTCGTGTCGAACACCGATGCAATATTTGTCCAAGAGCCCGGATGGTATCGGGTCGAGGGTCAGGCCACTTTCGCTCAGAACGGGACTGGCTTGCGTAGTGCCATCGTCAGCTTCGGAGGCATAAATTTGACTCGCATCGCGGATGCGCAAGGCGGGAGCTCGGCGAACGATACGACGGTTCGGGTCAGCGGCATGGTCTACGTCAGCGACGTCACCGGCAGCTTCAAGCTAAGTCTGTACCAAAATTCAGGCGGCGCGCTGAACGCGAGCAACGTGCAGCTTTCGGTGACGAGGTCGATGCCGAACAACTGACGCTTCTTGACTTGGGATTCTAAATGAAGAACGGTCCGTGATCGACCGGAGGGCGTTTATGAATCTCATTGACCTGATAAATCGTAAAGATCAGCGCCTGACGCTGAATGGAAATTGGCGGCAGATCAAGGTTAGCTACAACGGCGCTGTGTGGCGCGGCGCCGAATTCTCTGACGGGGCTTCATGCACCATAAGCGGCATCGACAAGGTCTACAGGCTCGCGTCTCTCCCGGGAGCAATTGGTTGGTTTGTTCGGCTTCGAAATATTGCCAAGTTGCCGGTTAATTTGTTTTCGCGGCGAGCGCGGGTGGAGATAGCCCTCTGGAAGAATGGGAAGCGTTTTGCGGCCCAACGGTTGAGGTTCGGCTTATCGGCGGTTGCGGTACCTATGCCGTGGACGAAAAAGCTGGGATCGATACCCGACGGCGCTGAATTGCATCTGTCATTCAAAGCCCCCAAGGGCTATTCCGTTGAGCTTCTTGCGCATAAGGCGCTCGATCGCGCAGACCTCTTAAAACGAGCCACCGGCAACGGAATCGAGATCGGCCCAGGGCCAAGACCTCAAGTACACCAAAGCGCCGCGACGTCGGTTCGATATGTTGAGGAAATGCCTATAGACAAATGGGCGGAACTCTATGATCCAACGGGAAAATACGGGACGCCGCAGGCCGACTTTTCGAAATATGTTATCGGAACCGCTGACAACCTGCCGGCTGACGATAACTCACTTGACTTCATCTTCAGTAGTCATGTGTTTGAACATCTCGCCAATCCTCTCGGGCATCTGGTCAGATGGCGGGACAAGCTGGCCGCTGGCGGCGTTATCTTGGCGGTGATCCCGGAGATGCACTCGACAAAGGACGCGACCGGAAAGCCGTCGACGATCGAAGAGATTGAGATCGAATTCAACGCCGGGATCTGGCGCCCGACACTGGCTCACTACGAGCGATATTTCAGCCTCCGCGGCATGCCACAGTCAGCGAACGAAATGATGGAGAAGAACAGCTCAATCCACGTTCACTTCTACGACAAACACAATCTCGCAATCCTGCTGGAAAAGGCAGTGAAAGAGCATGGATTCTCGTCCTACGAGATCATCCACACCGAGAACCATAAGGACTTCTATTTTTCGATCTGGAAATAGACAAGGGACTTGGCGGGCCGCGAGGCTAGCTCGCCGTACCGGTTGCTATCGTGTCTGAGGTATTCGATCAGTTTTGTTGGCCCGAATTTCTGGCCATCTCGTCGGTTTTCCTGGATCGGTTGCGGAGGCCATGACAGCCGCAATAATGCATGCGCAAACCATCCCAATCGCGGCAAATCGGTATGTCGTTACCCAAATACAGCTATCCATGCAGCCTCAATGACATCGCTTCGGCGCGTCCTCGATCTGTTCCAGGATCTGAATAAGTCCCAGGACTGCGTTGGCGTTGAGACCCGCCAGAATGAGACCGGAGCGCTCAGTAACCTCGCCGGTGCGCCAATCGAAAATTGTCCATGTCTGGTCCGTTTCTTTGCGGGCGCCAAAGCGCGGGATCTCGATCATGAATTCGTCTCCATCGCTCCGGACACGGTAGGCCGCGTTGCGTCTAAAACGCAGCCGCAGCCTTGCCAAACACGAAGTCAGCTTCCGTTCCATCATTAAGGCGGACTCGACCAGAGCCATCAACTTTATTTGCCTCACGGGTGGCGATTACAAAGCCTTTGCGGCCATCGGAGCACTGAACCGGCATAGAGATCGTGATAGACTGGTCCAATGCATTGTATGTGCCGGCGCACTTTGTCTCTTTGCCCTTCAGCTTGCCGGCCACCGTGAATGATCCACCGGACACTGCGGCGGTTGCGGTTCCTCGCATCACCTCGCCGTTACTCGAAATGACAGCGACTGGCACGGTGAAGCCGCACGACGACAAACACGCCGCGACAGCGGCGACAACAAGAATGTTAGATTTCATAGAAAGTCCCTCAACCCACGCGCGTAATCTGCACGAATGGTGGTGTGGGGTCAAGGCGTAACGGCGCGCCGTCCCGTCCTGATCGTCGCCGTGCTCTCGCATCTGCTTTTCGTTGGATCTTCATTGTAGCCCGGCGTCAGCCCTTTCGCTCCCGCTCAGGCGTCCACTCTTCACCTCTGTCAATGAAGTTTAGGCCGATCCCTTAGGCGGGCCTAACCCACCACAAAAACCGGAGCCAACCCATTGCTTCGCACGCTTTTCACAGGCGCGCGTGACGCTGTCGCGCGCGTGCTCATCCCCGATGCGGCCAGCATATTCAAGCGCGCCTGGTCGCTACGGCTCATCGAGCTGGCGGCGCTGGCAGACATCATCCTCAACCTCGTGCCAGTCGTCTCCGATTACCTGCCGTGGTGGCTGACGCTCGCGCTGCTCGTCGGCGCATGGATTGCGCGCCACCTCATCCAGCCTGAAAAGGAGCCTGCCGATGGCGACAAGGCTTAGAAAAACTGGCGGCGGTCTCGCTGCCATTACGCTCGCAGGCGCGCTTGCGGTGCAGACAGTCGGCGGATTCGAAGGGCTGAAACTCTATGCCTACCGCGATGTGGTGGGCATCTGGACCGCCTGTTACGGCGAGACCAAGGGCATAAAGCCCGGCATGAAGTTCTCCAAAGCCGATTGCGACAACCTGCTGATCGACAGCCTGGTCGAGCACGAGGCTGGGATGCGCGGATGCCTCAAGGCGCCTGACGCCTTGCCAATCCAGACATATATCGCCGGCGTCTCGCTGACCTATAATATCGGTCCTGGCGGCTTCTGCGGCTCGACCGTGGCGCGCAAGCTGAATGCCGGAGACATCCGCGGCGCCTGCGACGCCTTTCTCATGTGGGACAAGGCGAAGGGGCGCAAGATTGCCGGCCTGACGAAACGCCGCGTCGCCGAACGGGGGCTCTGCCTGCAGGGCGTCGCATGATCGGAGCGCTCGCAAAACTCATCGGCGTGGACAAATGGCTGGTCAGCGTTGTCGCTGTCGTGGCCATTGCAGGCGGGCTCTTCTGGGCCGGCCTGGCGGTCTACAACCACATCTACGATAGCGGTTATGACGCGGCAGTCAGGGTGAAGAACGCAGAGATCGCCGAGCTCAAGCAGGCCGCGTCGGATGCTCTCAACAAGGAAGTTGAGCGGCAGGCTTCGGTGCAAAACGCCGCCAAGGCACGCGAAGCCGCCCGCATCGCCGAGATGCAGGCCGAAAACGAAAATCTACAATTTCAAATTCAGGAGCTGCAGCGTGAGGCTGATGAAGATCCTAGCGCTGATGTGCCTGTGCTTGGCGCTCCCAGCGTGCGCCGTGTCAACAAGGTCCGCTAAACTCGTCGTGCCGCCTCCGCCGCCGAAACTGGTGCGACCGGACAGCGCGCTGACGGCTCGATGCCTTGGGCCGGTCGATCTCGGCGACAAAGCGCTGACGCAAGCGCAACTGGAAAAACTCTGGATCACCGATCGAGAGCGGCTTCTGACATGCATCCGGCGCCACTTGGCGCTGCGCGATTTCTATGCCGACCGCGACGGCGGTCTGGAGCGCAAGCCATGACCGGACCAGAAATCATGGCCGTTGTTGGCTTCGGCCTGGCTGTCTTCGGCACAATCTTCGCCATATGGAAATACCTCGACAGCAAGTTGATGATCCAGCGGCGCGACACCGAAAAGGTTGCCGAAGAATTGGCCCAACATCGGCTTCATGTCGCGGAGTCCTACGTTTCCAAAGCCGGACTGCGTGAGACTACAGATCAGATTATGGAAGCCATCAGCGGCGTGAAAGCCGCCGTCGATAATATGACGCTGCGCGTTGATCGCATCGTCGAAAACCAGCCCAGACGCACCACCACGCGCGGCTAATTCCTCTCCCAATTCTCCTGGATATCATCATGGCAACCGAACTTCTCGCGGTGGGCTCCACCGCGGCCAATTCTGCTGATCTCGTTGTAGCCTCCGGCTCCACCGTCCTTATCGGCATAAAGGGCGCCACCACCGCGCAGGCGCGCGTGCGCATTACTGTCAAGGATGACGCGGGCGGCTATACCGACGTTGGTGAACTGACGCCTTTCCGCCCCGCGATCGCGATCACCGCGCCAGGCACCTACCGCTTCAGCCGCGTCGCTGGCGAAATGTGTGGTGTCTTCAGTGCTTGATAGCAGTACGTTTCTAAGTTCGCCGCTCTCGCCATTTGGAAGGTATAGCGTCGCTGGCCGAATTCCTGGCGGTGGCGGAGGCGGCTTGCCGTCTCTGGCGCCATATACATTCGAGGCGGAGACCAACGCTCTCGCCGCGGCCATTACCGCGCCAACGACCAATGCCAAGCGGTCGATGAACCGCGCCATCAAGCGTCTCAAGGCGGCAGGCATCTGGTCCAGGGCTGTGGGGATGGGCTTCCTCGTTGGCCCTGATGAGGCGACTGCCCTGCGCTGGTGGAATGACCCATCTCGCACCTGTACGAAGATCAGCACTCCTGGCCTTCAATACCGGTTTTGGCTGGACAGCGACGGCGAACGGCCAGGCCCTCAATACCGGCTTGTTAGCCAGCGATCTGAACGGCGCAGGCGGCACCGCCCCGACCGACCTGGGTGCTTACGTCTATTGCACCAATGCGGTTACCGGCAGCAGCAACAGCGACATGGGCGCTATCAACGCCTCGTCTCAAGGTATCAACATTTGCGCCCGTCGAGCGACAAACGACAACCAGACGATACGTCTGGCGTCGGCTGCGATCACTACCATCGCGGCGGATGGCGATACTGACGGCGCCGGTCTTACGGGCGCGAGCCGTTTCGATGCGGCAAACATAACGGGATCCCACCTCGGGGTTGCCAAGAACACGGTCGCCGCTGCCTCTGTCGCCCTGCCTTCGATCCCGATCTACTTGCTTGCTCACAACGCAAACGGTTCAGTCTCGAGTTTCTCGCCACGCCGCCTCGCATTCTGGTACGTGGGCCGAGGCCTGACCAACTCCCAAGAGATCGAACTTAATTCCATCTGCGCCGAGTATCTGGCGGCAGCTGGTTACGGGCATGCATACGTCGAGGAAGTGGGGGTTGGCACCCAGTCGATCACCGTGGACTTCATCGGCTACGGCTTCGAGGCTCAAACGGTCCTCGCCTGCCTCCAGGCCGCTCGAAACGGGTTGACCGTTGCCATGGTTGGCGGTTGGCGTGATCGCTTCAACTTCGGCGGCATGTCGTCAGGCGGTCTTGGCTTCGGCGACATCCTTAATACCGCCGCGTTTGGGGGTCTGGTCAACTGGCTCATTAAGCGCATCCAGGCGATTGGCAACCAGGCGAGTCCTCAATACTATTTTGAGCCCAGATGGATGCAATGGGCGCTACGCGAGCTGCTCACGTTCGAGAAGAATGGCGGGTATAACATCCCCATTTATCAGACGAATGGCGTCCTGTCCGTCACCAAAGATCCAGCCACCAAGGCTGTCACCTCAGTCACCACAGTGGACGGGCGAACCTTCAACATTAAGGGCTGGTACGATGGCTCGTATGAGAAGGACTTAGCCGCTGCGGCTGGTTGCTCGTATCGGATCGGACGAGAAGCTGCAACGGGCGGTGCAGGAGAGCAGTACAACGGCATTCGCGCCACCTACAACGAGTACGCGGGCGTCGATCCGTGGAAGACGCCGGGGGATACGAGTAGCGGTCTGATCAACATGATTCAGGCGGTCAAGTCGACCTTTACGCCCGCCCTCAACACTTTGCCTGCGGCGGGCACAGCTCATGACAAAGAGCAGGCTTTCAACTTCCGTCTGACGATGACCAATTCGCCCAAATGGCGCCGGCCGCTGCCAAGCTCGCCGCCGCCCGGGTTCGACATCGCGGATTACGAAATCCTGCTGCGCTTCATGGCGGCAAACCCAACCAAGACGAGTTTCACCGACTACTTCAAGGCGGATGCCGTCTTCACTGCCAGCGGCGAAAGCAAGTTCGACGTGAACAACCGCGCCGGGCCTGCGGCGCCGTCGACTGACTTCATCGGCAAGAACTGGGGCTATTCGCTCGCTCCCTATGCGACCCGTGAAGTCATGTGGAAAGCGCATTGGTACTGGATCATGGGCATGCTGTATCTGATACAGTATGGCACCGATCCGCGCATCCCTGCCACCCTCAAGACCAATTGCCTGAATTGGGGTCTCTGCGCCGATCATTACCACTCGCCGCACGAGAACGACACGGTCGGTATGAACCCGCAGATGTACGTTCGCGAGGCGCGCCGTCTAATCGGTGTCGCCACTATGACGGGCGACGAGCTGAAGCGCGGCGACGGTGGTGTGCCATCGATCTCGACCAACACGATTTCCATGATCTCGTATTTCATGGACAGTCACGCTATCCAGTACATCGCCTACGAAAAGACGGCCGGAAACTGGATCGTGGCCGGCGAAGGCGGGTTCGGCGAGCCGGAAGGTTCATTGGGCGGCGCAGACGGCATGTTCCCGCTTCCGTTGGAAATCGCGACGCCTGTTGCCTCGGAGTGCACCAACGGCTTCGTGGGCTTCGGCTTCTCGACCACCCATATCGCGTTCGCAGCCTGCCGAATGGAACCGACCGCATGGCAGGCCGGCCAAAGCCTTGGCCAAGTGGCTGCGGAAGCGATCAAGAACAATCGCACATTCCAGGATGCGGCGAACTATCCGGCCGCACGCACGGCGCTGCTGGCGAATGCCTTCGCACTCAGCAATGAGACTGTGCCGGTACTCGCACAGACTACCTAAACTCCAGCCGCCTCGCCTTAACCGGTGAGGCGCTGGCCGCTTCGCAATCCTCTGATTTCTATTAGTAGATGTTCACCGATGCTTGAGTATTTCAATCTGCGGGTGATATATCGATTCAGTTGGGTTGCGGCGATTCGTGCAATGGAAAGAGTGGCGTGGGAAGGTGACTTCCCTGATGTATTTGTAAACTGCAAGTGGAAGTCACCAGACCCTAAAGGCGTCTGCTTGAAAGAGCACGCCTTGTATAGCGCTGCAAAAGGTCAGCGGGACATGGACGCGGCGCTCGATCTCTTGGATGATTTGGTGGTTGAGGGCACTCTTAGGAAGCTCAGGGAACTGGAGCTGAAGGCGGGCGTGAAACCCAAGCTGATTGCTCCCGCAGCCCAAATCGATGAAACCAATAATGCTTTGGCAGTCGGATACGCCAATTGGCTTGGACATCAATTGGATTGGGAAGTTGACGAATCCGTTTATCAGATGAAAGACTTCTCAAGAGACAGACTCGATGCGTGGGTCAGAATAGCGCACCGAAGTACGTTCTACGGGGAAATTGACAAGAAGACCCCTTATGTCATAGTGGACGACGTGATTACTCTGGGTGGAACATTGGCCGACCTCAGGTCGTTCATCCTCGGTAAAGGTGGGCGTGTTATTGGTATGAGCACAATTGCCTCTAAGGAGGGAACTGATGTTCAAATCCGACTTAATGCCGATCAGGAAGCAAAGCTGGAGAAACAATATGGCAGCGATCTTGCAAAATTTTGCGACGAGCTTCTCAGCTTTCATTACCGGGGGTTCACAGGTCCCGAAGCAACCCGAGTACTCGGTTGTTCGGGTTATGTCGATCTCAGAAAGAAAATCGTGCGAGGCCGTGACGAGGGCAATGCATCGCGAAGCAAGAAACAAGTTGCGCGATCGGCCTAAGAAGTTCAACGTTTGATCAATAGGATATAAAAGCCGCCTCTCCCTAGCTGGGGAGGCGGCTTTTTGTTTTAGTTCCATATGGCGGCTGCCAGGGGTGAACCTTTTAGCTGGCAGCTTTCGCGTATGCATCGAGCATTGCTGTCACCAACTGCTCAGAATCCAATGTTGCGACCGGGTATTTGATCTCAGGTAAGTCCAGTTTCCGCGGATGGCGGTCGAGATCAATCTTAAGCTTGAGTTGATCGCCAGAAATCGTCAGCTTTCCCACGATTGATGTGGAGCCGATAGCATTCTTCATTATAAGGTTCGCTTGTGGAGGACCCACGCGGCGCGGGCGATCTAATTCGATACGCGGCACACCTGCGTGAGTGAGTTTCCCGGCAACTTCTGCAAGATATTTCGCCAACTTATGAACGAATGTTTCAAAATTCGCGGCTTCGGTAGCCTGCTTATTTTGATACGCCTGTAGATCGGCCTTAGCTGCTTCTTTTTCCGCCTTCATTTTCTCATTTGCTTGGGCAGCTCGTTCGAGAGCCCGGTCAAGATCACTTCCACTCATAAAAATACCTCCCGTGGGTGCGCGGCAAGAGGTAAGTGGCCGCTACAAGTCCTTCAAGTGGTAGGGTGAGCAATCGACTAACTGTGCGACTAAGTCGGTGCGGGTGCGATTAGTCCAATGCGACTGTGAGGGCCTCCCCAGGCACGGCAGCCTCAAGCTTTCGTCTCAGCGCCTGTTCCTGTTCATAAGTCTTATGGGGAAAGTGCTCCCAGCACCACCATCGAGTCGGGACCGCAGGCGAGGGGCTGTTTCCCCAGCTTCCCCAATTATCGCAGCCTTGGTGCTCGCAATAATGGACGTAGAGGTCTGGGGCCCTCGGAGACCTGTCGATGTCGCTCATTTGACCTCCTGGACTTGCCAGCCCGCTTTCGGCTTCGGCCATCCGTTCTTAGCCGCGCGAAAATCAGCTTCAGTTTCCGCTTTTCTCTTGGCTTCCATGGCGCCGGTCGCCCAGACCGTAATCCGCATGCGGCCAACTCTGAAGACGAAACGGCGCTCGGAGGCGTGCTTGCCGGCGGTATATCCTGCGCGAAAGCAGGCGCGCGCAGTCGACGGGCTCACGCTATCTCGGAAAGAGCCCGGCTGCGACCGCCACCAGTCGTTAAATGCCACATCGAAGGTAACGTTTTTTGGTTGGGGACGGTCAAGCATATCAGTCTCGCTCGTAGCTCGGGCGCCACCCGCGAGTCATGCCTCGGCCCATCGCGCCTTCGGTCAATACCAGCTGCCAGCGAAGGTGACGGATGTCGGCGAGGAGGGTTCCTATCGCCGCTTGCACATCGCCTTTGTGATAAGCAAGCACCTCTCCAATCTCATCATCAACCATGGCTTCGCCAATCGGCTGCTCGCGCATATCCGTCTCCATACTTTCAGTTTTCAGATTGGCGGCCGCCACGCCGATGTTCCCATTATGTTCACGTCAGCGACGGAGTCAATAATGCTCTGTCGCTTTTTAGGGGCTTATGTGTCCTGGATGCGTGCCCGGCAAATGCCAAAATCAATTAATACTACATTCGATCATAAAAAATGCCCCGCCGAAGCGGGGCAAGTTACACAACACGGATCGCACAGAGGAACACCCGTGCTTTCCTACGATTAACGAAGTAGCGTTGAGCTATGTTCCACTACGTTGTCAATAGAGTTTATTGCGCGACGACGAATTAATACCTATTCCTGGTCAATTGCTTTTTATGACGTTGCTGCTGAACTGCGGGCATGACAAAGTCGCCCCGCAAGGCTTCCAAGCCGCTCCTCCGTGAGAATGAAGCGCCGATCCGCAGCCGCGCGCGAAAGAAGCGTGACCCGGCTCAGCATCAGCTCACCCTCGACCCAATGCCGGAGCGTATCGATCCGTGTCTGGCGCTGCTGAAGCCGCGGCCGCCGAAGGGGCGTCAGTGGGCGTTCGAGGTGAAATGGGATGGGTACCGCCTGGCGGTTCATATCGAGCCCAAGGGCGTCAAGATCCTGACCCGTGGCGGCCATGACTGGACCGACCGTTTCCCTGCGATAGTGGCCCAGGCGAAACGCCTCCCCGTTTCGACAGCAATATTGGACGGCGAGGCTGTCGTTTTCGACGAGCACGGCCGGTCTGACTTCGGCAAGCTTCAGCAGTCGCTCGGCGGCAAGGGCGGCAAGCGGATATCATGGGAATCGGTATTGATGGTCTTCGACCTCCTCTATCTCGATGGTCATGACCTCACCGAGACCGAGTTCACCGCCCGGCGCCATCTCCTCGAGGGGATAGTCCCGGCCGGCGGGGAGGAGGCTATCCGGTTATCGGAAGAGATCGAAGCGGATGGTGACAAGCTCTTTCGCATCGCGTGCGAGCATGGGCTCGAGGGCATCATTGCGAAAGATCGGAACAGCACCTATCGCAGCGGCCGCGGCGGCGAATGGCAGAAGATCAAATGCATCCAGAGCGGCGGCTTCGCCATCGTCGGCTACCAGAGGTCCAGCTCGGCGTTCGGGAATATCCACGCCCTGCTGCTTGCGGCGCGAAAGGAGGGCCAGTTGGTCTATGTCGGATCGGTCGGGACTGGCTTCAAGGCAAGCCAGGCAATGGAGCTTCGCGCTTCGATGGATAAGCTTAAGGCGGCCGCGCCCGTGGTGAGGTATACCGGCCGGCGCAAGAATGTGATCTGGATCAAGCCGAAGCTCGTCGCCGAGATCGAATATCGAAATTGGACGCATGACGGGAAGCTGCGTCACCCGTCATATAAGGGATTGCGGGATGCGGCTGATGAGGCAAGCGTTTGTCGTGTAAGGTAGCACGCCTACGTTATGGTCTTTGATAGCCATGCGATTAGGTCAGGGGCTTTTCCCAAGCCCAATTTGATTGCTTCGACGGTCATCACCTTAACCCCCTCAGCTGGCAATCCTCTTATTTGATCGATAAGCTTTTTCTTAACGCCCGAATCGGCTGGCGATTTCTCTACCTGGTCAATGACCAGTTGTTTTACCGTGTCTTCATGAATTTTGATCGTCACGATCCCTAGAATGGCCGATAATCCTCCGTCATCTTGGAGGAAATCAAGCCCCTTGGCTGTGATCGTGGCGTAACCGAGCGCAACGTGCCCTGACATGGATTTTGCGAACTGAGCGCTCAGAAGCTCGTGCTCGTGCAGGTAATGCACATTTACGACAAGCCTGTTGTCCGGTTCGTCGGGGAATATTTCTTGAAGCCTCGCCTGCCGTGGATAGGTCTCGGCCAGAGCGGTCAAAATGCGGTGTTGAAAGGTGCGATCTAGCAGCTCACCCATCTATATTTATCCTTACTTGAATTCCACTTTTACGATGACCTCTTCGTCGCATAGTGGGCGAATTGGGGGCCGAGGGCAGTTAGCCTCGCCGTCGCTTCACCACGAATCAACTGACGCGACTATGCACTGTAATGCGCTTTTTGAAGACGCCATCTCTGACCTCTGTTTAGGTCAGCGTCGTTTCCACTTCTCAAAAATTCTGCATGCCTCGGCATGCCCCTCATCGGTGATGATGTAGCGCACTTGTCCTTCTGATGTCTGGCATTTCACAAGCCCTTTTCCGACCAGTCGACTCATCAAAACCGGCCCGGCGCCCGGCAAGACGTCCAATGTGTTGAGTTCGGTGTTGTAGGACATCGCCACCAAGATGTTTTCGCTCTTGGCATCCAGGCCGAAGCGCGGGCGGTCATAACTTTCTTTCCGATCTCTCCATTTCCTAATCGCGCTACGGTCATCGATCGCGTTGGGTTCATCGATTCCGCCAAGAGCGCTCATCATCGCATCGATAGCGCGGCGATCCCATCTTCTGGTGCCAGGTAAGGTCGGGGGCATGATGCCGCGTGCAACCCACATCGAAAAGCATGACGGCGAAATTCCGCAATACTCAGCCGCTTCTTTGCGACCGATGAGGCGGGGCTCTGTCATGGCGCTGTCTTTCCGAAATACCAATAGTCGATGCGCTTTATCTCTTCGCGGCCTAAGTCGGTCACCGACCAGATGCGGTTGGTATCGGCATTGCCTGACGACATTATCACGCCGTGTGCCTGAAGCTTCTCTAAGGTCAATTCTCCTACACCCCGCATATCTCGTTGAGTGCGGCAATCGGGGTTCTCGATCATCTGGCGCAGCACTGTCTGGCATCGAGTATCGAGATTCAATCGCGGCTTTCTGTCGGCGCGCTGCTCTCGCTTTGGTCTCCATGCTTGAGGATTTTCCTTTCCGTCCTCCAGCGTCGCCAGAATATAATTCTTGTCGAGGCCCATATGCATTTCATACCATTTCCGAATTAGCGGCACAGGTCTGCCCCCGTGTAGTACGTCGACCTTGGGAAAGCCTTTGGATTCGAGAATACGCAGGCCGTTGCGCTTCCAGGCAGACGCCCTGGCTTTGCCGACAACAGCGACGGCAATCTCATCGTCCGTTGCGAAGAGCGGGAGACGATCGAACGGGCTCGGTGGAAACGTCATGCGCCACCCACTTTCCTATCCCAGCCACCTGCGCCCTTTCCGTGCTTGGCCCTCTCCTTTATCCAGCGATCTACTTTGGCGATTTGCTCGCGTCCTTCGTCTGTGATGACGATCATAGGATCGCCTTTCGAGTCGCGAGCGCGCTCGACGACGAAGCCCTGTTTGAGGAATGATTCAACCGTGCGGGGGCCAGCCCGCTTGATCTGATTGCGCGAGCGCGGCGCCCTCTGACTGCTGAGGAATCGCAGGACTGCCATCTCGCGCCGATCGACCGCGACGGAAGGGTCGAAAAGCCAGAAGTTTTCCTTCCAAAAGTCGCGAGCCGGCGCAACCTTCACAGTTGGGGGCTTGGGCTGCTTGGCAGGCTCGCGCATCACCTCCCACAAGGCGAGGATGTCTGCCTCTGAAAAGAGGTAGTCGCGGCCTCGCCGTGAGCACAAACCGTATGCTTTGCCGAGCTTGATCACACCACGATTGGTCAGCCTGAGCCGTTCAGCGGCTTCGTCAGCCGTGTAGATGGTATCGAGTGGAATGGTTGGCTCCAAGAGCACACCTCCATGAAAAGAACAAACAGGTAGCCGCCGGCGCGGACGCCGAAAGCATCTTGATCCTCTTCATGTGGTGGATAGGCGGGATGGCCTTCGCGGATTGGTGGGCCGCGGTTAAGCGCTATTGAAGGTCGACGAGTCGGTCAAGGGGTCGCCGTGCGTCCAGCAGCCTCGGCCTCGATCGCTTTGAGCCAAAACTGATATGCTTGCCGATGGCTTCCATCAAACTCATCGGAGGGCCAATCGTTGCAGCCGGTCAACATAAGCTTGAGCTCACCTGCCAGGACACAAACGCTTCGGAGAAGGGTTTCCAAGTCAGAGTACGTTACTTTTGCGGCTTTGATTTCCGGCCAAGAGATGTGGGCTACTTGGCCGTTCCGAAACGACTGGATCCTCCCGAACGCTTTAAAGTCGATCGTCCGATACGCCTCGAAAAAACGCGCCATTGACGCCGTCACCGCTCCGCGCGCAGCTTCTATCGAGCTCGGCGGCTCAGCGGTCGCGAACAGCTTGCTTACCTCATCTGTAGCTGCATTAGTTTGCAGGTATTTATAGACGGACTGAAACGATATTCTTGATCCTCTATCCATAGTCGCGAACAGGCGAATGATCGCCATCATCGCCATCTCCTGCCGATAGTCCGATGCGTGGTGAGCAGCGGTAGGCCACTTGTCTGCGGACTTTTTAATCGCTTCGTTGATGCCAGAATAGAATCCATATGCCCGGGCGGCCATCTCTGACCACGCATGCAACTGCGGCTCCATCCGCTGCACCTCCTCGATCGTGACGGGCAGCTCGTCAGTATTAGGGGCCTCTTTCTTCATAGCTGGCTTGGATCTCGCAGCCGGACGCCTGGGCCGTTACCGTTCGAGTCGATGAAAATAATGCCAGCTGTTTCGAGCGCCGCCACGACAGATGCGACGTTGTTTTTCATTCCTTTGGCTGCGCCTTCGCTGTCCTCCATTCGCCGAAGGGTAGGGGCTGAGACGTTGGCCCGCTGCGCGAGTTCCACCTGACCGATCCCAAGGAGCGCACGAGCGGCGGCTAGCTGCCGGCCGGTGATGTGATTAAAATCGCTCATTGTGATTATTTTCGCTTGACGCGCCCTCTGTTGATGGTATTAGTTATCACCGTGAGCGAAATTAATCAATGAGGAAGCCGATGCCCAACATCTCATCCACCGACAGAACCTTGCTGCCACGCGCATTGATCAAGAGATCCGCCAACGCAAACTTCGCCAGAAGATAGGGGAGGTCGAGATGATGAACGTCTCCATCCCCGCCACGCCCGCGAACGTCGCAAGCGGTGCTTGGCAATCGCCAGCAACACTTCCGCCACAGGTGCCGGTCGACTTCCGCTTCGCCGTTGGCGACCGTGTTTCATTTGATGGCAGGCCGGCGATCGTTGCGGACCGCACCGCAAGCCTCATGGGCCGCGAACTTTACGACATTGAGATGTTAAGCGCCGCATACGGCAGGCCGCGACGGACAGTCTTCGGCCAAGCCCTTGAGCCTGTCACGGGCTGAGCCATGACCCGCCACATCCAGAACCGCATCAAGATGCGCGAGAAGCAGGGCGGCTGCTGCTGTTACTGCCTCCAGCCGATGGTTCTGAGTGATCGGCCACCGTGGAAGCAGCCGCCGAATGCCGAGACGCTGGAGCACTTGCGCCGGCGGGCCGACGGCGGGCGCAACAATCGGGACAACATCGCCTTGGCATGCAAGCGCTGCAATGAGGAGCGCGGCGCCATGGATTGGCTCTTATACACGACGTACCGCCGCGGGGAACTTTGGGAATTAATTGAAGCTGCGGTGCCGAGCGCGCCGCGTAGATAGCCGGTGGCGGCCGGCTGCTGCCCGTCGTCGGGCAGGATGAACACCATAGGCCGGCGCGATCACCACCCGCGACCACACCAGCGGCGCGCCGGCCGGTCTTCCTCCAAGCCATTCATCAGAGGTTAATGCTTGTTAACCTAGAATCGCAGCCTGAAAGGATGCGCCGATGAAGATGCTTTCTTCCTTACTTGCAGCAATGGTCTTGTCTGCATCTTTCGCCCTGCCGCTAAGCGCCACGCCGATCGTCGTGCCGAAATCGATAGCATTGTCCGCCGCCGACGTCGATCTGGTCCATTACCGTCGCCACTGGTACGCTTATCGCGACTGCCGGTATTACGGCTCATGCTACCGTCCGCGGTATTACGGCCACCGCGACTACTACGGCTATCGGGACTATTATCCGTATCGCGACTACGGTTATCGCGATTATTACCCATATCGCGACTACGGCTATCGCCATTACCCGTATCATCGCCGGTCAGGCGTGAGCGTGTATTTCGATTTTTAGTCGCCAATACCAGGGTGCCCAACAAGCGCGCCGCCGGCCCACCGCCACCGGCGGCTTTTCCGTTTCTCGTTGCTGTAGTAAAGAGGACAGATGAACAGCACCTCCATCCTTCTCCGAAAGATACGCGTGCGCCATCGGGGCGCACCGACTTCGTTCGGAGATCGACATGCACCACAAAAGAAAGCGCCCGCGCAAAGCTTCGTGCGGCCTCTGTAAGCCCCATAAAACGAACGGCAACTGCCCGCGTCATAAAAACATGCAGTGGGGCAATCTGCGCCGCTACCTGTCTGGATCTGACGAGCTTCGCTGCGCGGAGGTTAAGGTTTCGGACAGGGATCGGCCGTACAGGCAATAGCTAATATTGCCTCTCCTTCGGGCGGGTCTGTTTGTCCTGGATCCGCCGGAGGGCTGCTGCTCTAGTTCGAAGCCATAGCGTCGAGCTTTGCAAGCCAGCGCAAATGACCTCCCGCCTCGCTCACCATATAGATTGCCAGCTCCAGCGGCGGCTGAGCCGGTTCCTCGGCGCCAGGCTCGTGTCTGTAGAAGTGTGCACCGTCAATCCAATCTTTCAGCGAGGCCACGAGCTTTTGCGCCAGATTGATGGCTGGCTTTTGATTAGCATAGAGTCTGCTGACGAGTGGCTCCAAATGTTTCTGTATTTCACTCGAACTCAATTGATGAGCAGATGGGAATATGAGCCTGAAAAGGCTTTCCGTGGCGAAGAATGCGGACCTGAGCGCAGCCTTCCCATCGGGTGGGGTTCTATCAAGTGCAATGAAGGCGTCATCGTAGAGCGAACGGACGCCGTTGTAGCGTGGAGCACCTAAGCCTGAAATGGTGGAGATGCGCGCAGCTTCGAACTCTTCGTCAACCGCCAAGTGAACGCCGCCTCGATCATCGATTCTATAACGAACTTGCTCTTCCGCAAAAACCCGGCGGCAGTTGTCGAGGAATGTCTTGCGTTTCTGCGCTTCCCTTCCTTGGTCGTAGCTCGATATTGCGCTGTAGATGGTCGTAATTGTATCGAGAACGTCGCGAAGCTCCATTTTTTGTAAAATCGGTGGCCATTGGTAGCTGTAGACTGTCTGGCCGACGAGTATGCCTTGCTCGCGTTCAATAAATTGTCCGAAGCTTCGGAGATCGTCGTGATCGCCAAGTGCGCCAATGATCTTCGCGATGCGGTTTCGCATTCGCGCGCTGTCCGGCAGCAAGTCGGCGCGCCGCATATAAACCTGCGAAAATCTTTGTCCTTCTGGCTGATCGGTCATTTGCTTAGCTCATTCCGAAGAAGTGCCGGAGGATTGGGCGGATGCTATTCCAGATGGCCGACAACGATGCTGTTGCTTTTGCGGTGGAATCCAAGGCAGAAAGAGCTGCTGAAATCATTCCCGGTCTTCGCCCTTCCGGCGGCCTGCCACACTGAGAACAGTGCCCGACTTCAATAGCTGCATTATTTTCCTGGCCATCCATCAACGACTCCAGATGATTCGACGTGGGCAAGCCCAAGCTAATAGCGATCGTTGAATTAGCCAATTGCTTTGGGGGTGCTTTAGTTGTGGAGAGCGAATGGACAGTGCAACCAAATGCCTACCCTGGACGAGGGTCGGGTTCCGGAACAGAGTACGACGAGAAGTACGACAGACACTTTAGCCGCCTTGAATTATGGGTCGATCCGTCCAGTCAATCATCGGGGCGACCGCAAAAATCGGCCTCTTCTGCATCATCGGCGTTTCATTGTTCCTGTGTTCGCAGGCTGCCCTTCAGCGCACTGCTGCCGCACGGGGCGGTCATCGGATGAAAGGCGCATATAACACTTGCCGTTGCGATCCACAAATTCGCAAGCGCAAACGAAAACGGCGCCCCTTGCGGAGCGCCGTCCATGCCGCAGAAAGCGGAAATCCGACTTACGAAGCCGAGATGTTGACAGCCTTCGGGCCCTTGCCCATGCGGTCCGGCTCGGTGTCGAAGGTAACCTGCTGGCCTTCGCGCAGCGACTGGATGCCCGAAGCCTGCAGCGCGGAGATGTGGACGAAAACGTCCTTTGCGCCGCCGTCCGGCGTGATGAAACCAAAACCCTTGTCCTGGTTGAAGAATTTTACGGTGCCTTTGGTGGCCATTGGGATCGTCCTTTTCCCTTAGTCTGTGTAGTATCCGCGCCCCCGAGAGGAAGCGGACGGCTTTAGCTTTCGCCCCGAATCGATGGGACGAAGGGTCAGTCGGAGAAGTCACGTACGGGGAAAGAACGTCTACGCAGGCGGGTATTCCCGCGCCTCCTTCCTAACGGAAGGAATTACCACATCAGTCCAGTCACCGGCATGCTAATGCCCGAGTAGGTGGATTGGTGCCATCATTTCGGTCAAAAGGCAAGCGCCATTATTGTGGCATACCGCTTATCACGACAGGAAATGCCGAAGATTCAGATACTTGACGAAAAGTTAGCAGATGCTTGAATGGCTGTGCCATAGCGGGATCGGCGTGCCGAAGCGGCACGAGGCGGTGCGCAACAACCCTGCATTGCTCGTTGCTCGCGATCAGTGCACGCGCTCTCTCATTGCTGACATGCCGGCACGCTTCTCTGACGAGCAGAAGAGGGGCAGCGCGCGTAGGTCTGCTGCCGCCTACTGTGCATCCCCCAACAGTGCTGCCAGGCTCCAGGGAGCATCGCCTTTCTGATTGGCGATGTCGTCAACCTTCCAGCCGCCGTGTTCGCGCACCAGGGTGTAGAACAGCGTCACCTCTTCGCCGTTTTTGAACTGCACTTCCACCTCAGCCTTGTCGCCCAGCAGGATTGGCTGGCCGATCCGGACGTTGCTCGCTTCGCCGTCCTGGCCTGCAATGACAGGATCGAAATCGACCGCGCCGACATCGCCCTCCGGCGTGTTGTCGAGATCGGCCTGGAGAAGCCTGTTCAGATGATCGGAAAAGAAGATCGAATATGGCGAGGGCGCCTCCGCGTCGCTTCTGTCGCTGTCATAGCTGTAGAGCGCCTTGAGCAGCGCTTTCGGCGTCTTGTAGGTCTCCGCCAAGGCGGGCAGGGCCGCAAAGGCCAAGGCGGCGAGGGCGAGGATGAATGTGGGCAGACGCATGCGGCTCTCCTCGGGTGGGTGGAGAATCATAGCCGAAACGGGCGCCGGCGTGGAGCGGCATTTTCGGAGGGTGCCCGGATGGCCGCCGGCCTCACCGTTTACGGGTGGCGCCCGCAACGACCGCCGGAGAGTCTCATCGGTGGGGCTTGCAAGACTGCAAGCCCCACCGATGTTGAAAGCCGCCTGCGACGGATCTCTGTGTCGGCGGCAAACTGCTGTGTTAGATCAGCGCCTCATGTGCGAGGCTCGAAGACGACAGCTCGAAGACGTCCTTCACGGCCAGCGTGAAGTCATGGCTGGTGGCGTTGCCGGCCACGTCATAGGCTTCGGCGGTGAAGGTCAGGCTGTGGGTGCTTTCGTAGTCGATCGCCGCCTTCGTCTGGATCTTGTTGCCGACGAGCTTGAAGATGCCGTCGGCATCATCGGTCAGGCGCCACTTGACCGCGCCGCCTTCCGGATCGACGGCGGAGAGCAGGCCGACCGAGGTGCCGATCGCGACGTTCTCGGAGATCGAGCTGCGCGAAAAGGCGAGCTTGATCGGCGCCTGGTTGGCCGGGGCCTCGTTGACGTCGAGGACGTTGATCGTGATGTCCTTCTCGACCGTGACCTTGCCGTCGGAGACGGCCACCTTGATCGTGTGGGACTTGGCCGTCTCGTAGTCCAGCGCCTTCGAGGTGACGATACGATTGCCCTTCAGGCGGAAGTGATCGCCGGCGCCGTCGATCAGCGTGTAGGTGAGGGCGTCACCATCGGCGTCCCTGGCGCTGAGCAGGCCGACCGTCGTCCAGAGCGGGGTGCTCTCGAAAAGCGCTGTTTTCGACAGCTGGATATTGGTCGGTGCGCTGTTTGCGTCGGGCGTGAAAGTGCTCTTGCTGAAGTCGTAAACACCATCGGCAAACCGCGCGATTTCGATGTCACGCAGCGTGTCGGTACCCTCCTTGGCGCTGCTCACGATGTGATCGCCATTGTTCATCGCGAAAGTATAATTGACGAAATTACCGGAGAAGACTGCGGTGTCGGTGCCCGCGCCGCCAAACAGTGCGTCGTTGCCGGCGCCGCCTTCGAACCTGTCGTTGCCATTGGTTCCGAAAAAATAGTCGTCGCCCCCGCCAGTCTTGACATCGATGCCGAAGGCGGTGCCGAAGATGTCGACGTGGCGGTTTGCCAGCTCGTCGGAGAGATCGGCATGGGCGCTGTCCGTCAGCGTCAGTGCAAGCACATCGTTCTCGTAACCCGGCTTCTCGTATTTCACGATCTTGTCGAAGCTTTCGAACTGGGCGGCCGAAGCGAGAACCTCGGCTCCCGCCGTTTCGAGAATTTCAACATTCTTGATCGTCAGGCCGGCAAGACCGATGAATTCCATGCCCGGATCCAGGGTCGGCTCGATGACGCGCAACGTGTCCGTGCCGGCTCCGCCATCGATCGTTCCGGAAAGCGCGGAAGAGTGTGACTGCAGGTTGATGGCATCATTGCCATCGCCGGCGTTGATATCGAAGGTTTCAGGAACGGTGGAGAAATTATCGCCGTCGGTGATCTTGTCGTCGCCTGCTCCACCCGTGATGATATCATTTCCGACGCCGCCGGAGATCTGGTCGTTGCCATCGCCGCCGGTCAGTTTGTCATCGCCGGCATTGCCATTCATCGTGTCGTTGCCGCCGCTGCCGTCAAAAATGTCGTTGCCGGCAGTTCCTTCTAGATAGTCATTTCCGCCGCCGGTCTTGACGTCAATGCCGGAGGCACTGCCGAAAATCTGGGCCTTACGGCCTGCCAGTTCGTCGGAGAGATCAAGATGGACGCTGTCCGTCAATGCCAAGGCGATCGCATCCTGATCACCCGGGCTGTTCGAGTAGACGATCTTGTCGAAGCTTTCGAACTGCGCAGCCGAACCATCGACTCTATACATGCCCGTTTCGAGAATTTCGACGTTCTTGATCGTCAGGCCGGTAAGCCTGAGGGTTTGCAGCTTGTCAGTACCGGCGCCGCCATCGATCACTCCAGAATACGTGGCAGCGTAAGACTCCAAGTCAATGCTATCATTGCCGTCTCCCGCATCAATATCGAAGACTCCAGAGTCCGGGATAGTGAAGACATCGCCGTCGACGATAATGTCGTCGCCGGTTCCGCCCCTGATGACGTCATCTCCGGCGCCGCCGTAGATATAATCGTTGCCGTCGCCACCGATCAGGAGGTCATTCCCATCTTTGCCGTCTACGGTGTCATTTCCCGCGCCCGCGTTGAAAATATCATTGCCGTCGGTGCCCCTGAATCGGTCCTCGCTACCTCCGGTCGTGACGTCGATACCGGAGACTCTGCCATAGATATAGACTTGGCCGGTTGTCAGCTCGTCGGAGAGGTCAACGTGGGAGCCGTCTGTCAAGCTCAAGGTGACGTCCATATTGTAATACTGGGCTTTGATCCTATCAAAGCCTTCGAGCTGGGCGGTCGATGCGACTACACCAAGTGGCCCGGCCTCGAGGATTTCGAAGTTCTTGATCGTCAGGCCCGTTATATCGCTAGCCTGCAGTGTGTCGGTGCCAGCGCCGCCGTCGACTGTCCCAGATACCTTGGTGCTGACATCGTTCGACAGACTCACCGTGTCGTTGCCGGTGCCTGCATCGATGTTGTAGACCTCGGCAACGGCCGAGAAAAAGTCGCCATCGCCAATCGTATCGTCGCCTGCGCCACCGCGAATAATATCGTTTCCAACGTCACCATAGAGACTGTCATTTCCCTCGCCCCCATAGAGTGTGTCATTGCCGGTTCCGCCATTGATCAAATCGTTGCCGATTCCGCCATTCAGCGTATCTGCGCCGCCGCCACCCAAAATGGTGTCGTTACCTGCGCCCGTTGTGATGACATTGGCGCTGCTTGAGCCCGTCACCGCTGTGGAAACCGATCCCAGTTCATCGGCGAGGTCTGCCGCGCCAGAACCCGAAACTTGAAGGGTGACCGCGGCAAGAGGATTAGCTTCGGAATAGCGGATGACGTCATATGTTTCGAACTCGGCGCCGGTTTTGGTAATTGGTGCGCCGTTCGTATTCAGAATATTCAAGGCCATATTTAACTTTCCAATAGATGCGTTGCACTCTGCAAGAACGGATGACGTGACGGTGGCCTCATTCGTAGATTCGGCAGCCGTGGGTTGGAAACTCCCAGCACGGAGCGGTGCTGGTTTTTGCGCGCCCGCCGGCGCATTTTGCCGGCGCCGCTGATTTCATCGAGCCATTCACGCGTGTTTGCGCGTCCGAGAGGACACAGGTCTGCGTGCCCGCAATGGCGGTATCGCGGGCTAAACCAAAGCGTCGTGCAGCAGGCTCGAAGACGGCAGCTCGAAGACGTCCTTCACGGCCAGCGTGAAGTCATGGCTGGCGGCGTTGCCGGCCGCGTCATAGGCTTCGGCGGTGAAGGTCAGGCTGTGGGTGCTTTCGTAGTCGATCGCCGCCTTCGTCTGGATCTTGTTGCCGACGAGCTTGAAGATGCCGTCGGCATCATCGGTCAGGCGCCACTTGACCGCGCCGCCTTCCGGATCGACGGCGGAGAGCAGGCCGACCGAGGTGCCGATCGCGACGTTCTCGGAGATCGAGCTGCGCGAAAAGGCGAGCTTGATCGGCGCCTGGTTGGCCGGGGCCTCGTTGACGTCGAGGACGTTGATCGTGATGTCCTTCTCGACCGTGACCTTGCCGTCGGAGACGGCCACCTTGATCGTGTGGGACTTGGCCGTCTCGTAGTCGAGCGCCTTCGAGGTGACGATACGATTGCCCTTCAGGCGGAAGTGATCGCCGGCGCCGTCGATCAGCGTGTAGGTGAGGGCGTCACCATCGGCGTCCCTGGCGCTGAGCAGGCCGACCGTCGTCCAGAGCGGCGTATCCTCGGAGAGGGAGGTTTTCGAGAGCTGGATATTGGTCGGCGCGTTGTTGGTGCTCGTGAAGATTTCCGTGGCGAAGTCATAGACGCCATCGGTAAAGCGGGCGAATTCGACGTCTGTCAGCGTATCCGTCCCTTCCGCAACACTTGTCAGGATGTGATCGCCATTGTTCAACGCAAAGGAATAATCGGCGAAATTGCCGGCGAACAGCGCCGTGTCGATGCCGGCGCCGCCATTGATGGCGTCGTCACCGGCGCCGCCGGTCAATTTGTCATCGCCGGCATTGCCGTGGAGGATGTCGTTGCCGCCACTGCCGTCGAAAATGTCGTCGCCGTCGGTGCCGTTAAATTCGTCGTCACCGCCGCCGGTCTTGACGTCGATGCCTGAGGCATCGCCGGCGACGAACGCTCCCAGATCCCCCAATTCGTCGGCTAGATCGAGGTGGGCGCTGTCCGTGATTGTCACCGAGGCGCGAAAATCGCCAAACGGATCGGTCGACCAGACGATTTTATCGAAGCTTTCGAACTGCGCGCTCGATCCGGCGACCGACCATCCTGCAGTCTGAAGGACTTCGATGTTCTCGATCGTCAGTCCCCGGAGCGACGCGGCTTGCAGCGTATCGACCCCATCGCCGCCATCAATCGTTCCGGAATTCAGCGGAGCCGATGTTGCTACGCTTATGGAGTCGTCGCCGTCGCCCGCATTGATGTCAACGACTTCCGGGCTTAGGCCGAAAAGCTCGCCATCGTCGATCGTATCGTTGCCTGCACCGCCCCTAATCACGTCGTTCCCGACGTCGCCGGAGATATGGTCATTGCCGTCACCGCCATTCAGCGTGTCATTGCCAACTCCGCCATTGAGGCTGTCGTTTCCTGCGCCACCGTTCAGCATGTCTGCGCCGTCGCCGCCGGTGATGGTGTCGTTGCCTGCGCCCGTCGTGATCACATCGTTGCCGCTTGAGCCGGTCACGTTCGCGGAACCTGAGCCAAGTTCGTCGGCGAGATCTACTGCGCCGGAATCCGAGATGATCAGGTTGACCGGCACGAGAGGATTGATTTCGGAGTCGCGGATGACGTCGAAGGCTTCGAACTCCGCGCCGGTCTTGGTAATTGTGGCACCGTTGGTGTCCAGGATATTCAGCGGCGTCCCCGGCCCGGTGCTGTTGACCGTGAAGGTTTCAGTCACGAAATTGTACACACCATCGGCAAAGCGCGCGAATTCGACGTCTGTCAGTCTATCCATGCCTTCCAGCACGCTCGTCACAACGCGGCTGCCATTGTCGACCGCGAAGGAATAATCCGCAAAATTGCCAGCGAATGCCGCCGTGTCGATGCCGGCGCCGCCATTGATGGTGTCGTTGCCGGCACCGCCGGTCAATTTGTCATCGCCGCCGTTGCCGTTGATGAGGTCGCTGCCGCCGCTGCCGTCGAAAATGTCGTTGACGTCGCTGCCCGCAAACTCATCGTTGCCATCGCCGGTTTTAACGTCAATGCCGGAGAAGCCGCGGACAAGGGTCCCGAGATCTTCTAATTCGTCGGAAAGATCGAGATGGGCGCTGTCGGTCACGACGAGCGAGGGGTCAAAACTGAAGAAGGGGTCGGTCGACCTGACGATCCTATCAAAGCTCTCGAACTCTGCGCTCGAACCGCTGATCTGAAATTCTGCCGTTTCAAGATTTTCCACATTGTTGAGCGTCAGGCCACGGAGCGACCAGGTGCGCAACGCATCGATGCCCGCACCGCCATCAATCGTTCCCGATGTAAATGCGGCGATGCTGTCTATGGTTATGACGTCGTCGCCGTTGCCGGCGTCAATGTCGAGGATTTCCGGCAGCAAGCCGTCCGGTCCAAAGTTAAAACCGCCGTCGGTGATCCTGTCGTTGCCGTCGCCGCCGAGCAATTTGTCGTTGCCGGCATTGCCAATGATTGTGTCGTCGCCGGCGCCGCCGCTCAGCGTGTCCGCGCCGTCGCCGCCTGAGATGGTGTCGTTGCCGGCACCGGTCGCGATCGTGTTGTCGGCGCTCGAGCCGGTCACGTTCGCGGAAACCGAGCCCAATTCGTCGGCGAGATCTGCCACGGCGGAATCGGAGACGACGAGGGTGACAGGTGTGGAAGGGTTGGCAGCGGAGTCGCGGATGACGTCGTAGGCTTCGAACTCGGCGCCGGTCTTGGTGACTGTGGCGCCGTTGGTATCCAGTATATTCAAGGCCATATTTAAAATTACCCCCAATAGATGCGTTGTACTTTGAAAAATCAGAAATCCGCGAAAGAGCTGGCATAGTGGTTCGGCGGAAGACAACCCCACGGGGATCTATGCCAATCATCAGTGATGTTTTCAATGAAAAATTGTGATTTTATCTTGGCTTTTTAACGAAAAACTAAGGCTGAATTACTGGAGGATAACTTTGAATTTGCAAACCAAAATTCGTATTTTAGTCTTTTAATTTATACACCTTCCTGACGCATATAATTCTCGCTGTAGGTGCGGAGCTATTTTCCGGCGTGCTTTGGTTTGGTAAGATTGGTGATCGGCCTGCCGCTCCGGCATTTTGGCGGGAAGGCATTCCGGCGAAGACACAACTGACGCTTTGTTGACGGGGCCTTGTTCCGGAACATAATAAGAACATAAAATCTTTTGTCGGCAGCGAGGGCCCATGTGCGGACGCATTTTTGTCAAGACATCGCTTGAAGAACTGATCAGCAATTTTCCCTTTGCCGTGAAGGGCGGAGATATTGATGGGCTTGGAAATCGCTTCCCCCGCTGGAACGGCGCGCCGTCGCAGGATTATCCTGTTATCATCCGGGACATTGTGCGCGAACCCGATACGTCAGGCCCTATGTTCGTGACCGCGCGCTGGGGATTGATGCCGGCCTGGGCCAAGCCTGGCGGCCGGCCGCCCCCGGTCAATATCCGCTGCGAGGGGATCAGCTCCAACGGTATGTCCCGTGCCGCATACCGCTCGCGCCGCTGCCTGGTGCCGATCAACGGCTTCTTCGAATGGAAGGACATTCACGGCACCGGCAAGAACAAGCAGCCCTATGCCATCGCCATGAAGGACGGCTCCGCCTTCGCGCTCGCCGGCATCTGGGAGACCTGGAAGGACGAGAAGGGCGTGCCTATCCGCAATTTCGCCATCGTCACCTGCGCGCCGAACGAGATGATGGCGGAGATCCACGATCGCATGCCTGTTATCCTGGATCGCGAGGATTATGAGCGGTGGCTGTCTCCCGAACCGGACCCGAACGATCTGATGAAACCTTTCCCGGCGGAAGTGATGACGATGTGGAAGATCGGCCGGGATGTCGGCTCGCCGAAGAACGACAGGCCGGAGATCATCGAAGAGGTCGAGGACGATTCTGAACCGACGCTGATCTAGCGCGGTTCCGGCAAGAACCGTGGCGGCCTTGCGCCCGGAATTGCTCTGACTTACCGGCTCGGGCGGGAGCCTTTTACGAAACCATGCGGCAAACACATCCTCACGAAGAGAGGACCACGCATGCGAGACGATATCGGAACGCTCCTGCGGTCGTTCCTCAACAATGCCCTTCGCAAACAGTCTCAGCGCCGCATTCGGGATTTCGGCGGCTATCAGGTCGGCAAGCGCCGCAACCTGCATGTCATCGAGCCGATCGCGCGGGATACGGCGGAATTTCTCTGCACCTATCTCTGCATCAGCCTGCGCGGCGAACCGGCGAGCAAAGAAGGCGTCGCATCCGCCGTCGCCGCGGCCTTGAGGAATGTCTCCGACGAGCTTGCCTTCAAGCTGACCCGGCACAGCGACGAGGCGTGGACGACCCTCTGCCATTCTGTGGCGGAGTTTCTGGAAGGCTGCCTGCAGATCGACCACAGGCACTATGACGGCTCCCTGACGGCGCAATCGGACTATAATGGCTGGAAGAGCTGGGAGCTGATCATCAGCGGCGAGAAGCCGAAGGGCAAATGGCGCCACGCCTGGAAGGAAAAGCCCGGCGACGATTTCATCGGCTTCTACGGCGATGTGTGCATGGGACGGATCTTCAAGATCGACCTGATGGATTCAAGTGAGCGCTGGTATTGGCTGATCGCGGCCGATGGAAGCCCCCGGCGCGGCTGGCCGGCAGCGGGATATGAAGCGAGCGCAAGGAGTGCAGCCTGTCGAGTGGAGCGGATTTATTTTGCGCTGGCGAAGGGTGAGGAGCGGATGGTTTTGGGTGAGGGGGAAGCTAGGCCAGCTTGATGAGGCCGGCTTCGCTCGTCCGGAAACCGCAGGCACGATAGAAGGAGGTCAGGTGCGGCTCGAAATCGACATGCAGCCACTCGGCGCCGCGCTCGCGGGCAACCCGTGTGGCTTCCCTGACCAGCTGCGTGGCGATTCCTCGCCGGCGCATGTCGGGGTGAACGCAGGTGTCGAGAAGGAAGGCATGAATGCCGCCGTCCCAGGCTACGTTGACGAAGCCGACGAGCCTGCCGTCGTGATAGGCGCCGAGGTGGGTGAGGCTGCGCGGGAGGATGCAGGAGAAGTCGGGTGCCTGGGGTGTGTTCCAGGCGGCGCACCAGAGGGTGTTGAGGTCGGCGGGCGAGGGGAAGGGGTCGATGCGGAGTTCGGGCATGGGTGGGGACCGGTTTGTTAGCCGCGGCGCTAGCGGGGCTGTTTACCGCCGATTGCGGTCGCTTCACAATGGAATTGCTTGCTGAAGCGGCTAAACCGGTCTCAGCCTCGCACCGGGGCCGCCAGCTCCTTCTCCGTCATTCCTGTGCCTGTCACGGGAATCCAGCCACGGCGCGTCTGCGCCGTGAATGACTCTCTTATTGAAAAGAGGTTTCCCGCGGCAAGAACTTGGGCGCACTGACGGAGGAGAGTGGGCCCGGAGACCGAGGAAGGCGTGGCCGGTCTTTCTGCAAGCCTGTTCGACCCGAAACCCTATGACGGATCGCTGACGGCGGTCGAAGGGGCCAGAAGCGTAAGGGAAGCGGTAAAGCCCGGAACTGGCCTCGCGGTGCGCTTTCAACGTTGAAGTTCATCGCCCGGGCCGTCCGGTCTTCCCCTTCGTCCGCCCCTTGCGCTTCTGCTCAGCTGGCTCCTCGTAGCTCCCGGCGCCCACGCGGCCGCGCACCACCGGCCGTACGCCGTCATCGTGTTCCGGCTGTCCCTCCAGCAGCGGCGAAAAGCGCCTCGTGCTCTTTAATGCATCCGGCTTTTCCGGCACGCGGCCGGTCACAGGCTTCTCCGTGCGGCCGACCGTCATCTCGTCGAGGTCGTTCTTGCGGAAGAGGCTCTTGCCGGCGGGGGTGGTGGGGTCGCGGCCCATTTCATCGAGATGGGGCTTGCGGAAGAGGGGCGTGGTCGTGTCGGTGCCCGGGCCCATGTCGTCGAGGGAGGGCTTGGAGAAGTAGGAGATTCCGCGCCCGCCCTCGTCGTTCAAAACGGCCCTCTGGGCCTCATCACCATGAGGGCTACCACTGGAGCTCGGGGTTCTATTCTTACCATTGGGACGGCCGCCTTTGCCTTCCATCGCCTTCGACTCTTCGCGCGCCATCGGATCGTCCATGACCGCCAGTTCGGCGGCTTTGAGGCGTTTGATCTCGTCGCGGAGGCGGGCGGCTTTTTCGAAGTCGAGGTCGGCGGCGGCGTCGCGCATGCTTTTTTCGAGCGCGTTGAGATGGGCCTGCAGGTTGTTGCCGACCAGGTTGCCGCCATCGGCGAAGCCTTTGCCCGAGACGCCTGAGATGTCGGCGCGGACGTGGTCGCGTTCGTAAACAGAGTCGAGGATGTCGGAGATCTTGGCCTTGACCGATTCCGGCGTGATACCGTTTTCGAGGTTATAGGCCATCTGCTTTTCGCGGCGGCGGGCGGTTTCGTCCATGGCGCGCTGCATCGAGCCGGTGACCTGATCGGCATAGAGGATGACCTTGCCGTCGACGTTACGGGCGGCGCGCCCAATCGTCTGGATCAGCGAGGTTTCCGAACGCAAAAAACCTTCCTTGTCGGCGTCGAGAATGGCGACGAAGCCGCATTCGGGAATGTCGAGGCCCTCACGCAGCAGGTTGATGCCGACGAGCACGTCGAAGGCGCCGAGGCGCAGGTCGCGGATGATCTCGATGCGCTCCAGTGTGTCGATGTCGGAGTGCATGTAGCGCACACGCACGCCCTGTTCGTGCAGATATTCGGTCAGATCCTCGGCCATGCGCTTGGTCAGCACGGTGCAGAGCGTGCGGTAGCCCTTGGCCGCGGTCTCGCGGATTTCGCCGAGCACGTCGTCGACCTGGGTGCGGGCGGAACGGACCTCGACCGGCGGATCGATGAGGCCGGTCGGGCGGATCACCTGTTCGGCGAAGACGCCGCCGGACTGTTCCATCTCCCAGCTGCCTGGTGTGGCCGAAACCGCGATGGTGTCGGGGCGCATGGCGTCCCATTCCTCGAAGCGCAGCGGCCGGTTGTCCATGCAGGAGGGCAGGCGGAAGCCATATTCGGCCAGCGTCGCCTTGCGTCGGAAGTCGCCGCGATACATGCCGCCGATCTGCGGCACGGTGACATGGCTTTCGTCGATGAAGACGATGGCGTTGTCGGGGATATATTCGAACAGCGTTGGCGGCGGATCGCCGGGATCGCGGCCGGTGAGATAGCGCGAATAGTTCTCGATGCCCTGGCAGGAACCAGTCGCTTCCAGCATCTCGATGTCGTAGCGGGTGCGCTGCTCCAGGCGCTGGGCCTCGAGCAGGCGGCCGGCCTTTTCCAGTTCGGCGAGACGAAGGCGGAGCTCTTCTTTGATCGATTTGATGGCGCCGTTCAGCGTCGGGCGCGGCGTGACATAGTGCGAATTGGCGTAAATCTTGACCGATTTCAGGTCGCCGACCTTCTGGCCGGTCAGCGGATCGAATTCGGTGATGGCGTCGATCTCATCGCCGAACATGCTTATGCGCCAGGCCGCGTCTTCCAAGTGGGCAGGGAAGATCTCAATCGTGTCACCGCGCACGCGAAAACTGCCGCGGGTGAAGTCCATGTCGCGGCGCTTGTATTGCTGGGCGACGAGGTCGGCCAGCAGCTGGCGCTGGTCCAGCCGGTCGCCGACATTCATCTGGAAGGTCATGGCCGTATAGGTCTCGACCGAGCCGATACCATAGATGCAGGAGACCGAGGCGACGATGATGCAATCGTCGCGTTCGAGCAGCGAGCGCGTCGCCGAGTGGCGCATCCGGTCGATCTGTTCGTTGATGGAGGATTCCTTCTCGATATAGGTGTCGGAGCGCGGCACATAGGCTTCCGGCTGGTAATAATCGTAGTAGGAAACGAAATATTCCACCGCATTGTCGGGGAAGAAATTCTTGAATTCGGAATAGAGCTGGGCGGCCAGCGTCTTGTTCGGCGCCAGGATGACGGCCGGGCGCTGCGTTTCCTCGATCACCTTCGCCATGGTGAAGGTCTTGCCCGAGCCGGTGACGCCGAGCAGCACCTGGCTGCGCTCGCCGCTCTGCAGGCCCTCGACGAGATCGCGGATCGCAGTCGGCTGGTCGCCGGCGGGCTTATATTCGGAGTCCATGCGGATGGTGATGCCACCTTCGGACTTGTCCGGCCGGGCAGGGCGATGCGGGGTCCAGATCTTGCCGTTCTTGTGCAGCGGGTTGCCGCTCTCGATCAGCTTCGACAGCGCCTCGACAGTGGCCGTGACGCCGCCGGGCGAGATGCTGCCGGCATCCTCGAGCGAAATGTCGAGACCGGCGACGGGGTTGAGGCCGGCGGCGGCGCGGGTCTTCGGGTCAGTGGAACCGCCGATCGAGACACCGCGCGCGGTCTTGCTCGCCGTCGCCTTCTTGTTGACGTTGACGGCTTCCGAATGCTTGCGCGCCTGGTTTTCCACCGCCTTGCGATGCTTGCCCGCTTTCGAAGCAATCTCGCGCTGGCTTTCGACGCCGGAGGCTTCGGCATCGGCCTCCAGCTGCTTCACCCAATCGGCGACGGAGCCGGAGAGGGGGGCGCCTTCAAAGGACGATTGCGGGGCTTCCTCGAAACCATTCGAGGTCGGAGATTTTTTCGGAGCTTTGGCCATGGCGCGAATATGGAGAGAGTCAGCGCGAAAGGGAAGAGGCAAAGAGTACAAAAGGGAAACGAATGAATCGTTCGGATTGGCTTAACAATTGTCCAGCTTACGGCTCATCGGCGTGGCATCCGCCTCGTCTTTCGACGCCCCGGCGGGGCGCACCAGGATGAGGCTCTGTTGGGCGGGGCACCGTTGCCATCCTCTCGCCCGCACTGGAACCGGGATCGGCCCTCGGCAGTTAGTCTCCTGTCATTTCAGCTTCGGGTGCGACTGCCATTAGCGACCATTCCGCCTTCTGGAAAAAACCGATCTCGATCGATCTTGATACCGGCGAACGGCTGGTTCTCCGCTCACCGCAGGATGCGCTTTACGCACTCGTCTCCGACTGGCCGATCAATGGCGGCGTCCATCAGCAGAGGGCGATCGATTTCTGCCGTGCCTGGCTTGCCGGGCGCATGCCGGCGGAAACGGTGCGGCAGGCGTTTATTCTGGCGGCGCTGGAGGCAGGGGTGGCGATCGATGATGATGGGGAAGGGGATACAAATTCCTCTTCAGATCGTCCGGCGTAGATGGAGTAAGCGTTCACGCCTGTTGCACGCGCACGACGGAACGTGGCACCTGAGATCCCTCCAGCAGCGGCCATCGGAAGGGAAGTCGTCGAACGTGTCCAGGCCATCGAACGGTCGATCGGTGGGTCGGCGACGAGTTCCGGCGGCGCGGCGGCGGCCCGTCCTTCTTTAAGGCGCAGGGCGCGCGGCAGCTCCATCTCCTGCGGCAACTGAATGCATGCCTGACAAATAAAAGTCTGTGGTTGAAGGGCTCGCCGCCTCCCGCAGTGCGCGTGGCGATGCTACAGCTCCTGCGGGAATTGGGGACTATTCATGAAAAAGATCATCATTGCATTCGCGACGGCCGCGGCACTGGCCAGCTGCGCCAAACGTCCTGACGCCATCGTTCAGGTCGATATTCCGATGGCGGCCTATACGAACCTCAGTTGTGAGGCGCTCGCCACTGAACTCAAGAAAGAGAAAGCGAAGCTCGATGACCTGTCCAAGCAGCAGATCAGCGCGGCGAACGGCGATGCTTTCGGTGTCTTCCTCGTCGGCGTTCCGATCGGCAGTGTCGCTGGCGGAGACAAGGAAGGCGAAATTGCAGCGTCCAAAGGCAAGGTCTCGGCTATGCAGTCCGCCGGCATGAGCAAGGGCTGCAAGCTGCCCGGCTGATCGTGGATTCGCCAGAACCACTTAGATCGAGGCAGGGCACCGGTTTACGGTCAGGTGATACCTGCGATGGAAGCGGACTGCGCATCCCGCAGTCCGCGCAGCGGATAGGCCGTGCCAGCGAAGGCAACACCTAACCCGCGAGGACCATCCTCACACCTTGCTCAAGCAAAGACGGCTTCCCTGGAATCATCCATTGTCGACGCCCTGCAGTACCATACGAGCAGAATGACCGATCCAATGGGAAATAACAGTCCGAGAAGCTGCCACCATCCGCTTCGGTTGATGTCGTGAAGGCGTCGGGCGGCCATGGCGATCCAGGGAAGAAACGTAGCCAGCGACCAGATCAGCCTCAAGGTTTCGCTCCGATCCACGAAGTACAAAACGATGGAGACGAGAAAGGCGAAGAGAAACGAGTACCAGAATTCCGATCGGCTCGCTCTGCCGCTAAAGTTCACATAGTTCTTGAAAAAGCTTGCAATCGCTTGGCCGAAATCCATGGCCGGCGGCCGGCCGCCGAAGCGGTTTGGCCCGACCAGCGGTTTTTTGAAGACGAAGATCAATGGTACGCCGATCAGGATCAAGACGATCAACCAGTGAAACAGAGAAAAACTGCCCATGAGATACCCCAGCTGTTAAAACAGCTCAGAGATAAGAGATGTTTGTTTCCGGAGGATTAACTTGCTTGTGATCCGATGTGTTTCGCAATCACAGCGTGAGAAACTGCAGCTGCCATGTTAGCGGCGGTTTGATGCTTTGAGAAGGCCGCAATCGCCGTCGTTCAGCGCTTGACCAGCACGCGTGCCTGCACCGGCTGCTCGATGCCCTTCAGCGCCAGCATGCGCGTTTCGGCGCCTGTCACGAGTTCGGGAGCCTTCGCGGCCGTTTCGGCCGAGATCAGGATCTCGCCGGCGGCGGCCTGGGATTCGAGCCTTGCGGCCTGGTTGACGACGCCGCCGATCGCAGTGAAATCGCTGCGGAAGCTCGAGAATTCGCCGATCTGGACCTCGCCGGAATGGATGCCGACGCCGACGCCCAAGGTGCGGCCGGACAGGGCGTCGAGCGCCAGCCCGCTCAGCGCCGCGGCGCAGTTTCGCTGGATTTCCTGGGCGGCCAGGATTGCGGCGGCGGCGTGATCTTTGCTGACGATCGGGAAGTTGAAGATCGCCATCAGGCCGTCGCCCATCTGCTTGTTGACGATGCCGTTATGTGCCCAGATCGCCTGGGCGCAGCGATCCTGGAACCGGCTGACGATCTCGCTCAGCAGCACCGCCTCGATGCGCTCCGACAGGTCCGTGAATCCCCTGATATCGGCAAACAGGATGGTGGCGTCGACGGTGATCTGGCGCTGCTTCTTGACGTACTGAAAGGAGCGTTCGCAGATCGTACAGATATCGGGATTCATCTTGCTGCGGGTGATGCCGAAGGCGCGGAAGGGAAGCGCGAGGGGGCCGCCGATCGGGATCGGCATGTGCATCTGGTCCCAACAGCCGCGGCAGATCCTGGCGCTACCGTGGCTGGCCGGTTCCGAGGAAGTGGATTCTGTCATCATCTCACGCAATCCGTCCACAATGTTCGGCATCAAGCTTCCGTCAGTCCGCGGCTTTTGGCAACTCATCCATTTAGCGCGGGGTCAGATTCGTCGCGCCCGAGTCTTTGCCCGAACTCCCGCCGGGGTGTTGCTACAGCGGGTGGCGGTGGAAATGCGGTCACACTTGTTACTCCCACCGTTCGAATTCGGCTGCGAAACTATGTCCGACCAATGCGCGAAGATACGCGGTTCGATGAAGAGGCGCGGAAATTCGCCCCAATGAGGAGATCGAAGCGATGACTGCAACAGCCGAGAATGGAACGGGCGGACAATCCATGCAGAAACCCGCGGTGGTATCGCCGGAAGCGTGGGAGGCGGCCCGCAAGCAACTGCTGGTGAAAGAAAAGGCGCAAACTCGTGCCCGTGATGCGCTGGCCGCCGAACGTCGGCGCATGCCGTGGATGGCCGTCGAGAAGAAATATGTTTTTGAAGGACCTGACGGCAAGGTCAGCCTGCTCGACCTGTTCGAGGGCAGGCATCAGTTGATCGTCTACCGCGCCTTTTACGAGCCCGGCGTGTTCGGCTGGCCTGACCACGCCTGCCGCGGCTGTTCGATGGTGGCCGACCAGGTTGCGCATGTCGCCCACCTCAACGCCCGCGACACGAGCCTGGTCTTCGCCTCGCGCGCGCCGCAGGCCGAGATCGCGCGGCTGAAGGCGAAGATGGGCTGGAGCATGCCATGGGTGACGATCACCGACAGCTTCGACAAGGATTTCGGCGTCGACGAATGGCACGGCACCAATGTGTTCTACCGCGACGGCGATCGCATCTTCCGCACCTATTTCGTCAATAACCGCGGCGACGAGCAGATGGGCGGCACCTGGAACTATCTCGACATCACGCCGCTCGGACGGCAGGAGGTGTGGGAGGATTCGCCTGACGGGTATCCGCAGACGCCGACCTACAAATGGTGGAACTGGCACGACAGCTATGTTCCGGATGCGACGCCCGACAAGAAATGGGTCGAGGTCTCCGACGCCGGCGAAGCGGCGTTCCGGACCGAGAGCGCCAACGAGAAGCCCTGAGCGAGATCCGCTGCGACAGCTACGGATTTCACCCGAGAACGAGCCGGCAAGGCGGTCGCCCAGCCGGCAGGCCAAGTATGGTGGAGGCGACGCGGTGATTGCGCCCCCTCGGCTGGTTCCTCGACAAGGATCCGTGACGACGCGGTCGCTACCAGCGATATCCGCATTCCCAAGCGTCCCCTGCGGGCGAAGCATTGCTGGATGACATGCTGCACAGCATCGAGCGGCAGCCGGCGATGGTGTTGCGGATTTGGTTACCATTTTCGACGGGCATGTCTCGTGAGACGGAAACTTTCGAGCGGGCGTTGCGTTAGGCAGATGGCCGGGGCTGTGTCCGCCGGCGCGCTTTGCCACGGGAGGAAATGTTCCATGAAAGTGATGATCGTTGAAGATGAGGGTTTAATCGCCCTGGAACTCGAACGCATCGCACAGGATGCCGGGCATCAAACGGTCGGGCCGGTTTCGACGGTTGAGCAGGCGCTGGCCTATGCGCCGAAAAGCGACATCGCCCTCGTCGACCTCAGCCTCTCCGACGGCCGTAGCGGCGCCCAGCTCGCCCGCCGGCTGATCGACCGCTATGGCGTCGACGTCATCTTTGTGACCGGCAGCCCGGAGAGCGTCGGAAACGGCATTGAAGGCGCACTCGACGTCATTTCCAAGCCTTTCACCGATGACAGGATTGCCGGCGCGCTCTCGCGGGCGCAAGCTCTGCGCAGGGACTTCGATGGCAGCAATGCTATAATGTGACGCGCGGGCGTCGAGCGAGGTGTCCGGCTGCCAATGCATGCGGGAGAATGCCGGATGAAACATGCGGTCATTGCCATTTTCTTCGCGCTGACGGCTTGCGCCAGCGCGGCTGGCGGTCCCGAGCCTCTTCCCGGCAGCCTTACCTATGGCGGCAAGGTCGTCCATTCCCCCTATCGGCCGGGAACGGTGGTCAAGAACACTTTTCTCGGCAAGTTCGGCTACCGCGTGTTCGAGACCTATGTCGTCCAGCCGAATGGCACGCTCAAGCTGACATCGCAGAGCACGGGGCCGGATTTTCTTTGGCAGTAATTCACGGCGTCTCCTACGCATATTCTGAATGTCGCGCGGGCACGCGGCATCGCCGTGGAAGTCGAGGGCCTCAATGAAGCCAGCGCCACCTTGATCGAAAGCCTCGACGGCAAGGTGGTGCTGAAGGGACTGTAACGGGGGCTACCGCTATATGATGGCGAAGTCGCGCTGCCGTCGGCTCCCGCGTTCAACCGTCTGGCGGCGAGTTCGATAAGGGTCTTGACCAGAGGCGGCAGGTGCCGGCTGCTCGGATAGACGGCTTGCAGGCCGCCGACCGGGGTCGTGTAGCCGTCGAGAACGTGGCACAGGCGCCCATCCCTGATGCGGGCATTGGCGCCCCCATGGGGCAGTCGGGCGAAGCCGTAACTGGCGATCGCCGCGGCCATGACGGCCTGCATTTCATTGGCGGCGAAGCGCCCCCAAGACCGGGATCGTTTCCTGTCCGTGCGGGCAGGCGCGCGGCTTCGACTGGAGAGTTCTCGGCAGGGCATCCGCTTGATACACTCTCCGTCATCCCGGCCTGAACCGGGGACGACGGAGAGTCAGACCCGCCTCGCGCAAGGCGACGGATCGCTCGGCTCTGCGGCGACAGATCATCGTCCTTGAAGAGGGAGGCTTCGATGCCGTCGAATTTCAATGTCGAAAGTGCGGATGGTTATGAAAGGCTGATGGGGCGCTGGAGCAAGAGGCTGGCGCCGATGCTGATCGATTTTGCCGAGGTTGCGGATGGCGAGCGCGTGCTCGACGTCGGCTGCGGCACCGGCAGCCTGACATTTACGCTGGCGGAAAAGCCAGGCCTGCAAGAAATCGCCGCCATTGATTATTCGCCAGTTTTCGTCGAGGCGGCAATACGGCGAAATACCGATCCGCGCATTACCATTCGGCAAGCCGATGCCTGCGCGCTGCCGTTCGAGGATAACCACTTCGACAGGGCGATATCCCTGCTGGTGCTGCATTTCGTGCCCGAGGCGGGCAAGGCGGTATCCGAGATGGCCCGCGTGGTGCGCCCCGGCGGCGTGGTCGCGGCCGCCGTCTGGGATCATTATGGCGGCATGTCGGGCATGCGGATGATGTGGGAAACGGTAGTCATGCTCGACGAGAACGCGTTGCCTCTGCGCCGCAAATACTGCTTCCAGCCGATGATGCGCCCTGGCGAAATGAGAGAAAGCTTCGTCGCGCGGGGCCTCGTCAACGTCGAGGAGACCTCGCTCTTGATCCGGATGGATTATCTTTCTTTCGACGACTATTGGCAGCCGATCGCCGCCGGCGAGGGACCTCTCGGGAAGTATGTGGCCGGGCTGGAGGCAGGCAAGCGGGAGGCGGTCGATGCTGCATTGAGGGCGGCCTATGAAGCTGGGGAGCCGGATGGGCCACGGTCGTTCGCATCGGTGGCGTGGGCATGCCGGGGCAGGGTGGCGACTGGCTAGGTGTAGCGGTTTAACGACCCGAGTTAGCGAGCGCGCTAGCGCGCGTAAGGCGTTATTCTCAGGTGCTCAGCAGCGAGAGATGGGGACGGGTGCAATGGCGGCGAAGGGATGCAAGAAGCAGCCTTATGGCGTGCTTCGGGGCTCCGCCCTCCCGGGCTGCGCACCTCAGCATGAGGGAAGTTGGTGGATGTCGCACTCCAGATAGAGAGCCCTGTTCGCCGGCTTCGGCTACGATTTTGCGCCCGGGCGGTGTGACCTGAGACAATCGGCTCGAGCTTGCGGGGCTTGCCATCAAGCGGCGGCATGGTAGTTAGGCGCCGTCGGCGTCTCCCGTCGGATCGATATTCCCTCCACAGCTCCCGAGTTATTCCATGTTATTTTCTCCTGCCGCCGTCTGGCCCGTCGTCATGCTGTTTGCCTCGAACATCTTCATGACATTTGCCTGGTACGGGCATCTCAAGCACAAGAGCAGCGCCATCTTCCTCGCTATTGTGGTCAGCTGGGCAATCGCCTTCTTCGAATATTGTCTGGCGGTGCCGGCGAACCGCATCGGCTCGGCGGTCTATACGACGGCGCAGCTGAAGACCATGCAGGAGGTGATCACGCTGATCGTGTTTTCCGGCTTCTCGATCTTCTGGCTCGGCGAGAGCCTGACCTGGAACCACGCCATCGGCTTCGCGCTCATTGCAATCGGAGCATCCTTCATCTTCCGTGGCTAAATTCTAGTTTTTTCAACAGATTACAAATTGTCCATGTCTCGATATCGCCGCATTTCCTACAGATTGCCGTCGCAATCGGCTGGCAGCCTGTCACAATTCATTGATCTGGAGGTGATCGGCCATGAGCCTCTCTTTTCCGACGATGGCGGCGATCCGGTTCGGCTATGGATTCCGGCCGGGCGAGGCGCCGCCGCAAAGCAAGGATGAGCTGATCGGACAGCTCTCCATCGGGGCGGCGGCCACGCCCGATTTTCCGCTTGGCGGCCCCGACATGCGTCACCGCGCAATCCTCAGCCTGCAGGAGCAGTTGAAACAGATCCGCCAGGAGGCGAAGACGACGGGAGACGATCCGGCGCAGCGCGCTATGCGCCAGGGCGTGCAGCGCCAGGCGCAGCAGCAATTCCAGCACGACGCGAACCTGCGGCTGATGCAGGCGGTGCTGTCGCCCTACGGCTTCCACGAGCGGCTTTCGACCTTCTGGACCGATCATTTCTCCACCAGTGCCAACAAAAGCCTGCCGATGCGCCTTATCGTGCCGCTCTATGAGGCCGAGGCGATCCGGCCGTTCATATCCGGCAGTTTCGGCGACCTGCTGCGCAGCGCCACGGCGCATCCGGCCATGCTGATCTATCTCGACCAGGCGGATTCGCTCGGGCCGGATTCGCCCGGCGGCATGAAGCGCAACAAGGGACTGAACGAAAATCTCGGCCGCGAACTTCTGGAACTGCACACGCTCGGCGCCGGCAGCGGCTATACCCAGGCGGACGTCGCCGCTGCGGCCAAGGTGCTGACGGGGCTCACCATCGACCGCAAGGAGATGGACATCGCCTTCCGGCCGAATATTTCCGAGCCCGGCGCGCATGAGGTGCTCGGCGTCAGCTATGGCGGGCGCAAACGCTCGCGTGACGATTATCTCGACATGCTCGATGACCTCGCCGTTCATCCGAAGACGGCCGCGCATATCAGCCGCAAGCTCGCGGTTCACTTCGTTTCCGATCAGCCCGACGAGGGCATGGTCTCCGACATGGCTGCGGCCTGGAAGAAGACGGATGGCGATCTCAGCGCCGTCTATACAGCCATGCTCGACCATCCCGCCGCCTGGCAGAATGAAGGCGCCAAGGCGCGTCAGCCCTTCGATTATGTCGTCGCCGGTCTCCGGGCGCTGAATGCAGGCCCGGTCAACGGTGTCGTCGGCAGCTTCCTAGCCGCCAATCAGCAAGGCACGGATGACGGCGACATGGCGGCGAATACGCCTGGAATGGCGGGATCGCCAGTGCCGTCGGGTCCCGCCGGCGAGGCGAGGGACAAGCGGCTCAAGGCCTTCCGGACGGCGCGGGCGCTGGGGCAGGGGGCGCTGAAGCGCATGGGCCAGCCGACTTGGCTGCCGCCGAGCCCGGCCGGCTTCGAGGAAGGTTTTTCCGCCTGGATCACCGGCAGCCAGCTCGCCGAGCGGCTGGCCTGGGCAAGGCGGGCCGCGGCGCAGTTCGGCCGCGACGAAGACCCGCGCGAATTCCTGAAATCGACGCTTGCCGATGCGGCGCGGGACGAGACGATCCGCGTGGTGTCGCAGGCGCCGAACAAGATCAGCGGGCTGACGCTCGTGCTGGCATCGCCCGAATTCAATCGCCGCTAAGCAGACTCGTTGGCAAGCCAACGCTTCGTCTGCTTGGCTCATTTGTTTGTAGCAGGTTCTGACCGGAAAACCGCTGGACATTTTCCGGAATTTGCTCAGGAGACCCCGCCCATGACGCTATCGATGAACAGGATCTCGCTTTCCCGCCGCGGCTTTCTGACGTCCGCCTGCTGTCTTGCCGCCGCGCCCGTCTTCACACCCGTTACCTTCGCGGCGATGCCTGGTGACAACCGCTTCGTCACCATCGTGCTGCGCGGCGCGATGGATGGGCTGGATCTGGTGCAGCCTTATGGCGATGCCGGTTTTGCCGCGCTCCGGCCGACGCTGGCGCTGACGCCCGAGACCGGGCTTCTCGACCTCGACGGGCATTTCGGGCTTCACCCGGCCGCCGCGGATCTGATGCCGCTGTGGAAGAGCCGGGAGCTTGCCTTCGTGCACGCCGTCTCCACGCCCTATCGTGACCAGCGCAGCCATTTCGACGGGCAGGACATGCTGGAATGCGGCGGCGAACATGTCGCCGAGGAAAGGACCGGCTGGCTGAACCGCGCTCTTGCCGTCATTCCGCGTTCCGATGCGCGCAAGGCGATCGACGTCAACACCTCGACGGAACTGATCCTCTCCGGGCCGAACGAGGTCGATGTCTGGGCGTCGGATTCCAACCTGGCGCCGGCGCGTGACGAGATGCAGTTCCTGACGCGGCTTTATGCCGGCGATCCGCCTTTTGCCGCAGCACTTGCCGAGGCGACGCGGGCCGATACCGCCTCGATGATGACCGGGCCGGACGGCCAGCGCGGCGAAAAGACCGCCGAAGTGGCGGCACTCGCCGCCAACATGCTGAAGGCCGATTACCGCATTGCCAGCTTCTCGATCACTGGTTGGGACACGCATATCGGCCAGGCCGGCCAGTTCAAGCGGCCGGCCCAGGATCTGGCGCAGGCGATCAATACGCTGAAGGCGACCCTCGGGCCGGAAATCTGGGCAAAGACGGTGGTGCTGGCGATGACCGAATTCGGCCGCACCGTCCGCCAGAACGGATCGGCCGGCACCGACCACGGCACCGGCGGCTGCGCCCTGCTATCAGGCGGCGCCATCAACGGCGGCGGCATCCTCGGCAAGTGGCCTGGGCTAAATGACGGCCAACTGCTCGACGACCGCGATCTGATGCCGACGGCCGACGTGCGCGAGGTGGCGGCGGCGATGCTCTACCGGCAGTTCGATGTCGGGGTGGATGATCTGACAGCGCAGATCTTTCCGGGGTTGGCGTTTGACAAGGGGTCGCAGTTTTTGAAGGTGTGAGCGGGCCGCTTCCCCTTCTCCCCGGCGGGGAGAAGGTGGCCCGAAGGGTCGGATGAGGCAGGCCACACGGCAGGCCATTCATCGCCCTTCGGTTCCGCTCCGTGCATTCGCGGCTTTGCCGCTCACCCCCTCATTTGCCCTGACGGACATCGACCGGGGTCGAACCAACGGTGTCGCCCCGTCCTTCGGACCCCCGCTGGGGAGAAGAGGGAGCAAGCCGCGGGACCTGGCCTCACTCCAATACATCATTGAGCCTGAAGATGAAGCTCAATTGGTAGAGCAGGTTGGCAAGGGCGAAGACGGCGTGGAAACGGCGGCCGCAGAGGAGGATGTAGGCGATGTTGCGGGCGGGGTATTCCAGCCGAGGGCGAGGATGCGTTCCGGTCCCGTGATCGCCGTGTCGAGGATGTCAACGGCATAGATCAGGCCGAGGATGCCGAAGAACCATTTGCGCCGCGATATGAAATATTCCTCGTAGCCGCCATATTTGTCGAGACTTGCCGGGACGAGAAGGGCGCAGAGCAGGAAAGAACAGGCCGCAGAAACAGACGAGGAAGAGATAGATGCCGAAGCCGATGGCGGATACGGCTTGCAGGCGGTATTCCCACCACCAGATGTGGATGATGAAGAGGAATAGCGACAGCGCCCAGCCGAGATGGATGGGATAGACCTTCGCCCTGGCGGGATGCTGGACGATGCCGGCAACGCCGGTGAGCAGCCTCGCAAGCGAGAGGCTGATGACCATGCCCATCACCACCTTGATATGAAGGAAAACTTCCGGCGAGCTGACCGTTTCCATCCCTATCCCTCGGGTTTCGATTGTGTCACTCCGCGGGGACAGCTTTCGGCTTGCCCTCTTCATCGAGCGCCACCATGATGAAGGTGGCGGCGGTGACTTTTTCCATCTTGGCGTAGCGCGAGCGATGCGCCCAGGCTTCGACGATCAATGTGATCGAGGTGCGGCCGACCCGCTCGACATCGGTATAGACCGACAGCGTATCGCCGATCTTGACCGGCAGCTCGAAGGCCATCTCCTTGACGGCGGCGGTGACGACGCGGCCTTTTGCGCGCTCGGCGGCGCGAATACCGGATGCAAGGTCCATCTGTGCCATGACCCAGCCACCGAAAATATCGCCGGCCGGATTGGCGTCGCCAGGCATGGCGAGCGTACGCAGCGTCAGTTCGCCTCTCGGCTTGGCGGCATCGGTCATGGAAAGTTCCCTCAATATTCGCGATTCTGCAGCCAAGGTTAGGCGAACTCGGGTGCCCGCACCAATGCTTTTCGGTGAGAGGGTCGGCTGCGGACCAAATATGGCAGGTCGCGACGATTTAAATTCCGTGGGATTTCAGCCGGTTGAATTTTACAACTGTGGCCTTACCTCACGTTATGTGAGAACTCACTAATCCAACTTTACCGTCCGGTAATTCAGCTGTTCCAGTATGTGACGAATTGCAAATGTTTTAGAATCGCCGGGAACCTCATGCGCAACGTCAAGATTTCCACCCGCCTTTACTGCCTCGTCGGCTTCACCCTTGCTGTGCTTGCGGCAACGATGGTCTTCTTTCTGAACTATTCCTACTCCGAGCTGCAGGCGGAGCGGAAGGCGGGGCTGGAGAAGATGGAGACGACGGCGCTCGGCATCTTCGACAAATATTACAAGATGGAGCAGGCGGGCACGATGACCCGCGAGCAGGCGCAGGCAGCCGCCAAGGACGTGATCGGCGCGATGCGCTACGGCGCCGACGGCTATTTCTGGATCAACGACATGCATCCGAAGATGGTGATGCACCCGATCAAGCCGGCGCTGAACGGCACCGATATCTCCCAGATGAAGGATCCGACCGGCAAGTTCCTGTTCGTCGAGTTCGTCAACAAGGTGAAGAAGGACGGCAAGGGCTTCGTCGATTATTACTGGCCGAAGCCGGGCGCCGACGAGCCGGTGCTGAAATATTCCTATGTCGCCGGTTTCGAGCCCTGGGGCTGGATCGTCGGTACCGGCGTTTACGCCGACGACCTTGCTGCGCTCTATCGCCAGAATGCGATCTGGGCGGCAGTACTCTGCCTGGTCGGCGCGGCCGCCACGGTTGCCATCGCCTATGCGATCGTGCGCAGCGTGACAGCGCCGATCGCCCGGCTGAAGATGGCCATGAATGCGATCGCATCCGAAGAAGCATCGGTCGAGATCGCCGGCAGCGATCGCCGCGACGAGATCGGCCAGATGGCCAAGGCGCTGCTGGTGTTGCGCGACTCCGTCGACGAGCGCAGCGCGCTGCGCGGGCGTGAAGACGAAAGGCAGCGGCAGATCGAGGACGAACGTCGCGGCAACGAGGCGAGCCTGCGTTCGGCTTCGGAGCGGCAGACCCGCGCCATGCAGGCGCTCGGCGCCGGCCTGGAGAAGCTTGCGGGCGGCGACCTCACGGTGGCGATCGGCGATATCGGCGAGGATTATGCCAAGCTCAGGAATGATTTCAACGCGGCTGTCGATGCGCTGAACGGCGTCATCCACGCGATCGCCGAATCGGGCCGCGTCGTCAACGACAGCGCCTCCGACATCAGCGAAGCGACCGGCAATCTGTCGAAGCGGACGGAGCAGCAGGCGGCGGCCCTTGAAGAGACGGCGGCAGCCCTCGACGAGATCACCGCCACGGTCAAGACGGCCTCGGAGCGGGCGAACGAGGCGCGCGAGATGGTGGCCGAGACCAAGGCGAGCGCCGGGCGCTCCGGCGAGATCGTCCGCAATGCGGTGACGGCGATGGGCCGGATCGAGGAATCCTCCAGCCGCATCAACCAGATCATCTCGGTCATCGACGAGATCGCCTTCCAGACGAACCTTCTGGCGCTCAATGCCGGCGTCGAGGCTGCGCGGGCCGGCGAGGCGGGCCGCGGCTTTGCCGTCGTTGCCCAGGAAGTGCGCGAGCTTGCGCAGCGGTCAGCCAATGCCGCCAAGGAGATCAAGGAACTGATCAGCCGGTCGGCGACGGAAGTCGAGGGCGGGGTGGCGCTGGTGCGCTCGACGGGCGATGCGCTCCTGGAAATCGAAGCCTTGGTCAATCAGGTCAACGATCACGTCGCCTCGATCGCGACGGCGGCGCGCGAGCAGTCGACGGGGCTCAACGAGATCAACAGCTCCGTCAACCACATGGACCAGATGACGCAGCAGAACGCGGCGATGGTCGAGGAGACGACGGCGGCAAGCCGCACGCTCGCCGACGAAAGCACTCAGTTGAAGACGCTGCTTGCGAATTTCCGCCTGCGCGGAGCGGAGCAGCGGGACGCCCGTTACACACGGGCAGCGTGAGTTCGGCAGCAGTTGAAAGGCGGCGAAAGCCGCCTTTTTCATTTCCGTCGCGTCCAGATTGTGCCGGTAAGTTTTCATTCACCGTTTTTAATTAAAATTGGACCGAGTTTTTTCGGTCACTCTGCGGCCGGCCTACGGAAGCGATAAGAGTATGGCGTTTGTTTCCTTTCCTCGGCGAGCCTTCCTGCCCGTGCTGCTCTCGGCGGCGCTGACGACGTGCTCGATCAGCGAAGGGCTGGTGCCGCCGGCTAATGTCGACAACGGCACCAGGGTCAGTTCGATTTCGCCGTCTCGGGGTGCTGCGCGCATGGCGCCGGCCGTGCGCATGGCGCCCGTGGAAAGCCAGGCGTCCTATCCGGTTTCCAGCGCCCCGATCGGCAATACGCAAGATTCGGTCGACTATCTCAATACGCCGAACCTTGCCGGTGCCGGCCATGCGGCTCATGCGCCGGGGGCGCAGGGGCGAAAACTGCCGATGATCGACAGTGACGAGGCGATGGCGGCCGGTCAACCGAACGGCAACTGGGGTGGCACGCAAAACCTTGCGATCCCTTCCGGCGGCGTCAACATGGATGATGAACTCGGAGCAGAGCCCGTCGTCGGGCTGGCGCAGGAGCAGCAACAACAAATCGCAGAGGGCAACGCCACCGAGCCGGTCGTCGACGGCATCGGCACCGACAATCCGCTGCAGGTCAACCAACCGATACGCCAGCCCGCGCCACAGGCAATGCCGCAGCCGGCAGCGCAGTCGCAGATGAGCCGTGCGCCCACTTGGAGCGACGGCAGTCCGGTCACAGCGCCGTCCCGCGTTCCCGAAGAGGACGAGAGCGAAGAAGTGGCGATGCTGCGGCCGAACAACCCGATGATGAGCGAGCCCGCCGCGCCGGTCGACCCGAGCGTCATGCCGGCTTCCGAGCTTGCCTGCCGGCGCGAACTGAAGCGCATGGGCGTGCTCTTCGACGATAGGCCGCCGATCTCGCAAGGGCCTGCCTGCCAGGTGCCTTATCCGGTATCGCTGAAGGGACTTTCCGGCAATATCGGCGTGCAGCCCGCCGTCACGCTGAACTGCCAGGTGACACTCGCCTTCGCCAAATGGGTGAAGAACGAGCTGGCGCCATCGGCCCGCTACCGCTACTGGAGCGGCATCAGAACGATCCAGCCGCTCGGCGGCTATTCCTGCCGGCGCATGAACAACAGCCGACAGCGATACAATCCGATGTCGGAACACGCCCGCGGCAATGCCATCGACGTCGGCAAGTTCGTGCTGAAGAACGGCCATGAGATCGACGTGCGCAAAAAGGGCCTGTTCTCGCTGCGCGAGGGCCGGCTCTTGAAGGCGGTGCGCACTGACAGCTGCCGCTATTTCAACACGGTGCTCGGCCCCGGCAGCAACCCGGAACACTGGAACCACTTCCACTTCGATCTGCGCTCCCGCAAGAGCGGCAAGGTCTATTGCGACTAATATCTGTCCCCTTGAATCGTGCGGCGCGCGTGCGGCTGTGGTCGCGGCAAATAGGCCTGTTGGCAGAAAATGGTTCATCCCAGTCGCCGGGCGCGCTATAGGTTGGCGGGGCGGATTGCCGTTTGAGAGTTTGATCCATGAGCTATGAATTTCATGTCGGCCAGAAGGTGGTCTGCATCAACGACACCTTCAAGCATGTCAGCATCGACCAGCTGATCCGCAAGGGCGAGATCTATACGATCCGCTGGATGGGCGAATATACCCATTATGTCGACGGCACGTTCATCGGGGTGAAGCTCGCGGAAATCCATCGCGGCAATGACGATGGGCCGGAAGGCTACGGCGCCGCCGACATGCCCTATCGTGCGACGCGCTTCCGGCCGCTGGTGAAGGACAAGATCGCATCGCTGCGCAAGCTTTTGGCCCCGACGCCGGATTCACCGGTGGAGCCAAAGGAAAAGGTCAGGAGAAAGGAGAAGGTCTGAGGGCCGCTCCTGTTCCGGCCTGTCGCCATCTTGAACGGCGGTGACCCGCTCAGACTGGCTTCCTGCTCAGGAACAGCCCGGTCTCCCTGCTGACATCGAGCGCCCCGCTGCCTTGCCTGAAGGCATCGGCGATCGCTTGGCGGAAGCGGGTGAGTTGAGGCTCGTCGGCGCCTTCGCCGGGCGGATAGGAGGTCAGGGTCAGGAAGACATCCTCCGCCTCGGTGATACGCATGCTTGCCGGATACTTTGACATGGCGACGTTTCCGAATTGCGTCCGCATCATTTGCTCGGCGATGTCATATCCAAAGGCTACGGCGGCCGGATCGGTCGGCGCGCTGCCGAAGACGGTCGTCAGGCGATAAATCTCGCGCATATTGCCGATGCCGTTGGTGGTGGCGGCGAGAACGCCACCCGGTTTCAGCACCCTCCGCATCTCCGCGATGCCGGCGGCGGGGTCGGGCAGGTGGTAGAGCATGTGCATGGCGATCACGAGATCGAAAGCGCCGTCTTCGAAGGGAAGTGCGGCGGCATCGGCCCGGCAGCCTCGAACGGAACCTAGGGGAAGCGCTCTGCATCGCGCCACTGCCTCATCGACCATGCCTGACGAAAGGTCGGTCAGCGTCAGATGCAGATCCTCCGGCAGCAGACTTGCCGTTGCCGCCCAGAACCATGCCGGCCCGCAGCCGACGTCGAGGACGCGATCTGCCGGTTTCAGGGGCAGTTGCGCGGCAACCCAAGGAAACCAACCGGTTTTGGCGATGGTATATTCGGTATGAAGCCTAGCGCGGGCGGCTAGCTTGCGGCTGTCGCCATACTGCACCGCATTGCCTTCGGCTATGGAGGACATCTCAGTTCTCCGCCTTCCTCGTGAAGCCCCGGGCCTCGAGGCAGAGCCTATAGAGGGCTTCGTTCCCGGACAAGACGCGGTTATGTGCCACTTGAGCCTGCCTGCGCGGCCGGCCCAAGCCCTGTGCTGGTGAAACTAAATCGCATCCGATTAAATCGGAAGAGTGTTGACAGCGAAATCGGTTCGGCATATTAGAACGCATCCGATTAAATCGGACGCGCTAAAAATATCGAACCGGAAGGATACGACAATGACTGGGAAGCTTCTTTTCGCCGGCAAGACCCATATCGCCGGCGGCCGCAACGGCTATGCACGCAGCAGCGACGGCACGCTCGACATCAAGCTGCCGCAGCCGCATCCGGCGGCCGAAAACCTGTTCGGGGCCGCCTGGTCAGCCTGCTATATCGGTGCCATCGAACTCGCCGCCGCGCAGCGGAAGATCATCTTGCCAGCCGGTCCCGAGGTCGATGCCGAGATTACGCTCAACGGCGATAACGGCTCGTACTTCCTGCGCGCACGGCTCAATGTCAGCCTGGCAGACATCGACCGCGAAATCGCACAGGAACTGATCGAGGCGGCCCACGGCATCTGCCCCTATTCCAAGGCGGTCCACGGCAATATCGACATCGAAACCAGGCTCGTCTGAACGGCAAGGGCCGGCCTCGCGCCGTCACTTTCAAGCGGGGGTCTGCCGATCGGCGGCAGACCCGTTTCCGAGCCAAAGCCAAACCTGCCGATCCGGAGAACACGCCATGATCAACACCAACGCGGAGCCGCACCAAGCCTATGACGAGTTTTCGCTGGTGCTCGATCCCGATGTCTACGAGCCGTTGCCTGACGATTGGCTGATCGGTATCACCGATGTCGTCAGCTCGACCGCGGCAATCCGATCGGGACGCTATGAAGACGTCAATTATGCCGGCGTATCGATCATCGCCGCCCTCGGCAATGCCTGGGGTTCGTTCGATTTTCCCTTTGTGTTTCGTGGAGACGGAGCAGCCTTCGCCTTGCCGGCGAACGGCATTATGGCGGCGACATCGGCCTTGCGTGATGTGGCGGGTTTCGCCGAAACGGATCTTCATCTCGACCTGCGTGTCGGGCTCGTCACCGTCGGCGAAATCCGTGCCAACCGGCGCGACGTCAGGATCGCGCGCTACGCCGCTTCCGAGAGCGCGACCTATGCGATGTTTGCCGGAGGGGGGCTCAAATGGGCGGAGCAGCAGATCAAGAACGGCCGCTTTCTGGTCAAGCCGGGCCGTTATGCAATTAAGCCTGACCTGACGGGCTTGAGCTGCGACTGGGCGCCGTTCCCGAGCCAGCGCGGCGAGATCCTGTCATTGTTGGTCGAGCCGCGCGACCACACGCGCCCGGAGGTCTTTGCGGCGCTGGCGAAACGCGTGCTCGCGGCTTTCGATGCCGCGCCGCGCCGGTCCCATCCGCTTTCCGATAGGACGGCTGTGGCACGGGAGAAGCAGGTCAGTGCGAAACGCTGGTCGGAGGTCGCCTCCAATTCGGATTTCCGCAAGTTCGACGACGGCCTGCGCCTGACGCTGGACTGCGCGCCGGAGCAGATCGACAGCGTCGAAGCCATGCTCATTGCAGCGCGAACGCGCGGTGAGATCGATTTCGGGCTGCACCGCCAGTCTCACGCGCTGATGACCTGCCTCGTGCCATCGGGGCGGCCGGATTCGCATCTGCATTTCCTCGATGGAATGGGCGGCGGTTACGCGAAAGCGGCCGAGATGATGGAGCAGGGCGCGCTTGCGGAGGTTCTGCAGCGTGCGCTGTAGGCGTGGCGCTGCTTCTCCGCGTCATCATGCCTGGTTGTTCGTTTCCGGTCTGAGCAGGTTTAAGAGCATTTCGCAAAGCTGAGGCGGCGCCAGTTCGGCTTCGCATTCTATCTCCGCGGCGGTAAACCATCTGAGCGCCGTGTGTTCATCGCCGATAAGTCGCGGAGAATCCTGCCATCGGTCGACGTGATAGACGTGGAAGGTGGCGGATGCCCCGGGCGGACTTTCCGAAACGAACTCTCCGGCCAACAGCCAGTGCTGCGGCGTCACGCCGATTTCTTCCAGCAATTCCCGGCGCATTGCCGTCTCGGCGTCTTCGCCGTCTTCGACGTGACCGCCCGGCAGGCTCCACCGATCCGGGTGCGTCCTGCGCTCCGAACTTCGCCTGGCGAGAAGAACTCTCGCATTCCCAATCAATGCGCCGATTGCGATCTCGGACATGTCACCGGGTGCCGACATGTGCCGCGATCAAAATTTTTGCGGTTCCGCCTGCGCCCGTAGCAGGTTGTCTCGCAGCCGTGTCACCGATTTCTGCACGACGGGGAAATCGTCGCCGAGGCCGACGGCGTCGATCAGGGCAGAGCCGGGATCGGTTTCGAGAAGATCGCGCCCCGCTGGCGTCAGGCTGACACGCACCTGTCGTTCGTCGGCGGGATCGCGATGGCGGGTGATAAAGCCGGCCGACTCCAGCTTCTTCAGAATGGGCGTCAGCGTGTTGGATTCGAGGAACAGCTTTTCTCCCAACATGCTGACCGTCTGGTCGTCCTCCTCGGAGAGGGCCACCATGGCGATATACTGGGTATAGGTCAGGCCGAGTGCGTCGAGAATCGGCTTGTAGGCGCGGCCGAAGGCGAGATTGGCCGAATAGACCGCGAAGCACAGGAAGGTCGAAAGCTTCCTGCTGCCGGCCTCCTTGGAGGCGGGCGCAGCCGTATCGGGCTTTTCTGCGGTTTTAGACGTGGTCATGGCTATCCTGTCCGGATTTTGAATAGGATCTGTATATATCGCATCCGATTAAATCGCAATAGTTTCGATGGCATTTCGAACCACCGGCCGGCCGTCGCTCCGTCTTCGGAAGCGGCGGCCGGTGCCGTCCGGCCTCAGGGTTTAAGCGAATTTCTCCATCGCATCGGCTTTGCCGAACACCCAGTAGCCGGAGGCCTTCATCCAACTCAGGGGATAGGCTCGTTCCGTGAGCAGATAGGCGCGGATATCTCGTGTCACTGTGGCTTCCGCCGCGATCCAGACGAAGGTTTCCGGCGTGATATCGACCGTGGCCAGGAGCCGCAGCAGTGCCGCGGCATCGGTCGCCTGCGAGAGCGGCCGGTGCGCCCAGTGCACATGCAGGTCGGCGCGGGTCTCGAAAGCCTGCTCTTCCAACTGGCCGGCGACGGCGGCGATCGTCGTGATGATGGTTCCGGCGTCACTTTCCTCGATCCGGCGGCCGATCGCCGGCAGCGCCGTTTCGTCGCCGATCAGCAGCCAGCGTTTGACGCTCGCGGAAACGACGACCGAGCCGCGCGGTCCGCCGATCTCGAGCCTGTCGCCGGGGCGGGCGCCGAGCGCCCATTGCGTCACGGGACCTGCCTCGTGCAGGGCAAAATCGATGGTGAGCCTACGTTCGGTATTGTCATAGCGGCGCGGCGTGTAATCTCGGCGCTCTTCGCCCTCGGCTGTGGGAATGAAGATCTTGACGTGATCATCGGGCGCCAGGCTGATGAAATCGCCGAGCTCTTCGCCGGTAAAGATGATGCGGCGCATGCCGGGGGTGATGTCGGTGATGCTTTCGACGGTCAGCGAGCGACGGCGCGTTTCGTGGCGGACCCGCTCGATGCCGGGAGCCGATGAAGACTGTTCGTTGAAGGGTTTGGTGTCCATGTGTCCTCAGGAGCTTTCAAGGCTCGATCCGCAGGACACAGTCGCGCAGATCGAAGCCGCAAAGCCGTTCGATCATACGCGTTGAGTGACGTTAACGCTTACGTGGCCGGGATTGCCCAGCCATTGACGGGCTTGATGTAGCCGACGACGGCGAGATGCGCAACGGCTTGCGAGCCACCAAGGCCGATCATTGCCGAAGTTTAACTTTAGGAACCGCCTGAGTCGCGTAGTGTTGGATTAGCAAAAGATGAGGTACCGATGAAAGCGCTCCTGCTCAAATATGCGACTCCCTTCATTGCCGGTCTCTTTCTTGTTTCGCTGGTTTCGGGTGTCGCGCTGTTTTTCCACGTCGGCAACGCCACCTTTCACGGCATGCATGAATGGTTGAGCATGGTGCTCATCCTGCCTTTCGTGCTCCACCTCTGGAAAAACTGGAAGCCGTTGTTTGCCTATTTGAGCGGGGCGCCGATGGCGATTGCGCTGGTCGCATCCGTCGCGCTTGCGCTGCCTTTCGCTACAGGACAAGACCAGGGCGGTCGCGGCGGAGGCCCGCCGCAAATCGTCGTTGCAAGGGCGCTTGCCAAAAGCTCTCCAGCTCAGGTGGCACCGGCTCTCGGCATGCAAGCCGAGCAACTGGTCGCACGGCTCGTCGATTCTGGATTTACGGCAGCGAGCGTCGACCTGTCATTGGCCGAGATCGCCAGCCGGTCTGCCAAGGACGAACAGGCTCTGATGGCGGTGCTGGCGGGCGCGACGCGGCCGCAGCAATGAGGCTTTTTTCAGGATGAGCGCAACAGTCCCAACATCTGAGGAAACCAGATCATGATGATGAACAGACGAGCTTTTTCGGCCGCCCTCGTTGCCGGCGCCGCTGCCACTCTTCTTTCCAGCCGCGGCATGGCCGCGATGGCTGCTCCCGTCAAAGCGCGCAATGTCGTGCTGGCACACGGGCTGTTTGCCGACGGCTCCCGCTGGACCGAGGTGATCGCACGGCTGCAGGTGGCCGGGCTGAATGCGACGGCAGTGCAGAACCCGCTGACGACACTTCCCGAAGCCGCCGCTGCCGTAAAACGAGTGCTCGACCGGCAGGACGGCCCGACTGTGCTGGTCGGCCATTCCTTCGCCGGCATGCTCGTCTGCGAGACCGGTGTGCATGAGAACGTCTCGGCGCTGGTCTATGTAGCGGCCCGGGCGCCCGATGCCGGCGAGGATTATGCTGCCCTTGCCAAGACCTATCCGACGCCGCCGGCTTCGGCCGGCATCGTCTTCGACGGTGACGAGGGCCGCTTGAGCGAAGCCGCTTTCCTCAGGGATTTCGCCGGCGACCTGCCGGAAGCCAGGGCCAAGGTGCTCTATGCCGTGCAGCAGCCGTTCCAGAAGGCGTTGCTCACCGGCAAGACGACCGAGGCCGCCTGGCGCTCCAAGCCGAGCTGGTACGCCGTCTCCACCGAAGACCGGACGATCAATCCCGATCTCGAACGCTTCATGGCCGAGCGCATGGGGGCAAGGACCATCGAGGTAAAGGCCAGCCATCTGTCGCTGATCTCCCATCCCGACGAAATCAGCCGGCTGATCCTCGAGGCTGCGGGGTAGGGCATTTGCGGAACGGTTAACCGTGCAGTGGCTCATCCTACTGCTCATAACCCGCCCCCGTCCTTCGAGGCTCCGGCCTTTGGCCTGCGCACCTCAGGATGAGGGGTGATCACTGTGCCGTGTGGCAGGTGGACCGAACCGTGTCCTGCCAGGCAAAGTGGACTATGGATGCGTCGAGAAGGCGCGATGTGTCTCTCCACCCTCATCCTGAGGTGCCCCGCAGGGGCCTCGAAGGGTGAGGGTGGCCACTGATCTCTCTTTCCACAATGTCATACTGCGGCAGTGTATAGCCGCTCGCCCTAAGTCCCCGCCAGGTAGCCTTGCGCGGCCGGCTGTTTCGCGGGACAAAGCCCGGATGAGCATCCCCACGACACATCCCTTCGCTTTCGATCCCACCTACGGCACGACGCTTGAGGAGCTCCTGGCCGTCGAGCCGCCGGAGGAGCCGGAGGGTTTCGACGCGTTCTGGGAGGCGCGGTATCGGAAGGCGCTGGCGGTGGATCCGCGGCCGGAGTTTTCCCGCAGCGAGTTCAGCCATCCGGACTGGCATGTTCTCGACCTCGTCTATCTCTCGACCGGTGCGTTCAGGATCGGCGGCTGGCTGCTGCTGCCGCAGAAGGGGCAGGTGCGGCGCGGCCTCGTTGTCGGGCATGGTTACGGCGGGCGGGACCGGCCGGATTTCGATCTGCCGGTCGAGGAGACGGCGCTCATCTTTCCCTGCTGCCGCGGGCTGTCGCTTAGCGCCGATCCCGCGATTTCGCAGAATCCATCCTGGCATGTGCTGCACGATATCGACAAGCGGGACTCTTACATCATCGGCGGCTGCGTCGAGGATATCTGGCTTGCCGTCTCGACGCTCGTGGCACTCTATCCCTGGCTTTCGGGCCATATCGGCTACAGCGGCATCAGCTTCGGCGGCGGCGTGGGCGCAATGGCGATCCCCTACGACCCGCGCATCGATCGCGGCCATCTGGCGCTGCCGAGCTTCGGGCATCAGCCGCTGCGGCTCAAGCTGCCGAGCGTCGGCAGTGCCGAGGGGGTGCAGGAGTATCTGGCGAAACACGAAGACGTGCTCTCGACGCTCAGTTTCTACGATGCGGCGACAGCGGCGCGGCGGATCAAGGTGCCGATGCTGACGGCGGTGGCGCTTTTCGATCCCGCCGTCGCGCCGCCCTGCCAGTTCGCTGTCGCAAATGCGATACCGAAATTTAATGAAATCTTCATCCTGGACGCCGGTCATTTCGATTACCCTGGAAGCGCTGAGCAAGAGGCGGGTCTCCGCGACAAGATCGGACAGTTCTTCAGGGTGTCATGAACCGCGAATATCTGCGCTGGTACAGTCAGCGTCTGCATCGGGACATGGAGATGCTGGTGTTCGGCCATGCCGGCGCCAAGGTGCTGGTCTTTCCGACGCGGGAAGGTCGTTTCTTCGAATATGAGCAGCTCGGCCTGGTCGCCAGCCTTGCCGACAAGCTGCAGGCCGGCCACCTCCAGCTCTATTGCATCGAGGGGCTGGCCGCGGACAGCCTCTACGGCTTCCACCACCATCCGGCCGAACGCATCCGCCGGCATGCAGCGCTGGAGGATTACATCCTCCACGAGGTGCTGCCGCTGATGGCTGCGAAGAATGGGCATGACTGCACCATCGTGCATGGATGCAGCCTCGGCGCCTTTCAAGCGGCGAGCCTCGTCTTCCGTCACCCGCATCTCTTCCGCAAGCTGGTCGCCTTTTCAGGCCGCTACGACCTGACGATGAAGGTCGAGTCCTTCGGCGATCTGTTCGACGGCTATTATGATGACAGCGTCTACTTCCACACGCCGACGCATTTCCTGCCTGGTCTCAGCGGCGACTGGCGGCTCGACCGGCTGCGCGAGATCGACATCGTGCTGACCATCGGCGATGCCGATCCCTTCCTCGACAACAACCGCTATCTCAGCCGGCTGCTCGGCGAAAAGAACATTCGCCATCAACTGCATGTCTGGGATGGCCGCGCCCATCGCGCCGGCGCCTGGCAGAAAATGGCGCCGCTTTACGTCTGACGTCCGTGGTACACCCTTTTACCAATGCAGCGCTGCAGTCGCCACCGGCGCGTCCCAGAGCGCGATCTCCTCGTCGGTGAGCAAAGCCAGGGTGATCGATAGTCCCTGCATGTCTAGCGAGGTGACGTAGGTTCCGACCAGTGAGCGCTCGATCGGCATGGCTTTCTCCTCGATAAAACGGCGGGCGCCATTATAGGCGAGGTAGAGTTCGGCAGGCGGCGTGCCGCCGAGGCCATTAACGAACAGCAGTGCTCTGCTGCCCCGTGTCACAGAGATGTCGCCAAAGATGGCCTCGCAGAGATGGCCGATAATGGCGTCGGAGGCAGCGAAGGGCTGCCTGGCATGGCCGGGTTCGCCATGGATGCCGACGCCCATTTCCATCTCCCCCGGTCCGAGCACAAACGTCGTGCGCTCGGTCTGCGGCACCGTCACGCCGTTCAGCGCCACCCCCATCGAGCGGATGCGCGTGTTCAACCCTTCGCCGAGCTGCTTCAGCTCGTCGAGCGGCATGCCACGTTCGGCCGCAGCTCCCAGGATCTTTTCGACGATCAGCGTTCCGGCGACGCCGCGCCGGCCGCGACTCTCGCCTGTTCTCGACGTTTCGATATCATCACTGACGACGACCATGTCGAGGCTGTGGCGGCCGCAGGCCATCTCGATCGCCATTTCGAAATTCATCAGGTCGCCGTCGTAATTCTTGACCACGAGCAGGCAGCCGGCGCCGGTGTCTGCCTCCTCAATGGCGGCAATGATCTGGCTCGGTGTCGGCGAGGTGAAGATATGGCCGACACATGCGGCATCCAGCATGCCCTGGCCGATGAAGCCGATGTGCATCGGTTCATGGCCGGCGCCGCCGCCTGAGATGAGCGCCACCTTGCCCGACGTGAGGTGGCGGCGGCGGATGCATTTGCGCTCGGCCCCGAACACCACGAACGCCTCATGGGCGCGCACGAAGCCTTCGACGCTTTCGGCGACCATGGTTTCCGCAGTGTTCATGAACTTCTTCATCAAGCCCCTCCCAAAGCCAAGCATTACCTTACGTCAGTTCACTGCTCACTCGCCCCTGAAATCGCGACGATCTTCTGCACAAGATCGGAGATCGCCTCTTCGAGCAGGCGGTTTTTCCGGTCATCACCGAAATCAGGCACCATCAGCGACAGGTGCCGCAATTTCTCAGAATGGCCGAGATCCGGCAGCTTGCCGGGATGGGCGGCCTGATAGGCTTCGAGAAAGCGCTCCTCTTCAGCGGCGCTGAAATGGCAGACACGGACGATGGTTGCCAGATGGCGCGCCGGCAGCGGGGTCGCATAGGTCGGACTGGTGATCTGGGTCACGAAGCTGCGATGTTTGCCAAGCGCCGTCGCCAGGCGCTGGCGCGTGCCGGAGGGCCTGTTGTCGATGATCTGCGCCAGAATGGACTTGTAGGCGATAATGGCGTCTTCGGGGTCTTCGCGCGCCATTCTATTCTCCGGCTGCCTTTGTACCATCGGCATTGAGACCGATGATTGCCGAGCTTATCGCGGGACGCCGGGCCGGCGCCACGGAAAAATGCCGGAGGCCAGCGGCGAGTAGCCCCGAGAGATAGCGGGGATCGCCGGCCATGTCGCCGCAGATGCTGACGGGCTTGCCGGCGGCAAGCTTCACCGCCTGGGCAATAAGCCGGAGCACGGCGGGTGCGGCCTTGCCGGCATCGGCATTGATGTCGTCACGGGTGGATGCGGCAAGATATTGTGTGAGATCGTTGGTTCCGAACGAGAAGAACGCCGCCGACCCGAAGGTGTCGAGCATCAATGCGGCCGATGGTACCTCCACCATCATGCCGATCGGCGGCATCCGGTGTGGCAGGGAACGGCGGCCGAGCCTTTCGGCTTCTTCCCGGAATATCTCGCGCATCCTGTCGATTTCGTCGGGAAAAGTCACCATCGGCAGCATCACCGAGAGCCTGCCGTAGACGGCGGCGCGCAGCAGGGCGCGGGCCTGCACACGGGCGATTTCCGGCCGGGCAAGCAGCAGCCGGATGCCGCGCAGGCCCGGGTCGAGAGCCGGCATGTCTTCGAGGCCGGTGAGTGGCTTGTCGCCGCCGATATCGAGCATTCTTATGATCACCGGCTTTTCGCCTGCCTGTTGCAGCACGCGGCGATAGATCGCCAGTTGCCGTTCCTCGTTGGCGGCATCGGCGAGCGAGGTGACCGAAAACTCCGAGCGCATAAGGCCGACGCCCGCCGTTGCCGGATCGAGCGCGTCGATCTCGGCGGGATCGTTGATGTTGATGGAGATGAGGATCGGCACGCTGTCCGCCGTGCGGAGCTCGCCGCTTACGCTTTGCGTGTCGCCGGCAGGCACTTGAGTGGGCGCCGGCGGCGGGGTCAGCATGCCGCCCGCCTGCAGGATGACCGCACCGGCGTCGCCATCCACACTGACTGGATCACCGTCTGCGACTGAAAAGCGCCCGGTGGCGACAACCATCGGCACCGATTTCGCCCGGGCGAGCATGGCGACATGGCCGGCGGTGCTGCCTGCAAACAGCGCGATGCCGCCGCCTTTCGACCAGTCGTGGGCGAGAAAGCGGCTGGGCTCCATGTCCTTGCCGATAAAGATCGAACCGGATGGGAAATCGGTCATCGGGGTGCCGGCGAGCGCCCCGAGCACGCGGTTCTTGATGTCGAGAATATCGACGGCACGCGCCCGCATCTGTTCCTCGTCGGCCGCTTCGAGTTCGCTGACATAGGCGTCGAGCGTGGCGACCCAGGCGAAGACGACGTTCTGGTCCTTTTCCATGCGCGCGCCGGTCGCTTCCGCGATTGTTGGATCTCGCAGCACCTCGATCTGAAAATCGATGATATCGCGGCTTTCGGCATCGGCGCCCTCGGCAAGGCGCTCGAGTTCGCCGATCGAGATATCGATCGCCTTTTCCAGCGCGCCGAATCCGCCGGCGGTTTGAGGCGCGAGACCGGCGTCCGGCCGCTCGGCAGCGGAAGGAGCTTTCGGCTCCTCCGCGAGAAAGGCCGGGCCGGATGCGATGCCCGGGGATGCGCTCTTTGCCTTCAGCCTAAGCGGTTCGGCCATGTTTCTTTTCCTCATCGAAGTTGCGCTCGATGAGTTCCTTCAGCGCGCGGATCGCCTCATCGGCGAGAATGCCGTCGGCGCGGATCCGGAGGATAGACCCTTTGCGGATTCTCGCGTTCATGATCTTGATGATGCTCTTGCCGTTCAGCCAAACGTCGCTGCCGTTGACTGCGACCTCGATCGAACAAGGGAAGGACTTGGCAAGCCGCGTGAAGGTGACGGAGGGGCGGGCATGCAGCCCGACACCGTGCTTGACTTCCACCTCCGTCTGGCAGTTCACGTGCAATGGACCAGGCTCCTGTTTTTCAATACGCAATCCGTTCGCCATCAGGGGGACAGCTCCTCGGCTGTAGCGACGACCTTGGCCAGCGATGCGCCCCCCGATGCTTCGGCAGCAGCGATGACTGCGCCTTCGACCAAAGGCGCGTTGCAGATGGAGACGAGCGCCGAACGGGGAAGCCCCAGCATTTCGATCGCCATCTCGCTGTTGGTTTCGGCGCCGCCGAGATCGACGAAGACCGCGACGCCGGCATCGGACCAGGCGGCTTCGATCGCCCTCAGGATGCCGCCGGCATCGGTGCCGAGTTCGCCGTGGACGTTGCCGCCCGACCAGGCGAGCGGCACGCAGTCGCCGACCATCTGGCGCACCATGTCGGCTATACCCCGCGCCACCAGCGGCGAGTGGGAGACGATCACGATACCCACGTTTGTGGTCCTGGCAGTCATGTCGGTCCTTGCATTCATTGGGGCCGATGCTCCCCGAGATAGCGGCAGATCGCAGTGGTCAGCAGCGCGCAGCTCCACGCGCCGGGATCGACGTGGCCGATCGAACGGTCGCCGAGATAAGCCGCACGCCCGCGCAACGCCTTCATCGCGGCGGTCCTATTGGCGGAGCGTTCTGCCTTGCGGGCGATGTCGCCGAGTGGTGAACGCTTCGCCAGTGCCGCATGCACGGGATAGAGCACGTCGAGTAAGGTCTTGTCGCCCGTATGGGCGCGTCCGCGCCTTGCCACCGCGTCGATCGCCTGTTTCAGCACCTGCGGAAAATCAGCCACTTCCTCACTTTTGCGAAGCTCGCGGCCGATCTCCATCAGCAACGTGCCGTAAAGCGGGCCCGCCGCACCGCCGACATTCATCACCAGCGCCAGGCCGATCTTTTCCACCGCGTCGGGGAAGGGCAGGCTGGACAGGCTCTCGCCCTCGGCGCTCACCGCCTCGCAGCCGCGCCGCATATTGGTTCCATGATCGCCATCGCCGATGGCGCGATCGAGCGCGCAGAGGTGATCGGTATTCTCCGCGATCGTCGCGCGGCACACCTCAATCAATCCTGCCACCAGCATCGGTTCCGCCTGCACTGCCATCCTCCCTGTCGCCACATCTCCCGCGCGGCTCTCTAACTTTACGCCGCTCAGGCGAGGCTTGCCACCACGCCGAACGCGCCGGCAATGGCGACCGCACCGGGATCGGCAACGCCCGCCAGATCCCTTTCGCCGACATAGGAGGCGCGTCCGGCTCTAGCCTTCGTCATCGTCTTGGTCGACTCCGCACCCGCTGCGGCCGCCCTTGCGGCTGCGGCGACATCGCCGGATGCGAGCGCCTGCAGGGCAGGTGAGAGCGCATCAACCATTGTCCGGTCGCCGACTGAGGCTCCGCCATAGAACGTCATCCTGTCGAGCCCGGCAAGAAGGGCGGAAGATATATCGGCCTTGTCGGCCATCGCCTTTGCCGCCGCAGTGAAGAAGATCGACAGCAGCACGCCGCTCGATCCGCCCATGCTGGTGCCGAGGATATCGCCGAGCGAGGCGAGCGTTGCCGCCGGCCGGTCGAGCGGCAGCATGTCCAGGCGCGCAAGCACGCTGCGGGCGCCCGTCGCTACCGTCGAGCCGGTATCGCCGTCGCCGACGCGGCCGTCCAGCCTGTTGAGTTCGCTTTCCTGCGAAATCAGATGCTCACAGAGCGCCGTGATCAGGCGACGGTTGCGGCTGTCCTCCCCGGCCAGTGCCGCGCCGTTCAATCCGGCTGATGTTTTCGGCGCGGCGATGATCTGGATCTCGTGGAGCTCGACGGCCGGCATCCAGGCATGCGGCTCGACCGTAGCCGTCAGCGCCGCTTCACGCGCGGCATCCAGCCGGATCAGCGACAGCGAGAAACCATTCATGTTGAGCGCAGTCATCATCGGCGCCGGGCCGATGATCAGCCGGATGCGGCGGCCAAGCGATGAGGACAGCACGGCATTGGCGATAACGTTCATTTCGAGCGGCGGCACGGCGCCGAGATTGTTGATGAGGAGGGCGTGATTTGCCCCCTCACGCAGCGCAGGCGACAGGCGCGCCACCATGGTGGCGACGATATCGGCAATTGGCTGCAACGCGATGCGCTCAAGGCCGGGCTCGCCATGAATGCCGAGCCCGAGTTCGCCTTCATCAGCGCCGAGACGGTCTTCATGCGCCTGGCCGGGCACGCTGCAGGTTGAGAGAGACATGCCGAGCGAGACGATGTCGCCGGCGGCTGCCGCGGCGTGGGCTGCGACAGTCTTCAGGTCCTCGCCCCTTTCGGCGTGATAGCCAACGATCTTATGCACGAAAAGCGTGCCGGCGACGCCGCGCGGCTGGTTGATGCCGGGGATGGCGATGTCGTCGGCGACGATCACCATCTCGACGTCAAAGCCTTCGGCGCGCGCCTTTTCGGCGGCGAGGCCGAAATTCAAGCGGTCGCCGGTGTAGTTCTTGACGATCAGCAGGGCGCCCTTCGGACCCGTCACGGCGCGAATCGCCGTCAGCACGGCATCGACGCTCGGGGACGCGAAGATTTCACCGGAGACGGCTGCCGTCAGCATGCCCTTGCCGACGAAGCCAGCATGCGAAGGCTCATGGCCGGCGCCGCCGCCGGAGATAATTGCCACCTTCGACTTGTCCCAGTCCGCGCGCAGGATCACCTTGATGTCGGGAAAACTGTCGAGGCGGGCGAGACGACCGTTGCCGCTCGTCAGAAGCAGACCGTCCAGAGCTTCGGTAACGATGGTTTCCCTGCGGTTGAAAAAGTGTTTCATCGATTGAGACCCGTCTGTTTGTTTTTCATGCCGTCGTCATGTGTGTTTGCCGGTCAGGATAGGCGCTGTCCAGCCGCATCGAAATAAAGCGGATCGCGCAGCGTCAGGCTGATCCGGTCGCCCGGCGCGATCGCGAGATATGGATCTGCAAGTGTGACGAGCTTGTGATTGCCAGCTCTAATATGGAGATGGTTCTGGTCGCCGAGATGCTCGATCCAGTCGATCTCGGCATTGGCGTCCTTGCCGACAATGATATCGAGATGTTCGGTGCGGGCGCCGACTGTTTTTGTGCCAGCCGGCGGCCGGCCCCCGGGAAGCAGGTCCGCCGGCAGAAGGTTGATATGCGGCTGGCCGAGGCGGGCGGCGACATGCAGGTTGGCGGGATTGCCGTAGATTTCGCGCGGCGTTCCCACCTGCATCAGCCGGCCCTCGGCAACGATGCCGATACGGTCGGCCATGGTCATGGCTTCCACCTGGTCGTGGGTGACATAGAGCAGCGTCGAGCCCAACTCCTTCTGGATCCGCTTCAGTTCCAGGCGGAGTTCGGCGCGCAGCTTGGCGTCGAGCGAGGACAGGGGCTCGTCCATCAGATAGATGGCCGGCCGGCGCACCAGTGCCCGGCCGATCGCGACACGCTGCATCTCGCCGCCGGAAAGCCTGGTCGAGCGGTTCGCGAGTTTATGTTCGATCCGGACCATGCGCGCGACCTCGCGCACGCGGCGGTCGATCATCTCGACGCTCAGCTTGCGCACAGGCGCCTTCAGCGGGAAGGCGAGGTTCTCGTAAACCGTCATGTGCGGATAGAGAGAATATTGCTGGAAGACGAAGGCGACGTCGCGTTCGGCTGGCGCCTCAGTGGCGACATTGCGGCCGCCGATTTCGATGTGACCGCTGTCCGGCTTTTCCAAGCCGGCGATCAGCCGCAGCGTCGTGGTCTTGCCGGCGCCTGTGGGACCGAGCAGCACGACGAATTCGCCGTCGCGGATCGACAGATCGAGATCGGCCAAAGCCTGAGTATCGCCGAAGCGCTTGGCGAGGTTCCTAAGGACGACATCAGCCATTCCGGGCCTCCTGATAGAGCTGGGATGCCACCGCGCGGCCCGACGTGCGGTCGAAGAGCGTGAGTTTCGCCGGGTTGAATTCCAGGCCGACGGTCTCGCCGATCCGGAAGGTGCGATTGGCGGGGACGCGGGCCTTTATCAGGCTGCCCCGAGTTTCAACGGCCACGACCTGATTGGTGCCGAGATATTCGCTGCCGTAGACGGCGCCGCGAAGGGGCGACGCATCGCTGAAGCGGATATGCTCCGGCCGCACGCCGAGCGCCAGCTCGCTCTCGGCCATGTCCTGATGGATTTCGGGAACAGCGACATCGACGCCATCGAGCAGGATGGACGTGTCGCCGCTTTTCAGGCCCGAGGTGAAGCGGATGAAGTTCATCGGCGGCGAGCCGATGAAATCGGCGACATACATGGTCGCGGGCTTGGCATAGATCTCCTGCGGCGTGCCGAACTGCTCGATGACGCCATGGTTCATGACGGCGATCTTGTCGGCCATCGCCATTGCCTCGTGCTGGTCATGGGTGACGTACACGGTGGTGGCATGGATGCGGTTGTGCAGTTCGCGCAGCTCGTGGACCATGACCTCGCGGAACTCGGCGTCGAGCGTGCCGAGCGGCTCGTCCATCAGGAAGCATTTTGGGCGCCGGACGATGGCGCGGCCGAGCGCCACACGCTGCCGGTCGCCGCCGGCAAGTCCGGAGACCGAGCGGTTGAGAATATGATCGATCTGCAGCAGCCGCGCGGTCTCTTCGACGCGCTGACGGATTTCGGCCTTGGGCATGCCCTGCGACAGCAAGGGGAAGCCGATATTCTTGCGTACATTCATATGCGGGTAGAGCGCGAAGAGCTGGAAGACGAAGGCTATGTCGCGGGCGCTGGCGCGGTTGAAGGTGACGTCCTCGCCGTCGAGATAGATCTTGCCGCTCGAGGGCAGCTCGAGGCCGGCGATCATCCGAAGCGTCGTCGTCTTGCCGCAGCCTGATGGACCGAGCAGCGCCAGGAACTCGCCGTCATGGACGGTGAAGCTCGAATCCTGAACGGCAACGAAGCTGCCGAATTCCTTGCGGAGATTCTCAATCCGGATGTCCGCCATGGTTCACTCCGCGAATTTCGAAACGATGATGAACATGACGGTGCCTGCAAGCAGGGTGACCAGCGAATAGGTGTAGAGCACCAACAGGAAGGGCTGGAACAGCATCAGGAAGCCGAGCCCGATCAGCACGGTGGCGATGGCCTCCATCGGGCCGCGCCGCAAGAAGAACGGCCGTTTCGGACGGGCAGGGGTGCGTGTTTCGATCAGATGGTTCATTTGCGGACGGCTCCGAAGGTGATGCCGCGCAGCAGCTGCTTGCGCAGAAGGATGGTGAAGACGAGGATCGGGATCAGGAAGATCGTCGTGCCGGCGGCGACGGCCGGCCAGTCCTGTCCTCCTTCGCCGATGATCGTCGGGATGAAGGGCGGCGCGGTCTGGGCCTCGCCTGAGGTCAGCAGGGCGGCAAACGCATATTCGTTCCAGGCGAAGATCAGGCAAAAGATCGCGGTGGCGGCGATGCCGGTCGTTGCCTGCGGCAGCACGACCTTGCGGAAGGCCTGCAGCCGCGTATAGCCGTCGATCATCGCCGCTTCCTCGTATTCGCGCGGGATCTCGTCGATGAAGCCCTTGAGCAGCCAGACGGCGAGCGAGACATTGACCGCGGTGTAGAGCAGGATCATGCCGAGTGCCGTGTCCGACAGGCCGAGCTCGCGATACATCAGGTAGATCGGGATGGCGACGGCGATCGGGGGCATCATGCGCGTCGACAGGATGAAGAACAGCAGGTCGTCGGCGAGCGGCACCTTGAAGCGGGAAAAGCCATAGGCGGCGAGCGTGCCGAGGAAGACCGCGAGGAAGGTGGAGCCGAAGGCGATGACAAGCGAATTGACGAAGCGCGGCACGAAATTCGACGGGCCTGCTATCACCATGTTCCGCTTGCGCGTCACCTCATCGCAGGTGCCGACCGGCGCCGGCAGCGAGGCGATATAATCCGGCGTCTGCCGGGTGCGCGTCGTGAACAGGTTGCAATAGCCCTCGAGCGACGGGGTAAAGACGATCTTGGGTGGATAGCTGATCGAATCCGGCGGCGACTTGATGCTGGTCAGGAAGATCCAGACGAGCGGGATGAGGGTGATCAGCGCGTAAAGCACGACGATGGTGCCGGCGACGCGCTTGTTGGATGCGCTCGGTTCGACGACCGAATGGGCGGAGTTGGCGGCACTCATCGTTGCTTCACCTTGTTCAATGCCTTGACGTAGATGTTGGCGAGGCCGAACACCGCGACGAAGAGGATGATGGCGAAGGCCGAGGCCCGGCCGGTCGCCCAGCTTTCGAAGGCGGCGCGTTTAAGGGTGATCGAGGCGACTTCGGTGACCGAACCCGGCCCGCCGCCGGTGAGTAGCGTCACCATGTCGAACATCTTGAAATTCTCGATGCCGCGGAAGAGCACGGCGAGCATGATGAAGGGCAGGGCCATCGGCACGGTGATCGACCAGAATTGGCGCCATGGCGAGGCACGGTCGACCTCGGCCGCCTCGTAGATATAGTCGGGGATCGAGCGCAGGCCGGCGAGGCAGATCAGCATCACATAGGGTGTCCACATCCAGGTATCGACGATGACGATCGCCCAGGGCGCCAGAGAGACGTTGCCGAGCATCTGGATATCGGAAGTCGGAATGCCTGACACCAGCGACACGGCATAGGCGAAGAGCCCGATCTGCGGCTCGTAGAGAAAGCGCCAGAAATTGCCGACCACGGCGGGCGACAGCATCATCGGGATCAGGATGATCGTCGTCCAGAAGGCATGGCCGCGAAACTTGCGGTCGATCAGGTAGGCGAGCGTGAAGCCGATCACCGTCTGCAGCAGGATCGTCCAGAAGACGAAATGTGCGGTGGTCTGCATCGCCTGCCAGATATCGGGATCGTTGAGGACGCGCTCGTAATTCCCAAGGCCGACGCCCTGTACCGGCGCATTCGGCCGATTGGCGCGATAATTGGTGAAGGAGAGATAGATCGCCCATAGCAGCGGGAAGATGTTGATCGCCAAGAGCAGGCTGATGGCTGGCGCAATGAACAGCCAGGCGATCGCCCTGTCCGAGAGGCCGCGGACACGCCGGGCGACCGAGAGCGGCGTTGCCTTTGCTGTCGCGTCGGCTGCCTTCTCCATGATGGAAGAATGGGAAATGGTCAAGTCTTCACCCGGTCTTTTAGGATATGAGAGATCCGGCGGCCCGGCTCGTTTGCCGATCCGGGCCGCCATCCTGGCGAGGATGGCGCGCAGAGGGATGCCGCCTGTCCCGTCGTCCGGCACTAGATTTTGCCGTCGTCCTTGAAGACGTCACTCCAGTCCTTCACCAGGCCGTCGAGCGCTTCCTTGGCGGTGCCGTTGCCGGCGACCACGTAGTTATGGACGCGCTTCTGCATGGCCTGCAGCAGCGAAGCATAGCTCGGCTCGGCCCAGAAGTCCTTGACGATCGCCATCGAGTCCAGGAAGGCCTGGGCATAGGGCTGGCTCTTGGCGAAATCAGGCGCGTTGACGACCGAATTCAGGCAGGAGAACCCGCCAAGTTCCCACCACTTGGCCTGCACCTCGGGCTGTGCGAACCATTTGATATATTGCAGGGCGGCATCGCGCTTGTCGGAATAGGAGACCACCGAGATGCCCTGGCCGCCGAGCTGGGCGAAATGCGCCTTTTCAGCCGGATTGGGGAAGAAGCCGATCCTGTCGCCGCCGACCTTCTCGTCCTTGTAGAGACCGGGCCAGGTGAAGGCGAAGTTCATCTGCATGGCGACCTGGCCGGATTTGAAGGCGTCGGCGGATTCGACCATGTAGACGTTGGAGCTGCCGGGCGGGGTGCAGCAATCATAGAGCGACTTGTAGAATTCGAGGCCCTTGACCGCGTCGGCCGAGTTGACGAAGCCTTCCATGTCGTAAGGCTTCTTCGGATTGTCGTACTGGAAGCCCCAGTCGTAGAGGACGTTGGTCACGCCCATGGTGATGCCTTCGGAGCCGCGCTCGGTGTAGATCGAGGCGCCATAGACGGTCTTGCCGTCGATCTGGCGCTTCTGGAAGAACTCGGCGATCTGCTTCAGCTCGTCATAGGTCTTCGGGGCTGCCAGATCGTGGCCGTATTTGGATTTGAATTCCTTCTGCAGTTCCGGCTTCTCGAACCAGTCCTTGCGATAGGTCCAGCCGACGACATCGCCCATGGCCGGCAGCGCCCAGTAGTTCGGCGTGTTCTTCGGCCATTCCGAGTAGCCGACGACCGTCGCCGGCACGAAGTCATCCATCTTGATGCCTTCCTTGTCGAAGAAGTCGTTGAGCTTGACGTAGTGGCCGTTCTCGGCCGAGCCGCCGATCCACTGGCTGTCGCCAATAATGAGGTCGCAGAGCTTGCCATGGGAATTCAGCTCGTTGAGGAAGCGGTCGGCATAACTCGTCCAGGGAACGAATTCGAACTTCATCTGCGTGCCGGTCTTGGCGGTGAAGTCCTTTGACAGCTCGACCAGCGCATTGGCGGGGTCCCAGGCGGCCCAGCACAGCGTCAGTTCATCGGCTTTGGCGAGATTGGGCAGTGCCGACGACATGACGAATGCCGCGGCCAGCCCCAAAAGGGCTTTCGATGTTTTCTGCATAAGTTCCTCCCAGAACCAGTGCCGGCTCCCCGCCGGCGTCGCATGTTCACCCATTTTAGAGAATGCTCACATGAACTCCTCACCGATCATGTTTAGCAATATGTTTAGTGATAGCAGTTTATATAAACATTGCAAGCGCCAATCGGTGTTGCACTGCACAGGTAACTCGCCAAGCGGGCGAGGACTTCGCGGATCAATCTCATCGCTTCTCGGAAAATTCGTCCGCAAGCGTACCGATACGGCGAAGTCTGGCCTCGCTGTGGAACGGTTCCCAGGATAAGCACCTCGACGCCGCTTCTGTTTTCCCGGGAGCGGTTCAAACTTGGCCTCGCTCCGGCGGGGCCTTTTTCTTGAATCGCGCGGCCGGCGGCGTCGGGAATATTCCGGCGCAGTGCGAGATTTAGCCTTTCCGGCGGTGCGCAACCGGCGTATGGACCCGGTGCGCGGCCTGTTTCCGCGTTCTCCCGCGCGGCAGATCTCCAATCGGCTTCCTCCCCGTTTTCCTGCCGCGGCATCCAGACTTTCATTGGCAGATCGATGACCACGGCAGAGACGAGCGAGAACCGGCAGGAGGCGGCAGGCGGCCGCCAGGCGAAGATCGTGGCGCTGGTCGTCGCCGTTTCCTTCTTCATGCAGATCCTCGACGGCACGATCGTCGCCACTTCGCTCCCGCAGATGGCGGCGAGTTTCGGCGTTCAGCCGGTGTCGATGAGCATTGGCATCACCGTCTACATGCTAACGATGGCCGCCTTCATTCCGCTGTCGGGCTGGCTCGGCGACCGGTTCGGCGCGCGGCGGGTCTTCCTGACGTCGATCGGCGTCTTCACGGCTGCGTCGTTGTTTTGCGCGTTCTCCGGCAGCCTCACGGAATTCGTGCTCTGGCGCGCCGTCCAGGGGGCGGGCAGCGCGCTAATGACACCTGTCGGGCGCATCATCGTGCTGAAGAGCGCCCGCAAGTCCGAACTCGTCCAGGCGATCGCGCTGATCACATGGCCGGCGTTGACGGCGCCCGTCATCGGCCCAGTGCTCGGCAGCTTCATCACCACCTATGCCAGCTGGCACTGGAACTTCCTGATCAACATCCCCATCGGCGTCATTGGTATGGGGCTGGTGCTGCGCTTTGTGCCCGAGCAGCGCGAGTCCGATCCCGGCCGGCTGGATATCCTCGGTTTCATCCTGAGTGCGGCAGGGCTGACCTTCCTGCTTGCCGCCCTGGAATTCTCGGTCAAATGGGACGGCGGGCTCTTGCCGGTTATGGCGATGCTGGCGGCGGGGATCGTGCTGTCGTTCCTGGCGACGCGGCATTTCCTTGCAGTCGACAATCCGCTGCTCGATCTCTCGGCCTTCCGCGTCCAGAGTTTCTCGATGTCGACGCTATCGGCGGGCACGGCCTGCCGGACGGCAATCAATGCGACGCCGTTCCTGCTGCCCCTCCTGTTCCAGCTCGGCTTCGGGCTGAGTTCGATCGCCGCCGGCACCTATCTGCTCGTCTATTTCCTCGGCAATCTCGGCATGAAGACGGTAACGACGCCGCTCCTGCGCCTTTTCGGCTTCCGCACGGTGCTCGTGCTGAACGGATTGATCGCGGCGTTTTCGATCCTCGCCTGCGGCTTCCTTTCACCTGACACGCCGCGGTTTTTCATCCATGCGCTGCTTTTTGCCGCTGGCTTGTCGCGGTCGATGGAGTTCACGGCGCTCAATACGCTCGCTTTTGCCGATATCGGCCCGGCGCAGCGAAGCTCGGCCTCGACGCTGTCGAGCATGCTTCAGCAAGTGTCGATGCTGCTCGGCGTCGCGGTGGCGGCGGCCGTTCTCAATATTTCCTCGGCCCTGAGGGGTGCTGGCAATCCCGTTCTTGCCGATTTCCGCTGGGCTTTCGTCGTGGTCGGCGCAATCGGCGTCGCCTCGTCGCTGCGCTTCCTGCAACTGCCGGCGGCGGCGGGCGCCGAAGTTTCCGGCCACCGGAAATTCCGCCAAAATTAGCCTCGCCCGCCAAACCAATCGGGCGGCGCCGGCAGTGAGCGCGCGGAAGAAGCGCAGTTTACCTCGGGCAGTCAATGCAATACCACATTGCCATGCGGACGACTCGGACGCCTGCGAGCGGTCGTCGCTCAGAGAGAACGCCGGGAGACGGAATGAGCGATACTAACGTCGATGCGGACGGCCTGATCCACATCCTCTATGTCGACGACGACGAGGGGCTGGCCCTGCTGATGCAGAAAAACCTCGGCCGGCGTGGCTTTTCGGTCGAGTGGGCTAAAAATGGCGCTGCCGGTCTTGCAAGGCTCGGCGAAGGCGGAATCGATGCCGTCGTCCTCGATCACGTTCTGGGCGACGAGACCGGCCTCGACATTCTGCCCTGTATCACGGCGATGGCGGATCACCCGCCGGTCGTCTATGCGACGGGTTCCGACGACACCAGCATCGCGGTCGCGGCGCTGAAGGCGGGCGCCGACGACTATATGCTGAAAGGGATTTCTGCCGATTATTTCGATCTGCTCGCCGCTGCCCTCGAACAGGCGTTGGAACGGGCGCGTTTTCGGCGCGAGACGGCGCATGCGCAGGAGGTGATCCGCCAGCAGCGCGATCTTGCCGAGATGCTGCTTGCCGAGGTCAATCACCGCATTGCCAACAGCCTTGGGCTGGTCGGCGCGTTGATCCGCATGCAATCCTCGATGACCAAGGACCAGGTGGCGATCGACGCGCTGCACGAAACGCAGATGCGCATCAATGCCATCGCCAGCGTGCACCGCCGGCTCTACACGAACCGGCAGGTCGGATCGGTGCAACTCGATGAATATCTGAACAGCCTGCTGACCGAACTCGAAGCGTCGATGCGTGACGACAGGCGGCCGCACCGTATCATGCTGACTGCCGCACCGGTCAACCTGGCAACCGACAAGGTCATCACGCTCGGGCTGATCGTCAGCGAGCTCGTCACCAATGCCTTCAAATATGCCTATCCGGACGGTGTGACGGGCGAGATCCGCGTCAGCGTCGAACAGAGCGAAGAGATGTTGAAGGTCCTCGTCGAGGATGACGGCGCGGGGTTTGATCCTGAGAGCGCGGCAAGGGGAACGGGGCTCGGTACGCGTATTTTGGCGGGGATGGCCGCGAGCCTGAAATGCGATTTCGCCTATGATCCCGCTCATAATGGGACGAGGGCGACGCTGGTGTTTTCGTTGGGCGAAGGGAAGTAGGGACCTCGCGGCACGTTATTATCGTTTTTCCGCAATATCTTACTGACATCGTATCATTATACCTAACGCAAGGGGAGGACAGAGATGACGACGATCCGCACGCCGCGTGAAGTCTATGATTTCTGGTTCGTCCGATGCGGCCGGGAACTGTGGTTCCAGCCGCCGCCGGAACTCGACGTGGAGATCCGCGAGGCCTTCCGCGATACCCATCTGGCGATTGCCGCAGGTGTCGGTGACGAATGGCGCGCCGATGCGATATGCCGGCTCGCTGCCGTCATCGTGCTCGATCAGTTCCCCCGCAACATCTATCGCGGCACGCCACTCGCCTTCGCCACTGACCTGCTCGCGCTTCGGGAAGCGAAGCTCGCTCTTGCAGCCGGCGCCGATCAGGCGGTGGAGCCCGCGTGCCGGACCTTCTTCTACCTGCCGTTCGAACATGCCGAAAGTCTCGAAGAGCAGGAACGTTCAGTGGCCTTGTTCACGGCCCTCGGCGACGAGGAATACCTCGATTATGCGGTCCGCCACCACGATGTGATCGCCGCCTACGGCCGTTTTCCGCATCGCAATGCCATAATCGGCCGGGAGTCGACGGCGGTGGAGCTTGGTTATCTCTCCCGGCCCGACGCCGGTTTCTGAGTATTTCATGCATTGGTACGATTTCGCTGCCAGGCGCTTTAGGCATCTGCCGCCTTTCTGTCGCCTTTGTTTTCAATGAAAAGCTGACATTCTATCCCGACGACAACCTTCCCGGAGGCGCTATTGCGGCTGAGAACGATCCTGCTTCGCACAATTATTCTGATGACGTTGGCGTTTGCCGGGGCGCATTTCGAGAGTGCAGCAGCCTTGGCGCAGGAGCCGCAGACACAGGTGGCAGCAGAGACGCCGCTTGCCGATACGCCATCCAATCAGGCGGCGAAGGAAATCGAAAAGGCGAAGGTCCAGCTTGGTTCACTCCAGGACAGCGTCAAGCAGAACGCCGACAATGACGATGCGCTGGTCGGGATTGCGACCAAGGCCGACGAACTCAGCCGCGCCGTCATCGCTATCTCGGTCAATCTCAGGCCGCGTTTCGATCAGATCAAGAACCGCCTTGGCGAGATCGGCGATCCGCCGAAGGATGGACAGCCGCCCGAGGCTGAGATCGTCACTCAGGAACGCAATGCGCTTGCCGCCGAGCGTGCGCAGATCAATGCGGTGACAGGCGACGCTGAAAACCTGTCGATCGCGGTAACGAAGCTTGTCAACGAGATCATCGAGATGCGACGGCGGCTTTTTGCCGACACGCTTTTCAGACGCACCGAAATCTCCGTCTCGGTGCTCGACGATGCCGCCGGCGCTTTTGTGCACGAGGTCAGCGAATTCTCGCAGGCCCTGTCAAGCTGGGCCGCCTTCGTCTGGAAGTTCAAGCGCTTCCCGTTGTTTGCTGCAATCTTCCTGTCGCTCGCCTCGGCGCTCATTCTGCTCTCCGGCAGCTACCGGCTGTTCGGCGCGTATCTGCGCCGCGATGAGGCGGTCGAGAACCCGTCCTATATCGGCCGGCTGTCGATCGCCTTCTGGTCGACGTTGATCCGCACCCTGGCGCTTGCGGTGCTGCTGGTCACGTCGTTCTTCTTCCTCAACAGTTTCAACGTGCTCAGGCCCGATATCGCACCCGTCGTCGGCGCGCTGTTCGGCACGATCGGGCTCGTCTATTTCGTCGGCCGGTTCGTCAACGCCATCTTCGCACCGCATGAACCGCATTGGCGGCTGGTGAAGCTTTCCAATCTCGGCGCCCGCTCAATCGGTTATTGCCTGCTGGCGATGGCGATCGTCAACGGGCTCGACTATCTGTTCGGCTCTGTCAGCGAGGCGATGGGCTCGCCGCTGGTGCTGACCGTGGTCAGAAGCCTGATCGCCGCGCTCATCATCGGCGTGATCCTGATCGCTGCCTCCTTCGGCAAGCCGATGCTGGCAAGAAGCGGCGATCCGGACGCGCCGGGCCGGCATTGGCCGCGCGGCATGGCAATCATTTTGCGAGTCGTCGGCGCCGGTCTCATCGTCACTGCGCTCGCAGGCTATGTCGGACTGGCGCGCTTCGTCGCGACGCAACTCATCATCACCGGCGCAGTGGTTGCCACGATGTATGTCGGCCTGCTCTCCGGCAAGGCGATCTCGCGGCAGGAGAGCTTCGGCGATACCTTCTTCGCGCGTTTCCTGACGCGCCGCTTCAATCTCGGGCCGGTGGCGATCGACCAGGTCGGCCTGCTCGTCGGCCTTGCCATCTATGCGGTGGCGCTCGTCGTCGGCGTGCCGCTGATCCTGCTGCTCTGGGGCTTCCATGTGCAGGACCTGCAACTGATCGCCTACCGGCTGTTCACCGAGGTCAAGCTCGGCGGCATCAGCATCTCGCTGCTCGGCATCTGCACCGGCATCCTGCTGTTTGCCGGCGTCTATCTGCTGTCGCGTTGGCTGCAGCGCTGGCTCGACAGCAATGTGATGGCGCGCAGCCATGTCGATCTCGGCGTGCGCAATTCGGTCAAGACGGGCATCGGCTATCTCGGCGTCGGCATGGCGGCGATCATTGGCGTTTCGTCGGCCGGCATCGATCTGTCGAGTCTGGCGCTCGTCGCTTCCGCGCTTTCGGTCGGTATCGGTTTCGGCCTGCAGAACATCGTCTCCAACTTCGTCTCCGGTCTGATCCTGCTGGTGGAGCGGCCGTTTAAGGTCGGCGACCATGTGGTGTCAGGCACCGCCGAAGGCATCGTCAAGCGCATCTCGGTGCGCGCCACCGAGATCGAGACCTTCCGCAAACAGTCGATCATCGTGCCGAATTCGGATCTGATCAACGGACTCGTCGGTAACTGGACGCACCGCAACAGGATCGGCCGCTCGGAAATCGCGGTTTCGGTCAGCTACGATGCAGATCCGCAGAAGGTGATGGATATCCTGCTGGAGCTGACGGCGAAGATTCCGCTTGTCATGCGCAATCCCGAGCCGCATGTCGAATTCCTGCGCTTCGGCGCGTATTCGCTGGATTTCGAGTTGCGCTTCTTTCTCGCCGACATGGGTGACGGCATGACGGTGCGCAACAATCTCAGGATCGAGATCCTCCGGCGGTTCAAGGACGAGGGGATCGAGATTCCGCTGCCGCAGAGCGATCTTACCATCCATCGCGAAGCGCCCGCCGCCATCGCGAACGAAGCTCGCGACGTCAGGCCCAGTTCCGCGGACGGGGCTGCCGGCGAGGAGGAACATCGGGTGCGACAGCTGCGCGGCCGCACCGCCGAGGTCAGTCGGAAGAGCTGAACGGCTCATTCAGCCATCGTTCACAGGTCTATGTGCATGATCTCCGCAATCGGGATCGCTGCCGAGGGCAGCACCGATCGTTCGAGGGGAGGGCGCGCCCGCGCCGCCGCACATGATGGCAAGATTTGCCGCCGTTCTGCTTGTCCCGCTGCTTGCCGCGCCGGCGGTCCATGCGGCATCCGTCACCAACACCGATCCTGCCGCCGTGGTGCTCGTCATCACGGAAGGGGGACAGCGTGTCGAGGTCGTGGTCGATGCCGGGGCTTCGGAAAATCTCTGCCCCTCCGGCTGTTTCATGACGACGCCCGACGGCGACCGCATCGGCCTTGACGGCGGCGAGACGATCGACATCATCAAGGGCTCGGCCGTCGTCAAATAAGAGGGATCAGACGATCCGCTTGCCCTCCGCATCAAGCACTTTCTCGCCGTCTTCCTTGGCGAAGGCACCTTTATGCGTCTCTGGCAGGATTTCTAGAACCAGCTCGGAGGGTCGCGACAGACGCGTGCCGAGTGGCGTGATGACGAAGGGTCGGTTGATCAGGATCGGCTGGGCGAGCATGGCGTCGAGCAACTGGTCGTCGCTCAGATCGGGATTGCCGAGGCCGAGTTCGGCGTAAGGCGTATCCTTCTCGCGCAGGGCCTGGCGCACGGTGAGGCCGGCATCTGCGATCATTTTGACCAGCTCCGCCCGTGATGGCGGCTTGTTGACATATTCGATAACAGTCGGCTCGATGCCGGCATTGCGGATCATCGCCAATGTGTTACGCGACGTGCCGCAGGCGGGATTATGATAGATGGTGACGTTCATAGCTTCGCCTCGGAGGAAAGTGTTGACGATGTCTTGGCCGGCTGTAGCAGCCAGGTGAAGAGGAGGAGAGCTGCGACCGCGCCGGCGATTTCGGCGAGCCAGAAACCGGGAAGATCGACCGGACGGATGCCGGAAAAGGTGTCGGTCAGGGCGCGGGCGAACGCGACGGCCGGATTGGCAAAGGAGGTCGAGGCGGTGAACCAATAGCCGGCGGTGATGTAGAGCCCCGCCAGCCATGGAATCGCTTTCCGCTCGAAGCGGATGCCGGCGAGGATGACCGCGACGAGGCCGAAAGTGGCGACGCCCTCGGAAAACCATTGCGCGCCGCCGGTGCGGACCTTGCTCGACAGCTCAACGAGCGGAAGATTGAACATCAGATGGGCTGTAACGGTTCCCACCGCGCCGCCGGCAAACTGCGCGAGTACGTAGCTGCCAAGTTCGCATTTCGGCAGAGAGCGGGACATTGCGAAGATTAGCGAGACCGCCGGATTGAAGTGGGCGCCGGAGATCGGGCCGAGGATGGTGATCAGCACCACCAGGATAGCGCCGGTCGCAAGTGTGTTGCCGAGCAGGGCAAGTCCGGTATCCCCCGTGAGCGATGTCGCCATGATTCCGGACCCGACGACAGTTGCGACCAATATGGCGGTGCCGAGGACTTCGGCGACCAGGCGGCGCGGCAGATCGAAGGAAGCCATTAGTCCGCCTTCACCGGTTTTGCAGTCGTGCCTTCCATGGCGCCGATCTGGCGCAGGTGCTGTTCCAGCGCCAGCTTGTCGATCGAGGCCAGAGGCAGGCTGAGGAAGGCCATGATCCGGTTTTTCAGGAAACGGGCGGCCTGCGCGAAGGCGCAGCCCTTCTCGACTTCGCTGCCCTCGACGGCGGCCGGATCCTCGACGCCCCAGTGGGCGGTCATCGGATGGCCGAGCCAGACCGGGCAGGCTTCGCCATGGGCGGTGTCGCAGACGGTGAAGATGAAATCCATTTCGGGTGCATCGGGTTTGGCGAACTCGTCCCAGCTCTTCGAGCGGAAGCCGGTGGCCGGATAACCCAATGCCTGCAACTCGTTCAGCGCCAGGGGATTGACCTGCCCTTTCGGCTGGCTGCCTGCGGAATAGGCTTTGAACCGGCCCTTCCCCTCGGTCTCGAGGATGGATTCCGCAATGATGGAGCGGGATGAATTGGCGGTGCAGAGAAAGAGCACATTGTACACGCGATCTGTGGTCATTGCAGTTCCTTCTGGTTTGCAGGTGTACAGCATGCGGCAACGGCGGCGGCAGGCGCGCAGATCTCGGCATTCCCGCCGCAGCAATCCTCCATCAAGAAGCGGATCAGGCCGCCGAGCGCCTCGTAATTGGCCGTGTAGATGATCGAGCGAGATTCACGTTGCTGAGTGATCAGCCCGGCTCTTTCCAGCTCCTTCAGATGGAAGGAGACGTTGGACGGGGAAACCTCTGCTTTTTCGGCAATGGAGCCAGCCGCCATTCCGTCAGGACCCGCGACGACGAGCATGCGGATGATGTGAAGGCGCGTTTCTTGCGACAGCGCACCGAATGCGGCGAGGGCTTGACGTTGATCCATATTTCAATAATCCTTGAATCGTTGAAACGAGGATTAGCGCAGATGAATGCCGTCGACAACAACAATATGCAGGCGGAGGAGATGAGTCTCGGCCTGCTACTGGATGCGCTCTCCGGCAACAAGGACGCGCCGCTGGTTTTCCATTATGAAGGCCGGCCGGTGAAGCCCGGCTATCACATCACCGAGGTGAAGGCGGGCCAATTCTCGGCGCTTGATTGCGGCGCCAATCCCGAGGCCTGGAATGAGATCTTCAGCCAGCTCTGGGACATCGAGGAGGGCGGGCGCACGCACATGCCGGCCGGCAAATTCCATGCGATCGTCTTGAAGGTGTCTGAGCATGCGCAGCTCGATGCTTCCGCAAAACTCACATTCGAAGTGAGCGATGGCGTGCGGCCGATGCAGCTCTATTCCGCGGCAATGCCGGTTCTGCGCGGCGGGGCGGTGCATGTCGCCCTTTCGCCGCGGCCGGCAAGCTGCAAGCCGCGCGACCGCTGGCTCGCCGAGGAGAGCAGAAAGGCTGCGGCTTGCTGCGGTCCGTCAGTGGCGGGAAGCGCCTGTTGCGCATAGAGAGGTGACACGTTCGCTGGGCTTGCCGTCAGGCTCGGATTGACGGCCGCTCATCCCACCATCGGAGCACCCGCATGGCGCGGAGCGTGATCCATCGCGAGGGCTTGCCTGGTCCGCCGTCGACCTCGAACCACACGCGGCCCGGCAGGGTCCAGTCGAGCGGCCAGCGGCCGTCCTCGAGGCGTCGGGAACGCAGATGCTGAATCGCCTCGGCAAGGCGCAGGTCGGGATCGGCGCCGGTCAGCATGGCGCCGGCGCGGAAATAATCGAGCGCCCGCAGAATGTCGTAGCGCCAGCGGTTCGGATGCAAGAAGAGCAGGAAACGCTCGTCGGCCGGCTCGCCGGTGCCGAGGCGGCGGAAGAGGTTGCGTTCGAGAAGAAATGCCTCGCCTGTTCCGCGCGCCTGCCTGGACCGTGGCGTGCCGCCCGTCGCTCGCTCGAATTCCAGCAGCCCTTCCAGCACGTTGAGGGTGCTGGCAAAGGACGACCGGATGGAGCCGTTGCACCGTTCGCAATTCCAGCCGCCGTCATCAAGGCGTTCGCCGCTCAACCTCTCGACGATGGCGGAGACATCGACACCGAAATAGGCGCCGTCGGCGACGGTGCGGCCGTTGATGCATTCCTCTACTTCGCCTTCCCAATAGGGCTGCCCGGCTTCCTCCCAGCGGGAGTTGGCGCCAATCAGTTCGACGCTGCGCCGCGCCGGCCGGCATGAGGGGTCGAGCCCGAATTCCCGCAGCTGCGATAGCGAAAAATTTGTCGCCGTCCACGGCTGACCGCGCTCGCGCCACTCGCGAGGGTCGAAACTGGCGGGAAGAAAGGCGCCGCCCGCCCACTGGCCGTCCTCATCCTGGCAGGCAAGCAGCCTTGCGCCCCAGCCTTCCGTCTCCACCTTGGTCCGCTCCGCCATCCACTCCGCCTCGGGGGCATCGGTGAGATCGCGCATCACCTGCCACCGGATTGCCGGGTCGGAATCGAGCAGCCATTCGATCACCGGATCGGGTTGGGTCATGAGCACATCCGCCGATAGTGGGGTCGATCACGCGTTTATAACGGCTTCGGCGGGGCTCCGCCAGCCGGACGGGCTCAAGGCAACTCGCTCTTGTCTCGCGGCGCTGCGACGCTCTATCGCCGCGCCGGACGACCTCGTTTCGGCCATGCATGCAGATACGCCCCATGATCAATGCGTACGCGGGAGCTTGCCATACCGTGGCCCGACTGCGCCAAGGAGAGCAGGAAGCTGGAGATCAAGGTCCACGACCTGCAATGCGACAATTGTCGGCGAAAGGCCGTCCGATGCTGAGAACGCGGCGCTTCGCGCCTGATTTCTTAATCATATCTGCAAGAAATCGCGAGCGGGTCCATCCGGATGCTTCCTCGTTTCTCGCTGTTTAATAATTAGTCAAATCAATTGATGTATCAGTTCGAGTCGGGGTCAGAATTTACATCAAAGGTTTGCCATGGCGTTTTTAGGTATTTCGGGGATGCAATATTCCGGAGAGATGTTTGCCGGCGCGCGTATTATTGTCGCGGAAGATTCAAACGTATTCACCTCGATGATCAGCAAACGCCTCAAGGAGTTGTTCGACATCAATGTCGAAATCTGCCGCAACTTCGATGACCTGCAATTTTGTTACGACAAATCTTCCGATCCGATCACGCTGGCGATCTCGAATATCAACCTGCCCGGCGCCGAAAACGGTGAGGCGCTGGAATATCTGGTCGATCTCTCCATTCCCACCATCGTCTTTACCGGCACCTTCCACGAAAGCATGCGTGACAAGCTGATGGCCAAGGACATTGTCGACTATATCCTCAAGGACAATATCTTCGCTGTCGATCTGCTGGCGGAATCGATCTGCCGGTTCCTGACCAATCATCGCCACCATGTGCTGATCGTCGACGACAGCGCGACGGCGCGCGCCCTGCTGTCGAGCCGGTTGAAACGCTATAATTTCCGCGTCAGCGTCGCCGACAGCGGCGGCAAGGCATTGGAGATCCTGAAAGCCAACCGGGATATCGGTCTGATGATCACCGATTACAACATGCCCGACATTGACGGCTTCGAGCTGACACGGCGCATCCGCGCCAATATCGGCTCGCATGAGTTGCGCATCATCGGCGTTTCCTCCTCCTCGAACCGGTTGCTTTCGGCACGGTTCCTCAAAGCCGGCGGCAATGATTTCATGCTGCGCCCCTTCATCGACGAGGAGTTCTACTGCCGCGTCAACCAGAATCTCGATACGCTCTTGCAAATTCAGTCGATGCGCAAGGAGCGGGCGGTTGCCTGACGGCCCTTCCAATATGCGTATTGCCAGTGAGGCGGAGATGCCGGTCGGGGACCGGCATCGAATTTTTGCAATTACAAGTACTAGCATCATTTGTCCCCTTCACGCGCAAAGGCCTCTCGGTTATCGTCTGCCCCGCCGGGGGGAGGGTCGAGTCGAGCCCGCAGGGCGCAGGGGAGAATAGCGGCTGTGGCTTTTCAAGCGGATTTTCACCGGGATGGCACCGGGCTGCGCTCCGGCGGGCTCAAAATACTTCTGGTTGAAGATTCCCGAATGTTTTCCGCCGTGCTCTGTCATCGGTTCCAGACGGAGCTTGGGCTTGCCGTCAAATGCTGCTCGTCGCTGAAGGCGCTGCGCAGGGAACTTGCCGAAGACGGTCACGGCTACACCATGGCCGTCGTCGATCTCAACCTGCCGGATTCGCCTTATGGCGAGGCGCTCGACTGCACGATCGAGCACGATATTCCGGCGATCGTCTTTACCGCCACGTTCGATCTCAACACGCGCAACAGGATCATGGAGCGCAATGTCATCGATTACGTGCTGAAGGACAATGAGTTCGCGCTCGACAATCTGGTCGCTGCCGTCCGCCGGGCGATCTCCAACCGCAAGACGCGGGTGCTCGTCGTCGACGATGTCGTCTCGGCGCGCCAGGTTCTGGTCGACCTCCTGAAGGCACAGCAATATCTCGTCGTCGAGGCAAGCTCGGGACTTGAGGCGCTGGCCGCGCTCGAAGCCTATGGCGATATCGAACTGGTCGTCACCGATCACCATATGCCCGATATGAGCGGCTACGAGCTGACGCGGCGCATCCGCCATCGCTTCGGTTCCGACAGGCTGCGTGTCATCGGCGTGTCTTCGTCCAACGACCGCATGCTTTCCGCCAGTTTTCTCAAAGCCGGCGCCAGCGATTTCCTCTACCGGCCCTTCGTCGCCGAGGAGCTGCAATGCCGCATTGCCAACAATGCCGAGACGCTCGCGCAGATGCGGCAGCTGAGGGCGGCGGCGGCGTGCGATTATCTGACCGGCCTCTATAACCGCCGCTATTTTTACGACAACGGCCCAAAGCTGGTGAACGAGTGCCTGCGGCTGAAAGTGCCGAGTTCCGTCGCCATCCTCGATATCGACCATTTCAAGCGTCTGAACGATACCTACGGTCACGAGATCGGCGACAAGGTGCTGAAGGCGGTCGCCAACCGGCTGTTTACGATCTTCGAGGGGAGCGACAATCTTCTCTCGCGGCTTGGCGGCGAAGAATTCGCCATCCTTTTCCCGCAGATGGATTCGGCTGCCGCGACCAAGCTTTGCGACGAGATCCGCTCCGATATTTCGCGGTTGAAGGTCACCGCCGACGACGAGGAGCTCGGCGTCACCATCTCGATCGGCATCGCCGAAATCGAGGGCTACGAAACCTTCGAGAACTATCTCAACGCCGCCGACCAGTTCCTCTACATGGCCAAACACCGGGGCCGCAACCAGGTCTATTCCGACGCCAGGATGACGGAGGAGGCGGCGCAGTAGGGTAGGCTGTCGCCACTGGTCGTCAGCCTCGGCCTTGTGCCGAGGCTGCTGTGCTATCAACCCCTGGTTGGATGCTCGGCACAAGGCAGTACAAGGCCGAGCATGACGAAGGGATGCTCAGACTCTTGTGTTGCGGTCACCTCAAGCCGCAACGGCCTGACGCGCGGTAGCCATGGTCATCTTGCGCTCGGCGCGCTCCTGCTGCGGCGAGCGATGGTAGAGTTCGCGATAACACTTGGAGAAATGCGAGGCCGAAACGAAGCCGCAGGCGACGGCGACCTCGACGACAGGCATCGAAGACTGCACCAGCAGGTGGCGGGCGCGGTCGAGGCGGATCTCCAGATAGTAGCGGGCCGGCGAGCGACCCATCTCCTGGCGGAACAGCCGCTCGATCTGGCGCCGTGAAAGGCCGGCGCCATCGGCGATCTCGATCAGCGACAACGGCTCGGCCAGATTGCCTTCCATCAGTTCGATGATCGACAGGACCTTGGCATTCTGCACGCCGAGGCGGGCCCGCAGCGGCAGGCGCTGACGGTCGTGCGGGTTGCGCACGCGGTCGGTGAGGTGCTGTTCGCAGATGCGGTTGACCAGGCTTTCGCCGAAATCCTCGCCGACGAGGTTCAGCATCATGTCGAGCGAGGCGGTGCCGCCAGCGCAGGTATAGAGGTTGCCGTCGATTTCGTAGAGATCGGCATAGACCTCCGCCTGCGGGAAGGCTTCGGAGAAGCCCGGCAGGTTTTCCCAATGGATGGCGCAGCGTTTGCCGTTGAGCAGGCCGGCCTGGGCCAGCACATGCGCGCCCGTACAGAGGCTGCCGACGGCAACGCCGCGATTGTAGCATTCGCGCAGCCAGGCATTGACCGATTTGTTGTTGAACTGCTCGACATCGATGCCGGAACAGACGAGCACCATGCCCGGCCGATTTTCGCCACCGAGATGGCGGCGCTCCTCTGCGAGTGAGGAATTTGCCTCGACGCCGATACCGCAAGAAGAATAGACTTTTTCCCCGTCGAGGGAGGCAAGCCGCCAGGTATAGGCCTGGTAGCCGAGCATGCGGTTGGCGATGCGCAACGTGTCCACGGCGGCCGAGAAAGGCAGCATGGTGAATTGCGGTACCATAAAGAAGACCAGCGAACGCTTCTTGATCTGCATCCTGTTCATTGCAAAAATCCATGCTCGAGGGGCGATGACATATTCGTTGCGCGGAATGCGTCGCGCCGATGTCCTGAAAGCGACACTGGCATGGAAAAATGCGGCCGTGAAGAGCAAATATGCGACATTGACCGTGATTTGACCGGGCAAGTCGCAGTCGTGGGCGCGGGCGGGCCGGAAGAGAGGCTCACAGGCAGTGGATATTGAGGGGCTGATGAACGATCGGGAACGGGATGGCGGATACGAAAAAGGCGGCGTTGCGTGATGCAGACGCCGCCCTCATCTCAGGAGGAATGTCGCATTCATTATATGGTCCGGTGTTTGCTGTCGTCGGTGCTCGGCCAGCCGATATCCTTGCGAACGTCAAACGGCATGGCTTCGATTTCGCGGGCGGTCTGCCAGCGGGTCCAGGCGAGAACAAGCTTGTGGGCATAATATCCCAGATCGAAGCGGCCTTCGCTGGAGGTGAGGGGCTTGCCACCACCCCGATAGGTGAGCGTGGTCATTTTCAGTTCCTTTCTTGAGCCGAGACATGGTCGCGATGGGAGGTTCGTCCATGTCCATGCTGCTAATATGGCCTTTGCGAACCCATCATTCAAACGAATAGAGTTTATGGATAACATCAACGATATTGAATGATCGTATCGCACTCCCGGCGTGGCTTCGTGGCCAAATGCATGGTCCATGGACGGAGTATTCATGGGCGCGACTGCAGCGGATAGCGGCAGGGCCGCTCAGAAGGACATGGTGGCCACGGGGCGATGGGCGGGGCTCTGTGGCAAGCGATCGCCGCATCAGTACCCGTTTCTGTCACGACTCCTCGGGTCGTCCACCATCTTCTCCCGATAGATGTCTCCTTGCCGTGCTCTGGCTCGCCACGGCCGCGCCTTTTGTAGTGGGATGTCGTCGGCGGAATCGTTTCGGTCCAACGTCGCCATGGCGAACTCTGGTTCGGGCAGCGCTGCACATCGCGCGCCCCAGACTCCGTCCGGTCCAATCACCCCGGCAGGTCCCTTATGGGCTTTCTGTACGGGAGTAGCTGCGATGATCCAGATGCAGTTCACGCCTGCGTGGGCTCGCAAGGCGATTTGGAAGTAGGGCGCAATCCCGTATGACGAGAACAGAACCCCATCGACGCTCAATCGCTCGTATTCGCGGAAAACCTCCTCGAACTGAGATTTGATGCAGATCGCACAGCCAAATCGTTAGCTGTCCACTTCGAAGATGATCGGTTGTGTTCCAGGTGTATACCAGCCGCCCAGTTGCGAATTCGACAGAAACCTTTTGTCGTATCTGGTGATTAGGGCGCCACTCTCAGAGAGGACATAGAGACTGTTGTGGGGAGGATGACCATTGGAGAGCCGATGTGCTCCGCCGACAACCGCAAAAATGCGAAGTTTCCCGCAAAGCTCGGCGATGGCGCGAAGCTCGGCCTCTTGAGCCGCCCAAATCAAAGGTCTGCCAATCGTCCTGCTCAAGGATCTGAAATTTTCCATATCCGGAAAGCGCGCCTTCGCAGAAATTGATAAGTCGCACGCCTTGAGCCGCCGCGCTCGAAATCAGCCTCCGTATCCTCCTCCCGTTCTCGGCAATATCAGCCGAAACGAACGTCTGTGCCGCAGCCACCTTCAGCATGGAGTCCTCTTCCCCAGTTCCAGACTCACATTGTTCACCGAATTGAAGTTCCATGAAACTTTTACGGGATTATGTAGCGGCTGCAACGGGTGAGCCTTGACACCGGTCAGAGCGCGAATGCCGAACAGCACCCAGTCATCTCAAGCATCGAGCGCTTGGCCTTCTTGCGACAAGTGATAGAGTTGAATTTCGGTCGTTCACCTGGACAATACGAAAAAGGAATTATTCCATGGGAGACCAGAAGCGCCCGCTGCAGCCTGGAGATTCGGCGCCCGCGTTCGCGCTGGCGACGGCCAACCTCGACGGAACGGTCTCGCTCGCCGACTTGAGCGGTCGCCCGTTCTTGATCGGCTTCTTTCGCGGGCTGCACTGCCCGTTCTGCCGGCGTCAGGTAGAACAGCTCGCCAGCGTGCAGCCGACCCTGCGCGCCGCCGGGGTGGAGACGGTGGCCGTTATCAACACGCCGGTGGAACGCGCCCGCCTGTATTTCCGTCACCGGCCGACGCCGGTAACGCTTCTGTGCGACCCAGACTGCCGAACACATCGCGCCTACGGCGTGCCGTATGGCGAGTTCTTGCCCGATGGCAGCAGCGAACCGTCCGAATGGCCATACGGCGCGACGATGGCGCAATTCCAAGCGGCACGCATCAATCCGACGGGCGAGCTGCCGGAACCGCTACACCCGATGGAAGCCAACGCGATCCTCAACGCCAAGGACCGCTTCGAGCTTGATGAATCCGATAACGCAATATTCGAAAAACACGCTACCCAACTCGTCGGGCACTTCCTGGTCGACGCGAACGGCACCATCAGTTGGGCACAAATCGAAGCGCTCGACGGGCCGAACAGCCTGTGCATCTTCCCGACCGCGGCGGAGATCATCGCCGCCGCCAGCAGCCTCGGACGCTAACCTGCAGCGACGAATATATCGATGCGTCAATCTGGGGATTAATGCCGCAATAGTGCGGCGAGTAGTTGTCACGGCATGCAGGGGCGGGGCTGTATCGTCTGCGCGGGCTGATCGCGTTTGCCGGGCGCTGGACATCGATCCACTTGCTTAGCCCGCATGTTCTTGATGCCAATTCTCGAACTCATCGACAGTTCGACCCCGATGATCCATAACGGCTTCATCAGCCGCACCTCGGTAGTCTGTCGAAGCGGATAAGCAAGTTGGCATCTCGATAACGCTATGCAAAGCCCTGCTGCTTTTCGTATTTAGGTGCAGCGTGGCGTCTCTTGGGGATTATGGGAGGCGGGATCGAAGTTTATAAACAATTTCAAGTGTCTGCGCTGACACTGGCGACACCCGCAGGTGCGCCGATCAAGCTCAGTTTTGGGATGCGGCAAGACGCATTGGAACCATGTGCTCTCCACGCCGTTGCCGTCAGGTATCTGACAATGGCGCAAAGGAGGAAGCGATGATTTCTGCAGATCAGATTCGCGAACATATGGAAGTGCTGACGGCCGATGGCACGCATGTCGGGACGGTGGATCATCTCGACGGTCCCACCCGCATCAAGCTGACCAAGAGCGACTCGGAAGATGGCAAGCATCATCTGATTCCGCTCGACTGGGTCGACCATGTCGACGCTCACGTTCATCTATCGAAGAACGCCAGGGATGTCCGCAGCCAGTGGGCCACCATCAACTGACGGGCAATCGGCTGCGGCTTCGGCCGCAGCCTGCTCGCCGCAGGGGCGACCATGTCCAAGCAATTGAAAAAAGGCGATGAAGTGAGCTGGGATACCAGCCAGGGAAAGACCGACGGCAAGGTGGTCAGGAAGCAGACTAGCCCGACCAAAATCAAGGGTCACAAGGTGAAGGCGTCGGCGGCGGAGCCGCAATATATCGTCGAAAGCGATAAATCGGGAAAACGAGCGGCGCACAGGCCCGACGAACTCAGCAAGCTTTGAGGGCCTCACCAGATAAGGAGGTTTCGATATGCCAGCCAAGTCCAAGGCCCAGCAGAAGGCAGCAGGCGCAGCACTCTCGGCCAAGCGTGGCGAGACGCCCAAAAAAGAACTGAAGGGCGCTTCGAGGCAGATGGTCGAGTCCATGAGCGAAAGGCAGTTGGAGGAATTCGCCTCGACCAAGAGAAAGGGCAAGCCCGAACACGCCGCCAAATAGCAAGGCCGTCCGGGATCTCAGGTCGTCGTCGATTGCATCGAGAAACCCGCAACGTCATAGACGGAAAGCGCGTCCAGAAGTGCCCGGGACGACGCCTCGCGGTCCTTTGCCATCCATCTTAGCTCGAATGTCAGGCCTGTCCGGCCGTCGCTCGTTGGCCCGTATGAAACAAACAGGGCACGGCATCCCAAGGGGTTCAGCACCTCCGACAGGTCGGGTACATCGGCTTCGGAGCTGTGGATGACGAGCGTTGCCTTGCGTTCGCAGGTCAGCCACGTGTCCAGCCGCTTCATCGGCGACAGGACGATGAAGGCGACAGCCGTCGCCACCGTTCCGGTGACAATCTGGCCGCCTCCGAAGCAGAGGCCGACCACCGTCATGAACCACAGGGTCGCCGCGGTGGTGACGCCGGTCATCATGTCGCCGCGCCTGAGGATCGCCCCGCCGCCGAGGAAGCCAACGCCCGTCAGGACACCGAGAGGGAAGCGCAGTACGTCCATCTGCGTGAAGTAGCTGAAGGTTTTTCCGTAAGTCGACAGAAGAAGATTTGCCTGGACCATTGCCAAGCAGGCGGCGAGCGCTACGAGGATTGTCGTCCTGAAGCCGGCTGCATGGCCACCGCGCTCGCGATCGAGCCCGATAAGGCCGCCTGCGATCACCGTCAGTGCGATCCGCGCGGCGATTTCCCACCAGCTCGGCGTCAGCGGCATGCTATCGGTCAGGAACGAAGGCATGTTTCGCTCCAGTCGTTGTCGCAAACATTCGCCGTTCGCCTGGCATTCGATCCTCCTCAACGCTACGCGGCGATAAACGCTGTGCGCGGCAGGACGTTCCCGAGGTCGTGACCGGGAAGGCCGCTGCCAATGGGCGAGATTGGCGTTCGTGCGCAGTCGGTATATGTATGGTCTCGACGAATATAGGGCGCAATTGCCTGTCAGTAATTGAATTGGCACGCACTGCGGCCTGACATGGAGTTTTGATGGCCGTTGCCTTCACCAAGGAAGAGAGTTTCGAAACCGCGTCGGAAACCCTATTGCCGGACCGCCCCGTTTCCCCGTACCCAAATCTCGTTACGGAAGCGGGATTGAAGGCTCTCGAACTGCAATTCCAGCAGGCGCGCGAGGCCTATGATGCGGCGAACACCATTGAAGACGTGAATGAACGGCGGCGGCATGCTGCCAATCCGTTGCGTGATCTCCGCTACTTGGCGGCAAGACTTCGCACTGCCCAGTTGATGCCTTACCCCACGTCAGCCGACGTAGTTGCCTTCGGCAGCACCGTGACCTTCCGCCGTGACGACGGGCGCGTGCAAACGTATCGGCTAGTCGGAGAGGACGAGGCCGATCCCAAGGCCGGATCGATTTCCTACGTCTCGCCGGTGGCGCGGCTTTTGATGGGCAAGGCTGCCGGGGACGCGGTGGAGGCGGACGGCCACGAGTTGGAGATCGTCGCTATCGCATAGAGACGATGCTGGAAACTGGCATGGGAAAGCTGAACCGACCATCATGAAACTGGTACTATAGGTTCATGGAGCCTTTACCGCCCGTGGCTTAGAAGATGACCTTCCATCATCGAAAGTCATGTTCGTGGACCACACTTTTGAGCTCAGCCGCTTCAGCCTCGTCTTCCAGGTTGTCGGATGACCTTGCCTCTCTCAAGGCGCAGCTTGCCGAAAAGCAGGCGGCGCTGTCGCAGACGCAGGACGAGCAGGAGAAGGCGACGATCGAGACCCTGAAAGCGAAGATCGCGAAGATAGAAGCGACCGAGAGCAGCAAGGGTCAGGCATCAGCCTCGTCGAACCCCGCTGCCGCAGCCCCTGGGGAATTCTCCGGCGAGAGCGAGCGCATCGGCACGAAGAATTTCGGTGAAACCAGCGCATTCGGCAGCCGTACGGCTTACGTCTGATCGTGCGATCAAATGCCTGGGGAATCGGTTTTCGACCCGTCTTTTCCGAGATTGCGCCCTGCGACGTTGATAACTTCGCGTGTCAACTCCGCCAGCCGGTCGGCGGCAAAGCGGTTTATCTGCCAGTATAGGGGCACATCCAGCGGCGTGTCCGGCACCAGCTCCACCAGTCGCCCCGATGCAAGATGCTCGCGGGTCAGCTGAGTCGGATTCATTCCCCATCCCATGCCTGACAAGCTCGCCTCGACGAAGCTTTGCGGCGAGGGGAGCCAATGGGTGGGATAGTCGAGATCGCGTCCGAAGATTTTGTGGACCCACGTACTCTGCAGCCTGTCCTTCTGGCTGAAAGTCAGAGCCGGGGCGTTGCGGATCGCCTCGGCGGTCACACCCTGCGGAAAGTGACCGGCGACGAAATCGGGTGTTGCCGTTGCATGATAGCGCAAAACGCCAAGCGCGAAACGCCGGCATCCCCTTATCGGCTTTTCCAGGCTGGTGACGGCCGCGATGACGCGCCCGCGCTGCAGCCATTCGGCGGTGTGATCCTGATCGTCGACCGCGATATTCAACAAATAGGAAGAGCTTCTGGCGAAGTTCGAGATGGCTTCCACGAACCAGGTGCCGAGACTGTCGGCATTGGTGGCGATCTGGAGCGTCACCCTTTGGCGTGGCTCGTCGGGGTCAACGAGCGCGGGCAGATGGCCGAAGAGCTCGGCTTCGAGCATACCGACATTTTCCATATGGCGGCACAACCATTCTCCCTTTTCGGTTGCCGTGCACGGAGTGCCTCGAACGACGAGCACAACGCCGAGACGCTCCTCGAGCTGCTTGACGCGCTGCGAAACGGCCGAGGGGGTGACGTTCAGCGCGGTGGCGGCGCGTTCGAAGCTGCCTGTCTGGACGACGGTCGCGACGGCACGGAGGGCGGGGTAGTCGAGCATGGATTAGCGCTGGTTAATTGAGGTTAGGTAGATTAACTAGCCTAATTATCATCGCCGCGATAGCGACGTCTGATCAAAGCGAAAGGCGCTTGCAGAAACGATGAATTTTTCAATCTATTTTACCGGCCTGATGATGGGCCTCAGCCTGATTGTCGCGATCGGCGCCCAGAATGCCTTCATCCTGCGCCAGGGCTTGCGCAACGAGCATATCTTTGTCGTCTGCTTCGCATGCGCACTGTCCGACGCCGTGCTGATCGTGCTCGGGGTCACCAGCCTGCAGCAGATCGCCAGGCTCCTGCCCTGGCTCGACCCGGTCATGCGCTACGGAGGAGCCGCGTTTCTCGCCTGGTATGGAGCAAAAAGCCTCTTTTCCGCCTTGCGGTCGAACGCCGCTCTCGCGGAGGCCGAAGCCAGAACGGCAGGCTTCAGGCAGACGCTAGCGACCTGCCTTGCGCTCACCTGGCTCAACCCGCATGTGTATCTCGACACGGTCGTGCTGCTCGGCACGATCTCGACGCGTTATCCGGGGCACCAGGCTTCCTTTGCCGCAGGCGCCGTGACCGGTTCCTTCCTGTTCTTCTTCTCCCTCGGATATGGCGCGACACGGCTGCGGCCGATCTTCTCGAAGCCCTCGTCCTGGCGAATGTTGGAAACGCTGGTCGCTGCGACGATGTGGATCATAGCCTTCAAGCTCATCGGCGGAATGTGATCGCTATTTGAGGGAACGATCAGCCGGATCGCGACATCTCGGCGGCAGGGTCTTCGTCCGATGACACAAATCGCAGGACTTGTTCCTGCGCGCGGGTCGGCATCCAGTTGAGACGCAGCGTGAGGCCGATCGGCCGGGCGGTGTGGCTGAGGTCGAGCGGCAAGGCCTTGAGGAGGCCGCGGGAGAGTTCGGCCTGCGCCTGGAGACAGGAAATGCAGCCGAGGTGGTCCGTCCCGTTCAAAAGCTCGCGCATGAATATCAGCGAACTCGATTCGACGATGCTCTTCGGCGGGTTGTCCAGGCCGGCGAAGAGGGCGTCGAAATGCCATCGGGTCGGCGTGCCGCGCTGCCCGACGATCCAGGGATAGGCTGCAAGCTCCTCGATCGACAGCGCGATTTGCCCGGTCAGCGGATAATTGCTGCCGGCAACGATGACAAGCCTATCGGTGAACAGGAAACGCTGGTCGACGATCTCCGATCGGTGCAGGATCGCGCAGCGCGCCGATCAGGAAATCGATCTCGCCGCGCCTCAGGCCCGCCAGCAGGTCGGTATAGGTCCCTTCGACGATATGGATCGGCGTGTTCGGGCGCAATTTGCGGAATTCGGCGATGGCTCGCGGAAAGACGAAGGAGCGCGAGAGCGGCGTGGCGCCGACGACGATGCTGCCTGCTTCCTCCGAAAGCGTCTCTGCGAGGTCGCCTTCGGCCTGCGCCAATTCGGCGAAGGCGAGGCGCTGCCTGAGCCAGCGTGCCGGCGGCGCGGGTGGCGACGATACCATAGGAAGTCCGCTCAAACAGGGGCGGGCCGCTTCCTCCTCGATTTGCGTCACCGCCCGGTGAACGGTCGGTTGCGCAAGACCGAGCCTGCGTGCCGCAAGCGTGAAGTTTTTGGCTTCGCGCACAGCGATGACGGCCTGCAGCTGCGAGGTCGTCGCGACCATGCGCAGACGCGGGCTGAGTGAAGGGTGCCGGACGATCAGAACGGCACGGAAGCTTTTTGATGGATTGGTGTTTCCCAATCTGCCGGTTTTTTGAGCTAAGCAGACGGTGCGAAGAAATGCCTCGAGCCGCGCATCACGCGCGGCTCGGTGATTCCACCACCCTGAGGACCCGCTTCGGTCGAACGGCCGTACTCAGGCGGGGCAGCTCGATTTCACGCTGACAATCGGCCAGCAGGTGCGAGGGAAAACGCTTCAGCTCCCTCAGCGCCTGCTCATGATTGGCATCGCGGCGCCTGCGTGACTTGAATACGGAAAGGGCCTGTACGATATTCCAGGTGCTTGTTTGCGCCATGTCGGGACTCCTTTGCTGCTAAGTTTCCAACGGTCGGAATATGCGGTGCGATTGACATTCAATCAAACAAAATGATATGGGGTTATAGATCAGAAAAATTGAAAGATGCGACGATGAGCCTACCCTTTCGCCGTCCCATTCCTTTGCTTGACAACGATGTGCTGCGGACGTTCGTCGCCATCGCCGAAACGGGCAATTTTTCCACCGCCGCCGAAGCGGTTTTCCGCACGCCGTCGGCAGTCTCCATGCAGATCAAGAAGCTCGAGGAACAGCTCGGCGCGACGCTGTTTTTGCGAGACGCCCGGTCGGTGACGCTGACGCGTCATGGCGAGATGCTGCTCTCCTACGCCCGCAACATCCTGGCGCTGTCGAACGAGGCGGTATCCCGCTTCATCATGCCGGAGCTGACCGGCGTCGTCAGGCTTGGCGCGCCCGAAGATATCGGCGAGCGGCTGCTGCCGAGAATTCTAAAGAGCTTTGCCGAAAGCTATCCCGGCATCATGGTCGACGTGACGATCGACATGAGCGTCGGGCTCAAGAAGCGCATGGAGGAGCAGCGGCTCGATCTGGCGCTGATCAACTGCGCCACGCGGCCGTTTCCGACCGGCGGCGAAGTGGTGTTCCGCGAGCGGCTGGTCTGGGCCGGCGCCCGCTGCGGTTCGGCCCATCGCCGCGATCCCCTGCCGATCTCGATCTGGGAGGACGGCTGCATCTGGCGCCAGGAGGCGCTCGCCCAACTCGAACGCAACAAACGGCCTTATCGCGTCGCCTATCTCAGCGGCCACACGATGGCGCAGCGCGCCGCCGTGCTCTCTGATCTTGCCATCGCGCCGCTGCCGCTTTCCTATGTCAGCGAGGACATGGCGATCCTCGGCCTGCAGGAAGGACTGCCGGAGCTCGGCTCCTTCGATATCCGGCTGCTGACCGCCGCGCAGGTGTCGGGCCCGATCGAGACGGTGGCCGACAGCATCCGCGGCGCTTTTGCCGAAAGAGCGAAGGCCGTCGCCGCCTGACGAAGTCTTTCGGCCGTTGAACCTTTTGTTCCCTTGTGCGTTATCGGCGCGAACGGCATAGGTGCCGTTCGGGGTTGATTTCAAACAAGGATATTCGAAATGACGACAACGGCCAAAATTGCCGCAGCTTTCATGGTTCTTCTCGCGCTTTCCTCCTGCGGCAACACGATCCGCGGCATTGGAAAAGATACGGCGAGCGCCGTCAACGCCACACAGGATGCCGGCCGCTCGGTCGATCGCGCTGCGAAGAAGTGATCAGTCGGTAGGTTTGCCAGGGTGATAACCCTGAGGCTTAGAACGAACCACTCTTGCGAGTGGCCGGGACCGGGCCGGGGTCCAGACCGTCCTAATGGACGGCCGGGAGATCACCTTTCAGGTGACCGGGGGATATGCCTTTTCGAGGCCGCCGGATCGGCTGAGACCGGTCCGGAAGGCTTGGTAGGCGGGATGCTGGCTCGAGCGGGCCGTTTGCATCAGCCGTATCTGCAGCCGATTTGGCGCCTGCGTCCCGAGCCACAATCCAAGATTTTCAAGCTTCAGCGAGTTCAGGAAACGGGATCCCGTGGCAAGGTCGAGATGGCGTCGCAGGCCGTCGAGCAGGTTATCGTCCTGCGCGGCGTTTTCCATGAGCAGGGCCAGATAGGACTTATCGGCCTCTGACAGCGCGGCGAGCTTTTCCGCGACTGTATCGCGGCCGGGGAAGGGAACGTTGGCTGTCATTCGAATCGTCCAGTCGTTGGTGCTACCGGCCGTTATAGGCTCGCTTTGACTTTCTCGGCTACATCGACCGGCACCCATTTCATCCACAGGCTCTCGTAATTGCGCAGGAAATAGATCGCGGCATCCTCGTTGCTTTCGCGGTTTTCATCCTGCCAGGCGAGCACCTGGTTGATCGTCTCATTGTCCCATTTGCGGCTCTTGAGATAGACGGTGACGGGCCCGGCACGGCGGGCGAAAGACCTGGTCATCAGTGTGAAGGCACGCGAGACCGGATAGGAGTTCAGCTGGGGCCTGACGCAGCCGGCAACCGCCGTGCAGCGCTCCCATTCGATCTTGCTGTGTCCGACGCCGAAGCTCAGTCGCGTCATATCGTATTTGCCGAGGATGGCGGTCGGAGCCCAGTAATAGCCGAGCCAGCCAATCTTGTTGTCGAAAGCTCGGGCGATCGAGGCGTCGAGCCGTTCGGGGCTGCCGGTCTCGACGAGTTCGAAGCCCTTCTTGTCGGCGGCAAGGGCCTTGAAGAGGTTGGTGGTCGATATCTGGCAGCTCCAGTCGGCGGGACAGTTGTAAACCGCGCCCTTCGATGCATCATCCTCGGCAGGGAAGAGTTCGGGATGTCTCAATGCGTCTTCGACCGAGCGGATATCGGGATTGGCGTCGGCAATGAACTTCGGGATCCACCAACCCTCGACGGCGCCATCGGCAAGGATTTCGGCGCCCTGCACCAGGCGACCGCTGTTGACGGCCTGATCGAGCAGCGCCCTGACGGAATTGATCCAGTATTCCGAGGCGATGTCGGGAATGCCTTTCTCGTTCATCGAGGCGAAGGTCGGAAGAGTGTCGCCGTCGACGATGGTGACGGAACAGCCATAGCCCTTTTCCAGAATGATCTTGTCGAAATTCGCCGCAATGCCTGCCGAGGCCCATTTCATCTCGGCGATCGAAACCCTGCCGCATTCGGCACCCTCGGCGGACGCAGCGGTGGCCAAAAGAGCCGCGGCAAAGACGGCCGGAACCAAAAGCCTCTTCATCGTCATCCCCAAATTCTTCTCAGGTGGACGCGCTCTCGGATTTGAAAATCCGCCGGCAAGTCTTTCCGGCGCCTGAAGGGAAAATGCCTGCCGGGCGATGCCGCAACAGGCTTTCCGGTTCACGGGCGCCGTCGTCCTTGCGGCTCCAACAGCTCGTCGCAGGCCATATTCAACAGTGGCGCATTCTGGTGACTCCTACGCGTTCGCTCGTAGAAATCAACCTCTTCTGCTCATGGTTGCATGTCTAAATCATTGAATTCTAAGAATTTACGTCACAATCCCGAAAATGGCGGCTTTCAGCGAGAATACGCGCTGTCCGCGAGCGCCGGCGGCTCCTTTGCAGAAATCTTGGCGAGAATATCAAAAAAAGTCAAAATTAACATTTGCGCAAGCCTTCAATAACTCTCCGGTAAGAATGTGCCGCTATCAGTGGGGTCGTAGCGGCAACGACCGCTGCTTTTCCGGTTCAGGTAGTGCGTACCGGAGAAAGCGAGCTTCGCCGTGTAGGGGCGAAGACGCCTGAGTTTTCGGCAAACCGCGCAGAGCCACGGCCATGCGCGGTTTTCGCGTTTTAACCGGGCAGATCGCGCCTTGACCCGGGATCGGCCGCCATTGTAGGCCTCGCCTGAACGAAAGGCGGCCACCATGGCAAGAGCGATCATGCTGCAGGGAACCGGCTCGGATGTCGGCAAGACGGTGCTGGTCGCGGGGCTTTGCCGGCTGGCGGCCAATCACGGGCTGACGGTGCGGCCGTTCAAGCCGCAGAACATGTCGAACAATGCGGCCGTCGCCGACGACGGCGGCGAGATCGGCCGAGCGCAATGGCTGCAGTCGCTCGCGGCCCGTACGCCGTCCTCGGTGCACATGAACCCGGTGCTGCTCAAGCCGCAATCGGAAAATGGCAGCCAGATCATCGTGCAGGGCAGGCTGTTCGGCCAGGCGAAGGGGCGGGACTATCAGCGGCTGAAGCCCGAGCTGCTTGGTGCTGTGCTGGAAAGCTTCGAAAAGGTGGCTGTGGGCGCCGATCTCGTCATTGTCGAGGGTGCGGGGTCGCCGGCCGAAATCAATCTGAGGGCCGGCGACATCGCCAATATGGGCTTTGCAACGCAGGTAGGCGTGCCGGTGGTGCTCGTCGGCGATATCGATCGCGGCGGTGTCATCGCCTCGCTGGTCGGCACGCATGCAATTCTCGCAGACGCCGACCGGGCGATGATCTCGGGTTACATCATCAACAAGTTTCGCGGCGACGTTTCGCTGTTCGACAACGGCATTCGCGCCATCGAAGGGCACACGGGCTGGCCCTGCTTCGGCGTCGTGCCATGGCTGTCGGCTGCCGGGCGCCTGCCGGCCGAAGATTCGGTCGTGCTCGAGCGGTTGGTGAAGGGCGGGGCGGGCGCGCTGAAGGTCGCCGTGCCGGTATTGCCGCGCATCGCCAATTTCGACGATCTCGACCCGTTGAAAGCGGAGCCGGATGTCGAGCTGGTCTTCGTGCGGTCAGGCGAGCGGCTGCCTGCCGATGCGAGCCTGGTCATCCTTCCCGGCTCGAAATCGACGATTGCGGATCTCGCCGACTTCAGGGCTGCGGGGTGGGACCGCGATCTTGCCGCGCATGTTCGGCGCGGCGGCCGAGTGATCGGCATTTGCGGCGGCTACCAGATGCTCGGGCGGCGCGTGCGCGATCCGCTCGGCATCGAGGGGGGAGCAACCGAGACGCCGGGGCTTGGCCTTCTCGATATCGAAACGGAGATGGCGCCGGAGAAGACCGTGCGCAACAGCCAGGCGCGCTCGACAGAATATGATGCGCCGCTTGCCGGCTACCAGATCCATCTCGGCGTCACGAGCGGTCCCGATTGTGAACGCCCCTCGGCGATCGTAGACGGCATGACCGACGGTGCGGTTTCGGCGGACGGGCGGATCATGGGCACCTATTTACACGGGTTGTTCGGTAGCGATGCCTACCGCGCGCAACTGCTACAGAGCTTCGGCCTGTCAGGCGAGCGGAGGAATTATCGCGAGAGCGTCGAGCTGGCGCTCGACGAGATCGCCGGAGAACTGGAGAAACATCTCGATCCGCGCTGGCTTGCGGGGCTGCTGGGGTCGGATGGAGGGATCGTGAGTCGTCTTTCTGACCTGCATAGGATGTGAATGGGTAAAGCGCTGCCACTTGTCCCTCATCCCCAGCGGGGAGAAGATACCTCCAAGCAGATGCGGGGTGAGCGGCGAAGCCGCGAGTGCTGAGCGCAAGCGAAGGGCAATGAATGGCAAGCCGTGCAGCCTCCTTCGTCAGCGGCCATGTGTTGACCGTCGACAGCGGTATGACGGTCAGGATGTGATTGGATACCCGCTTACGTCGTACCGCCGTCGGATCAAAACTTCCCGTTGTTTGCGGCTGGAAATATCGGCTTGGCGCGACTATCAATCGATATGACGGCAGCCGGTTCGACATCGCCGCCTATTTGCCCGATTTGCCGTCATAAGATCGCGCCGGCTCATGTGGAGATTCAAGAAATTAACGATCATATTCAGTGGCTTATCGAACAGGGAATCACCTGCGAGCATATCGGCGAACTCGTTTCCGGTCTGTGCGAGCGGTTGATCCAGGATGGATTTCCGATCTGGCGGGCGAGCATCAGGATGCCGTCCCTGCATCCGATGTATCGCGGCGTTTCCGCCAGCTTCGTGCGCGGCGGCGCGACCATTCTCGAAAATGCGGAGCACGGCAGCGAGACCGAGCGCAACTTCGAGAAGACGCCGATCTTTTACCTTTTGAGCCGCGACGAGAGACGGGGGCGATGGAACCTGGCCAAAGGCGAGGGGCTCCAGTACAGCGAGCTGAACGAGTTTGCGCAGGCCGGCGGCACCGACCACGTGACCAGCATTTTCGAATTCCCCAAAGAGGTGACGCTGCGCGGGCTCGGCTTTTCTCTTACCAGTGATGCGCCGGGCGGATTTTCCGACGGGCAACTGGAAGTCATCGAACAGCTTTTGCCGGCGCTGGGGCTCGCCGCCTACCGGGTGGCGGTGTCGAAGACCGCCACCGAGATCCTTGCGGTCTATACCGGCGCCAAGACGAGCGCGCGCATCCTCTCCGGAGAGACGCGGAGGGGGATGGGCGGTTCTATCAATGCCGCGATCCTGCTTGCCGACCTTCGCGATTTCACAGCGTTGACCGAGGCATATGAGCCCGCCGAGATCGTCGGCTTTCTCAACGAGCATTTCGATCTGATCGACCGGCATGTCGAGGAAAATTCCGGCGAGATTCTTAAGTTCATGGGCGACAGTGTGCTTGCGATCTTCCCAACGGACGCCGAGGATTCGAAACGGGCTTGTCTGGCTGCGCTGGCTTCCGCCAAGAACCTGCTGAAAGCAAACGAAGTGCTCAACAGCGAGCGGACGCTGGATGGCGGTCCGGATATCGGCGTCGATGTCGTGCTTCATGTCGGCGAGGTATTCTACGGTAATGTCGGCGCCCGGGGCAGGCTCGACTTCACGGTGATCGGCAGGGCCGTCAACGAGGCTTCGCGGCTTGAGAAGCTCTGCGGCACGCTCGGAGAGAACCTTTTAATGTCGGAGAGTTTCGCCAAGACCTGCACGGCCGCCAGCGAATATCTGGGGTCCTTCGACTTGCGCGGCGTTTCGAAGAGAGCCGACGTTTTCCGGCTCGCCGACACCGCGTCGTAAGAGGATCAGATCTCGCCGGAAACCTCGCGGCGTCGGCGGTCGAGCTCTTCGCTGTAGCGGCGCAGCGTGTGGCTCTCGCTGAGCTGGCCGACCACCTTGCGCTCGATCAGGTTGTTGACAACGGCAAGCGCTTCGCTTTCGGTCTTGTCGAAGATCGCCGCTGCCTGGCGGGCGTTCATCTGCGGCTGCAGGAAATCGTTGCGGTAGCGGACGAAATCGGCAAGCGTCTGGCTTTCGTCCTGGACATCGGTCGGGTTGGCGTAGATCTCCGGCACCAGCACGAGACCCGCATATTTGTCGTTCTCCTCGACGAGGATGACGCGCTGGGTCGAGCCGATCGGGAAGGCCCGCTTGAATTCTTCCAGCGCAATGCCGGCTTTTGCCGTCTTGACGTCGGCGCGCATCAGCTTGTCGACTGTTAGATTGCGGATCCAGCCGACATCATGGGCGCTACGGATGCTTTCGCCGCGCAGGTGGAAACGCCAGGTGGCGAAGGAGTAACCGAAGGTCGAGCGAACGACGAGCGAGGAGGTAATGACGGCGGCAAGCACCAGGGCGGTGATCGGAAAGTCGCCGGTAATTTCGAGCGCCAGGAACGTCATCGTCAGCGGCCCGCCAATCACGGCGACGGCGAGCGAACTCATGCCGACCACGGCATAGATGACCGGCGTCAGCGTCGTGTCGGCGAAATAAGGGCCGCAATAGGCGAAGAGCTTGCCGAGCAGGGCACCCATGAACAGCGAGGCGAAAAACAGGCCGCCCCTGAAGCCGGAGCCGATCGAGATCGCCGAGGCAAGGGATTTCAAGAGGAAGAGGCCGATCAGCGCCGGGATCGCCACCTCGCGCGCGAGATTGAGATGCAGGGCGCCGTGGCCGGCCGATAGCACCTGCGGCGAGATCATCGCCAGCAGCCCGACGATGATGCCGCCGAGTGCGGGGCGGAAGGGCGGAGCGATCGAGCTCTTGCGGGCCAGTTCCTCGATGAAGGCGACGCCCTGCATGAGGAGGATGCCGACGCCGGCGCAGAAGACGCCGAGCAGCAGCGCCGGAACATAGTCGGCCGGCACGACGGAGCCGAAACTGCCGATATCGATGGTGAAATCGCCCTCGGCGAGCAGCCGCGCCACAAGGGTTGACACGAGGGCGGAGACGACGACGGGCGTCAGCGACACGATGGTATAGGTGCCGATGATCAGCTCGAAGGCGTAGAAGGCGCCGGTCAGCGGCGCATTGAAGGCGGCGGCGATGGCGCCTGCCGCGCCGCAGCCGACGAGGGTGCGCAGGTCGGATCGGCGAAGCTGCAGCTTCAGACCGAATTTCGAGGCGAGGCCAGCGGCGAGCTGGGTGTAACCGGCCTCCAGGCCGACGGAGGCGCCGAAACCGTTGGAGATGAGGTTCTGCGCGGCGACGATGATGCTGTCGGTAAGCGACAGGCGGCCGCCATGCAGCGCATTGGCCTCGATCGGGTCGACCATCGGCTTTTTGCGCCGCTTGGCCAGAATGTAAAGCAATAGGCCGAGCAGGACGCCACCCATGACGGGGGCGGTGAGCAGCAGCAGCTTGTCTTCGATCAGCGACGAACTCAGCCTTTGCTCGTCGGCGATGCCGAAGACAAGTTGATGCAGTTCCTTGGAAACGAGACTCATGCCGGTGACGGCCAGCCCGGAGGCGATGCCGACGACGGCGCCTGCCAGCGACAGGCCGACCTCGCTGCGGCGGGTCAGTGCACGCAACCGTCCCGGATCGAAGAAAACACGCAGCGCCCGCAAGCGGCGCCGATCCAATTTCATGAGCATGGCTAAACAACTAGGCGGGGAGAGACCCGTTCAAGGGCGACGGCGCAGTCCGCTTGCAACGCAATTGCGGCGAAAAGCCGGCGCGCCGATCAAATATTCACGACGTAAGACTCTGATAAAAGACGATTTTTCCGGTAGACTCAGTCGTATTGGCCTATAGCTCCGTGGCTAATCCGGTGCGAGGCGGCCGCGAAGGTCGTTGACTTCAATCGCCGGCTTGCCTAACCATCTTTGCTATAAGGATGGTCGCCTGACCATCCCGACATAACGGATGGTTCCGGATCGGCGTTGCGCTCTTCCGGATGAAAAGGGAATGTGACGGGGCGGACCCAAGCCGGGCGCCTTCATCACAGCCGACCCCGCGACTGTAGAGCGGTTAGGGTCTTCCATCCGGCATTCAGCGCTTTTCGCCGGCAGCCAGCAATGGTGCGGGCGGGCGGAAAGGACGAGATGCCGGAAAAGCCACTGGAAATGCATGGTGAACAACCGGGGTCGGACGCCTCTATTTCTACGAATCGTCCACCTCTTCACCGAAGCAGCCGGGAAGGTGAGGCGGGTCCGCCGGCACGATCAGGGGCGACCGGTTTCCGGTCCGCCCCGATCGTGGCCGATACCCGCGAGCCAGGAGACCTGCCATCCCGTGCCGGGCGAAAAGCCCAATCCAGGGCAAAGAGCCCGCTGCCAGCACGGAGGTTGTTTTGGCTGAACGAATGAATTCGGCTCTGCCTTGTGTGGCAGATGAGAGGCTTTCAGTCTCCTGCGTCGAGAACGTGGCGCCCCGCTCGACCGCCAGCTGTGGTATCTGCGGAGCAAATCGAGGCACCGACCTCCCCAGCAGGAGCGCCTCGGCATGACCGATTGCCTTCCCAATTCCACCCTCGTTCTCGGCGGCGCGCGCTCCGGTAAATCCCGCTTCGCCGAAAACCTCGTCACAGCGAGCGGCCTCGAGCGCCATTATATCGCGACTGGCCGGGCATGGGACGAGGAGATGCAGGCGCGGATCGATCAGCACAAGGCCGATCGCGGCTCCTCCTGGACTACGCACGAGGAGCCATTGGCGCTTGCCGAGCGGCTTGCGGCCATCGATGGCGCGGGCAGGGCGATCCTCATCGATTGCCTGACGTTGTGGCTGACCAATCTGATGATGGAAGGTCGCGATACCGCGCTACAGGCTGCCGCGCTTGCGGCGTGGCTGCCGCAGGCAAAGGCGCGCCTTGTCATCGTTTCCAATGAAGTCGGCCTCGGCATCGTGCCCGAGAACCGCATGGCGCGGGAGTTCCGCGACCATGCCGGCCGGCTGCACCAGATGATCGCGGCGAAAGCCGGCGAAGTTTATTTCATCGCGGCAGGGCTGCCGCTGAAAATGAAGGGTTGAAGTTCCATGAACCACCAGAAGATTCCCGCAACCGTCATCACCGGCTTCCTGGGTGCGGGCAAGACGACGATGATCCGCAACCTGCTTACCAATGCGGGCGGCAGGAAGATCGCGCTGATCATCAATGAGTTTGGCGATCTCGGCGTCGACGGCGACGTGCTGAAGGGCTGCGGCGCGGAGAATTGCACCGAGGACGATATCATCGAGCTCACCAACGGCTGCATCTGCTGCACGGTGGCCGACGATTTCATTCCGACCATGACCAAACTCCTGGAGCGAGACCAGCGTCCAGACCATATCGTCATCGAAACTTCGGGTCTTGCGCTGCCGCAACCGCTGGTCGCCGCCTTCAACTGGCCGGATATTCGCAGTGAAGTCACTGTCGACGGCGTCATCACCGTGGTCGATAGCGCAGCCGTTGCCGCCGGGCGGTTCGCCGACGATCACGATGCCGTCGATGCCCGCCGCGTCGAGGATGAATCGCTCGATCACGAGAGCCCCATCGAGGAGCTTTTCGAGGATCAACTGACCTGTGCCGACCTGATCGTGCTCAACAAGACCGACCTGATCGACACTGACGGCCTCGGCCGCGTGAAGAGCGAAGTCGCCTCACGCATCGCCCGCAAGCCCGTGATGATCGAAGCCAGGAACGGCGAGGTGCCGGCCAGCGTGCTGCTCGGCCTCGGCATCGGCACGGAGGGCGATATCGTCAACCGCAAGTCTCATCACGAGCTGGAACACGAGGCTGGCGAGCCGCATGACCACGACGAATTCGACAGTTTCGTCGCCGAGCTTGGCGCTATCTCGGACATCACCGGCTTTATCGAGAAGCTGAAGGAGATCATCGCGGAGCATGACGTGCTGCGCCTGAAGGGCTTCATCGACGTTGCGGGCAAGCCAATGCGCCTGCAGTTGCAGGCCGTCGGCGCCCGCATCGACCAGTATTTCGACCGCGCCTGGACGCCGGGCGAAGCGCGGGCCACGCGCCTCGTCGTCATCGGCCTTTACGACATGGATCAAGATGCGGTCAGGGCGGCGATCGAGGCGCTGACGTAAATCCATGCATCTGCTTCTGGCCCAGCAGGGAACGATCAGCGACGGCGACGAAGCCATCGACCTCGGCCAGTCGCCGGGCGATATCCTGTTCCTGTCGGCCGCCGACACCGAGCTTGCGGCGATCGCCGCGGTCCATGCCGGCGGGGCGACTGGGCATTCGCTGCGGCTTGCGAGCCTGATGAGCCTAAAGCACCCGATGTCGGTCGATACCTATGTCGAGCGCACGGCGCGGCATGCGAAGCTGATTATCGTGCGAGCCCTGGGAGGGGCGAGCTATTTCCACTATGCGCTGGAGGCGCTGCATGCCGGGGCGGCCCGCAGCGGAGCGCTGATTGCGGTGCTGCCGGGCGATGCGAAGCCGGATGCGGGGCTGACGCCGTTTTCCAATGTGGCGCCGGAGGATCTCAATGCATTGTGGGGGTATCTGATCGAGGGTGGTGATGCCAATGCGCGGGGCTTTCTCGCCTATGCCTCGGCGATGCTCTCGGGAGAGGAGAAGCCGGCGCCGGCCGCGCCGCTGATGAAAGCGGGGATATGGTGGCCGGGGCGGGGGCTGGTTGGCGTTGAGGAGTGGCGGGGGCTCGTCTCAGGTGAGGGGGGTGCAGCACAATCGGTTGAAGAGGTGGGTTTTAAACCTGCGGATCGCGCTGTCGTCGCCATCGCCTTCTACCGCGCTCTCGTCCAAAGCGGCGAAATCCGGCCCGTCGAGGCCCTGATCGAAGCGCTGGGGGCGCAAGGACTGGCCCCGCTACCGGTCTTTGCCTATAGCCTTAAGGACCCCGTCTCCAAGGGTATCCTTCAAACCATCTTTGCCGACGTGAAACCCGATGTCGTCATCAACACCACGGGCTTCGCAGTCTCTGCCCCCGGCGGCGATCGCGAGCCGACGGTGCTGGAGGCGAATGACGCGATCGTGCTGCAGGCGATTTTCTCGGCTTCGTCGTGGGAGGCCTGGGTGGCCTCTTCGCAAGGGCTATCGGCCCGCGATCTCGGCATGAACGTCACCTTGCCGGAGGTGGATGGACGTGTGCTGTCGCGCGCCGTCGCCTTCAAGGCGGCTGCCCGCTATGACGCCGCCGTCGAGGCCAACATCGTTTCCAGCGAACCGGATGCCGGGCGCATGGCCTATGTCGCCACACTTGCCGGCAACTGGGCGCGGCTGCGGCGGAAGGGGACTGCGGAGCGGCGCGTTGTGCTGGTCATGGCGAATTATCCCAATCGTGACGGGCGGCTCGGCAATGGCGTCGGTCTCGATACCCCCGCCGGCACGATCGAGGTTATGCGGGCGATGGATAAGGCCGGTTATCCCGTTGCCGGCATCCCAGCCGATGGCGATGCGCTTATGCGGCATCTGATTCAAGGGCCGACCAATTCAGGCTTCGACGGTAAGATGGTGCGCGAGACGCTTTCCGTGAGTCGATACAAGAGCTTCTTCACCTCTCTTCCCAAACAGATTCAGCATGAGGTGACGGCGCGCTGGGGCAATCCCGAAGCCGATCCCTATCTGCGCGAGGGCGCTTTCGCCCTGCCGTTCGCCCGGTTTGGTGGCTTGCTCGTCGGCATCCAGCCGGCGCGTGGTTACAATATCGATCCCAAGGAGAGCTACCACTCGCCGGATCTGGTGCCGCCGCATGGCTATTTCGCCTTCTATGCCTTCCTGCGCCAGGAGTTCGGCGCCGATGTCGTCATTCACATGGGCAAGCACGGCAATCTGGAATGGCTGCCGGGCAAGGCGCTGGCGCTATCGGAAAGCTGCTACCCGGAGGCCATCCTCGGGCCGTTGCCGCATCTCTATCCCTTCATCGTCAATGATCCCGGCGAGGGCACGCAGGCGAAGCGCCGCACCGGTGCCGTCATCATCGACCACCTGACGCCGCCGCTGACGCGAGCGGAAAGCTATGGGCCTCTCAAGGATCTGGAGGCGCTGGTCGATGAATATTACGAGGCGTCGGGTGGGGATCCCAGGCGCATCCGGCTGCTTTCCCGGCAGATCTTGGACCTTGTTGCCGATATCGGGCTGGATCGGGATGCGGGGATTGCGAAGGGGGAGAGCGAAGGCGAGGCGCTGAAGAAACTTGATGCCTATCTCTGCGACCTCAAGGAAATGCAGATCCGGGATGGATTGCATGTGTTCGGGCTTTCGCCGGAAGGGCGGTTGCTGACGGATCTCACCGTGGCGCTGGCGCGGGTGCCGCGCGGGCTCGGCGAGGGTGGGGATGCGAGTTTGCAGCGGGCGATTGCGGGAGATTTGGCTTTAGGTGTTGTGTCCGTCGCATCCACATTCGATCCCCTCGACTGCGACATGGCCGCCCCCTGGACGGGCCCCCGTTCACCAATCCTGGCCGACCTCCTCGACGCCCCTTGGCGCACCAATGGCGACACGGTCGAGCGTATCGAGCTGCTCGCGGCCAAGCTCGTTGCCGGTGAGTTCACTTGCCCACCCCTCTGGTCCCAGACCAGAGCTGTGCTCGACCAAATAGAATCCTGCCTCAAGCCCTCGACCCTCGCCTGCGGTCCGGCCGAGATCGCCAGTCTGCTGCGTGGCCTCGACGGTCGTTTTGTGCCGCCCGGCCCCTCCGGTGCGCCGACGCGGGGGCGGCCGGATGTTTTGCCGACGGGGCGGAATTTCTATTCGGTCGACAGCCGCGCGGTGCCCACACCGGCCGCTTATGAGCTTGGGAAAAGGTCTGCTGAACTGCTGATCCGGCGCTATGTGCAGGATCATGGCGAATGGCCTATTTCCTTCGGGCTGACGGCCTGGGGCACGTCCAACATGCGTACCGGCGGCGATGATATCGCGCAGGCCTTGGCGCTGATCGGTGTCAAGCCGATGTGGGACATGGCCTCGCGGCGGGTCACCGGCTACGAGATCATCCCGCCGGCCATGCTGCGGCGGCCGCGCGTGGATGTGACACTACGCATATCCGGCTTCTTCCGAGATGCTTTTCCGGAACAGATTGCCCTATTCGACAAGGCAATCCGCGCCATCGGCGCGCTGGATGAGGATGCGGCCGACAATCCGATCGCCGGGCGCATGCGCGGCGAGACGGCGCGGCTCACGGCTGCCGGGCTTGATGAGAACGCGGCGGCGAAGCGGGCGGGGTATCGCATCTTCGGGTCCAAGCCCGGCGCTTATGGCGCGGGTCTGCAGGCGCTGATCGACGAGAAGGGCTGGGAGCGGCGGGCCGATCTTGCCGAGGCCTATCTTGTCTGGGGCGGCTATGCCTATGGCGCGGGCGCGGATGGCCGTGCCGAGCGCGGGCTGTTCGAGGAGCGGCTGCGTTCCATCCAGGCGGTCGTGCAAAACCAGGACAATCGCGAGCACGATCTGCTCGACAGTGATGACTACTACCAATTCGAAGGCGGCATGGCGGCGGCGGCGGAAGCGCTTTCCGGCGAGCGGCCGGCGATCTACCACAACGATCATTCGCGGCCGGAAAAGCCTGTCATCCGCTCACTGGAAGAAGAGATCGGGCGGGTGGTGCGCGGCCGCGTCGTCAATCCTAAATGGATCGAGGGCGTCATGCGCCACGGCTACAAGGGCGCATTCGAGATATCAGCGACGGTCGATTATCTCTTTGCCTTTGCGGCGACGACGGGCGCTGTCGGTAGCCATCATTTCGAGGCGGTCTATCAGGCCTTCGTGGCCGACCCCAAAGTGCGCGACTTCATGGCCGAGAAGAACCCGGCCGCCCTAGCCGAGATGAAGGAGCGGCTGCTGGAGGCGATCGAGCGGCAGCTCTGGACGCCGCGAAGCAACTCGGCGCAATTCAACCTCGCAGACATCAATGAAACCAGGAAAAGAGCAGGCAGCCAGCCATGAACGAAGAGCCAGTCGTACCCGCCGAAAAGGACGATGCCCGCCATTCAGAAAAGATGGCGAAGAAGAAGGCCGCGCGCGATAAGATCATGGCGACAAAGACGGATGAGAAGGGGCTGATCATCGTCCATACCGGCAAGGGCAAGGGCAAATCATCCGCTGCTTTCGGCATGATCTTCCGCCATATCGCCCATGGCAAGCCTTCCGCCGTCGTGCAGTTCATCAAGGGCGCAATGTGGACAGGCGAGCGCGATCTGATCGAGAAGCATTTCTCCGACATCTGCCAGTTCCACACGATGGGCGAGGGTTTTACCTGGGAGACGCAGGACCGGGCTCGCGACGTGGCAGCGGCCGGTGCGGCCTGGGAAAAGGCGAAGGAGCTCATCCGCGACGAGCGCAATTCCATGGTGTTGCTCGACGAGATCAATATTGCGTTGCGCTATGACTATCTCGACATCAACGACGTCGTGACATTCCTCAAAAACGAGAAGCCCCTCATGACGCATGTCGTGCTGACCGGGCGAAACGCCAAGGAGGAGCTGATCGAGATCGCCGATCTCGTGACCGAGATGGAGCTCGTCAAACATCCATTCCGCTCGGGCATCAAGGGGCAGCCGGGCGTGGAATTTTAAAAGCGTGCGGCGGAATTGCGCGGAAAAGCGATTAATTCGCCGGATGGCCGCGCAGGATGGCGGCGGTTTCCTCATCGGCCGGAAAGAGTGTTTCGATTGCCAGTTCCGACAGAGTGATATCGACGGGCGTGCCGAAGACGGTCGTTGTCGAAATGAATGAGAGCAGGCCGGCTTTCGTCGAAAGCTTCAGTGGAACGGCGATGCCGGCAAGGTCGGCATGGCGCTCGCCGGAAGCTTCGCCGGAGGGATAGGCAAGCAGCTCGCCCAACAGCTTTTCCAGCATGGGATCGCCCGAGACCGAAATCTGCTGGCGCAGTCGATCCAGGAGATGGGTGCGCCATTCGGAGAGGTTGGTGATATCGGCCGCAAGCCCCTGCGGATGCAGGCTGAGGCGAAGCACGTTGACAGGCGGCTCCAGCAAAGTTCGATCGGCCACCGCCTCGAGCAGCGGTGCTATGGCGGCGTTGGCGGCAACCAGTGTCCAGTGGCGGTCTATGGCGATGGCGGGGAAGGGCTCGTGGCCCTTCAGCACCATGTCGACGGTGCGCCGCGCCGGCTCCAGGGCGGGGTCATCGAGCCTGCGTTCGGCAAAGACGGGGGCGAAACCCGCTGCGAGCAGCAGCGGGTTTCGGTCGCGTAGCGGCACGCCAAGACGTTCGGCCAGATGCAGCAGCATTTCGCGGCTCGGCGTCGAGCGCCCGCTCTCGATGAAACTCAGGTGCCGTTGCGAGATTTCGGCTTCCAGCGCGAGGTCCAGCTGGCTCATGCGGCGGCGCTGGCGCCATTCGCGCAGGTGATCTCCGAGACAACGGGTGGTCGGAGCCATCAGGCGGCTTCCGGCAATTGATCGATGAAGCCGCGCACCGCTTTGAGCTTGCCGTCCTCGAGTTCGGCAAAATCCGTGCCCTTGATCAGCGCTTCGCCATTTTCCGGCCCGAGGCCCCAGGAAAAGCGCAGGTGATCGCCGAAGCCGTCGGCGGTGCCGATCAGGGCGAAGCGGAAGCCTGGAAAGCGGCTCTGTACAGCTTCGACCAACGAATTGATCTGTTCATGGCCTTGCCCACGCATCAGCGGATCGACGTAGGTTGCCGCTTCCGTCCAGCTGTCGGCGATGAGCACGCGGCGGCGCGTTGCATCCGTCTCGTTCCAGATCGCGAGATAGCGTTCGGCGTTGGTCTTTGCGTCGTTCATCGGGTTATCTCCTTTTGATCGCCCGGCCATCCCAGGCAGCGCGATCATGGGCGAAGGTGGTGCACCCTATCAATTACGCTGGAGGTAATGGAAGGTGCTCTAGATCCCAAGCCAGACGCGCAGCGGGTTGGTGGGATCGGCAAGCAGCTTTACCGCGAGAGCGACGCAGACGATGACGAGCAGCGGCTTGATCAGCTTTGCGCCGATGCGCATGGCGAGCCGTGAGCCGAGCTGGGCGCCGAGGAACTGGCAGATGCCCATCAGCAGGCCGATCTTCCAGAGGATCGCGCCGAAGCTTGCGAAGACGATCAGCGCGCCGAAATTCGAGCCGAAATTGAGAAGTTTGGTATGGGCGGTGGCCTTTAGCACGCCGAAGCCGGCCAGCGTGACGAAGGCGAGCATGAAGAAGGAACCGGTGCCGGGACCGAAGACGCCGTCATAAAAGCCGATGGCCGGCACCAAGGTCAGGCCGAAGACGAAATGCGTGATGATCCGGTGTTTGTCGAGGTCGTTGAGGTTCGGCTTGACCGCAAAGAAGATCGCAATCGCCAGGAGCAGCACCGGCATGATGGCCTGTAGCACTTGTCCGGGTACGATCGTTGCAAGGGCAGCGCCGATCGCCCCGCCCATCACGGCCATCAGCGCCATCGGCAGCTGTTCGTGCAGCTGCACATGGCCCTTGCGGGCGTAAGCGAGCGTTGCCGAAGCGGCGCCGAAGATCGACTGCACTTTGTTGGTGCCGAGCGTCTGGAGTGGCGGAATGCCGGCGATCAGCATGGCGGGAACGGTAATCAGGCCGCCGCCGCCGGCAATGGCATCGACGAAACCAGCAAAGAAGGCAGCGGCGCATAGCAGCAGGAGCAGATGGAGGGCGATGTCAGACAAGATGCTATTCCAGAAGGGTTTTCAGCCGGTCTTGTTGCATTTCCCCCTCCAAGCTGCAATGGCTGCGAGGACACAGCGAGGGCGCATTCGACGGCTTCCATGAGTGATATTTCTTTCGATCGGACGAGGCGTTATGTGCTCGGGCTCGGCTGCGAGCGCGGGACGCCGCCCGCGGAAGTGCTGGGGCTTGCCGTCGCGGCGTTGAAGGCGGCCGGAATCGGCGGAGAGGAGCTCGCTGCCCTCGCTTCCATCGACAGCCGCGCACAAGAAACGGCGATCCTTGGCATTGCGGCGCATTTTACCGTGCCTGCCGTTTTTTTCGATGCGCCGCGGCTGGAGCAGGAAACGCCGCGGCTCAAAAATCCCTCCGCCATCGTATTTGCCCGCGTCGGCTGCCATGGTGTGGCGGAATCGGCAGCGCTTGCGGCGATCGGGGCGGATGGCGAACTGGTGCTCGGCAAGATCAAATCCGCGCATGCGACAGCGGCGATTGCCCGCATCGGGTTGCAGAAAGCCTGACGGTCGTTATGTTGGCGGCAATTCGCGGCGCCGACCGGCAATTCAGCGATTCATATCTAGAGGACAATCATGCACAAGGTCATTTATGACACGGATCCCGGCGTCGATGACGCCATGGCGCTTCTTTTCCTGCACCGCCATCCCGAGATCGATCTGATCGGCATCACCACCGTTTTCGGCAATGCCTCGGTCGAGACGACGACGCGCAATGCGCTCTTCCTCAAGCGGGAATGGGAAATTCCGGCCCCCGTCGCCAAGGGCGCGAGTGTCACCATCGATGCGGCGCGCGCCGAGCGGGAATGGCCGGCCATGGTGCATGGAGACAATGGCCTCGGCAATATCGAGGTACCACACACAATCGACCTGCCGCTCGATCCAAGGCCGGCGCACCGCTTCATCATCGATACCGTACGGGCCAACCCCGGCGAAGTCAGGCTGGTGGCCGTTGGCCGGATGACCAATCTGGCGATGGCGCTGAAGGAAGATCCCCAGATTGCCGGCCTCGTCAAGGATGTCGTCGTCATGGGCGGCAATTTCTATGTGCCGGGCAATGTCTCTCCGGTCGCCGAAGCCAATATCCACGGTGATCCGGAAGCGGCAGACATCGTCATGACGGCGCCGTGGAAAGTGGTCGTCATCGGCCTCGACGTCACCTCGATCACCACGATGAGCCGCAGCTATCTCGGCGCAATGGCGGCCAGGGGCGACGCGGCGGTGAAGCTGCTCGACGGGCTGTCGCAGCATTACATCGATTTTTACAGCCATGCCGTCGAAGACGGCATGATGGTGCATGACAGCTGCGCCGCCGTTTACGTCGTGGCGCCTGCGCTTTTCACCACAATCACCGGCGCGGTGCGCGTCGTCTGCGGCGGCATTGCCGATGGCCAGACGGTCATCAAGCCGGACGGCCGCCGCTTCCCACCGGGCGACTGGGACGGTCTGCCGAGCCAGATCGTCGCCACGGGAATCGAGTCGCAAAGGGTGATCGACCTCATCCGCGATACGATGCTTCGGGCCTGACCGGCCTGAAGGTTGGCCACAGGCTGCAACGCCTCTTTCGTCATGCTCGGGCTTGTGCCCCCAGCATCTACTTGCGTTCGATAGGGCAGCAGATCCTCGGCAAAAGGCCGAGGACGCCGACGCGCGGGAGGTGAACGGTATTCATTATAACATTCATAGGCTTGCCCGGCTTTTCCGAGAATTCGAATCTGCCTCCTCGCAAAGTGAGTCATCGTTGTCTCGGCAACTTCAGGTGAGGTGGCGCAGGCGGCGTTGACCTTGCTTCTCGCTGGGCCTAGATCAACACAATGATGAACAGCCCATTCTCACATTTGCCGGCACTGGAGCCGGGCAGCGTCTGGCTCGTTGGCGCCGGTCCCGGGGATCCCGGGCTGTTGACGCTGCTTGCCGCCAAGGGATTGGCGGAGGCGGATGTGGTCGTGCACGACGCGCTGGTCGACGAGGACTGTCTGAAGCTCGCACAGCCCGGCGCGGAACTGGAATATGCCGGAAAACGCGGTGGCAAGCCCTCCGCCAAGCAGCGGGATATTTCGCTTCGGCTGGTGGAGCTGGCGCGCACCGGCAAGCGGGTGCTGCGGCTGAAAGGCGGCGATCCCTTCGTCTTCGGGCGGGGCGGGGAAGAGGCGCTGACGCTGGTCGAGCACAACATTCCCTTCCGCATCGTGCCGGGCATTACGGCCGGCATCGGCGGTCTCGCCTATGCCGGCATTCCGATCACGCATCGCGAGATCAACCACGCCGTGACCTTTCTCACCGGCCATGATTCCTCCGGGATCGTGCCCGATGCGATCAATTGGGAAGCGATCGGCACGGGTTCTCCCGTCATCGTGATGTATATGGCGATGAAGCATATCGCCCAGATCAGCGCCAACCTGATGGCGTCGGGCCGCCCGGCATCCGAACCGGTTGCTTTCGTCTGCAATGCGGCGACCGGCGCGCAGCAGGTGCTGGAGACGACACTCGGCGAAGCGACCGATGCGGCTGCCGCCTCCGGGCTCGAGCCGCCGGCGATCGTCGTGGTCGGCGAGGTGGTGCGGTTGCGGGCATCGCTCGACTGGCTCGGCGCGCTGGCAGGCAGGCGGCTGCAACCCAATCCTTTTCGCCGGTCCGGCAAGGTGCTGATATGAGCGGCCTCCTGATCGCAGCCCCTTCCTCCGGCGCCGGCAAGACGACGGTGACACTCGGGCTGCTGAGAGCGCTTCGCCGGCGCGGCGTGGCGATTGCGCCCGGCAAGGCCGGTCCCGATTATATCGATCCCGCCTTCCATGCGGCGGCGAGTGGCACGCCCTGCCTGAACTTCGATCCATGGGCGATGCGCCCGGAACTGATCTCGGCCAATGCCGCTCTTCACCGCTCCGGCGACCGCATCCTGGTCATCGAGGCGATGATGGGACTGTTCGACGGAGCGGCTGACGGGAAGGGGACGGCGGCCGATCTTTCCACCCAGCTCGGCCTCTCCGTGGTGCTCGTGGTCGATGCCTCGCGCATGTCGCAGTCTGTTGCGCCGCTGGTATCCGGTTTTGCCGGCTTCCGCGCCAATGTCCGCGTTGCCGGCGTCATCCTCAACAAGGTCGGCAGCGAGCGGCACGAGGCGATGCTGCGTCAGGCGCTCGAAGCGATCCGCATGCCGGTTATCGCCGTGATTGGCAGCGACAAGGCGCTTGCCTTGCCGGAACGCCATCTCGGCCTCGTTCAGGCCGTCGAACATGCCACCCTCGAGAATTTCATCGACCAGGCGGCGGACGCCGTTTCCGAGACGTGCAATTTCGAATTCCTGTTGCGCATCGCAAGGCAGGGCCTCAACCGGCCGTCGGCCGCCAATATCGACCGGCTGATGCCGATCGGCGCCCGCATCGCCGTGGCGCGCGATGTCGCCTTTGCCTTTTGCTACGAGCACATGCTGCTCGGCTGGCGGCGGCGCGGGGCTGATATCTCCTTCTTCTCGCCGCTTGCCGACGAGGCGCCGGCCGGTGATGCCGATGCGGTCTATCTGCCGGGCGGTTATCCCGAGCTGCATGCCGGGCGGCTTTCCCAAGCGCAGAATTTCCGCGCCGGCATGCTCGATGCGGCGGCGCGCGGCATCCGGATATACGGTGAGTGCGGCGGCTACATGGTACTGGGCGATGGGCTGATCGATGCTGAGGGCAGGCGCCACGAAATGCTCGGCCTGCTGCCTGTTGTCACCAGTTATGCCGAGCGCAGGCGCCATCTCGGCTATCGCCGCTTAACGCCGCTTGACGGCGCTTTCTTTGCGCGGACGATGACGGCGCATGAATTCCACTATTCAACAGTCGTCTCCGAAGGGGAGGGAAAGCGGCTGTTTACAGCGCAAGATGCGCTCGGCACTGACCTCGGTGCCGTCGGGCTCCGGCGCGGCCAGGTTGCCGGTTCCTACATGCATCTGATCGACCTTGCGAGAGCCGCCGGATGAGCGCTCCGATCGACCATGGCGGCGGCGTCACCGCCGCAGCCGCCGCTTTTGGCGGCAGGCCGAAGAACTGGCTCGACCTTTCCACCGGCATCAATCCATGCCCAGTCGCCCTGCCGGAGATCCCGACAAGAGCCTGGCACCGCCTGCCGGACAGCTATCTGGTCGATGCGGCAAGGCGGGCGGCGCGGGATTATTATGACAGCGGCGAGATACTGCCGCTGCCGGTGGCAGGCACGCAATCAGTTATTCAGCTTCTGCCGCGGCTGCTTCGACAAAGAAGCCAGTTTGCCATGACGGACGACAAAGTCGCCGTGACGGACGACAAAGTCGCCGTGGTGTCGCCGACTTATGGCGAATATGCGCGCGCCTTCGCCTCGGCCGGTTTTGCCGTCGATGCGGTGGACGATATCGCTGCGATCGGCGGCCAGCATAGGCTTGCCGTCGTCGTCAATCCGAACAATCCCGACGGGCGGGTATGGCCGGCCGAAGCGTTGGCAGCGCTGCACGACAGGATGAAATCGGCAAACGGCCTGCTTGTTGTCGATGAGGCTTTCGGGGATACGGATCCGGCGCTCAGCCTCGCAGCCCGCGCGCAAGAGCTTCCCAATCTGATAATCTTCCGTTCCTTCGGCAAGTTCTTTGGGCTTGCCGGCCTGCGGCTCGGTTTTGCAATCGCGCCCGAGGATATCCTCGCGCGTTTCGAGGACTGGCTCGGTCCTTGGGCGGTCTCCGGCCCGGCGCTGTCACTTGCCGCCTCGCTGCTTCGTTCGGACGTGGCTGCGATCCGCCGCTGTCTCGATGACCGCAGCGCCGCCCTGCAGGCGGCGCTGAGCGCTGCCGGGTTGCGAATCAAGGGCGGAACGGCGTTGTTCACTCTTGTCGCCGATATCAGGGCGAGCGACATTTACACGCATCTTTGTCGGCATCATATTCTCGTCCGCAAGTTCGATTATGCGCCGGATTGGCTGCGTTTCGGGTTGACGCCCGATCCGGCAGCGGACAACCGGCTTAGCGCAGCCCTTCAAGGATTTGAGCGATGACGATCGACGAAAACCTCCTCGTGCTGCTCCTGGCGCTGCTGCTCGACCGGATCGCTGGCGATCCGCAATGGCTGTGGTCGCGGGTACCGCATCCCGTCGTCATGTTCGGTGCGGCGATTTCCTACGCCGACCAGCAGCTCAATCCCTCGAGCCTTACGGGCTCGCAGCGCCGAATGAACGGCGTCGCGGCAATCCTGGCGCTGCTGGTGCTGTCGATTGCTGCAGGCTTCGTGTTCGACCGGTTTTTCGCGCTCTTCGGCCTTGTCGGACTCGTGCTGGAGGCCGGTTTGGTGGCGATCTTCTTGGCGCAAAAGAGCCTCGCCGATCATGTCGCGGCCGTCGCTACGGCCTTGCGCGGCGAGGGGCTTGCCGGCGGACGGAACGCCGTCTCCCGTATCGTCGGGCGCGATCCCGAGACTCTCGATGAGCCGGCCGTCTGTCGCGCGGCGATCGAAAGCCTTGCGGAAAATTTCTCCGACGGCGTCGTGGCGCCGGCCCTCTGGTATGCCGTCTTCGGCCTGCCGGGCCTGCTGGCCTACAAGATGCTGAACACGGCGGATTCGATGATTGGCCACAGATCGGAAAAATACATCGATTTCGGTTGGGCCGCGGCTCGGTTGGACGATATCGCCAACTGGCCGGCCGCCCGGCTCTCCATTCTTTTGATTGCAGCCGGCGCCTGGATCCGGCGCGGCATGAGCCCCTGTCGCGAGGCGATCCGGGTGGCGATGCGCGACGGCGGCCTGCACCGCTCGCCGAATTCCGGCCGACCGGAGGCGGCAATGGCCGGTGCACTCAACGTCCAGCTCGCCGGCCCACGCATCTACGGCGGTGTCATCGTGACTGAGCCGATGATCAACAACGCCGGCCGGGACGTTGCCACCGCCGGCGATATCGAGGACGGTGTGTCGGTGTTTTATGCCAGCTGCATGGTGCTCACTGGTCTGATCTTCGGGCTGTTTCTGTGTTTTCTTTAGGATGCCTCGCACCGCTTGCACACGCCGGTGGACAGTTTTGCCGCAAAGGTTTATGCGAAGCGCCTCATATCGATCAGACCGGAAGATAGCGATGACAGTTCAGGTTGAACTCCCGTGCCCCAAGTGCAAGAGCACCAAGATGAAGTTCGAGCGGGCCGAGATCCGCGAGACCGACATCATCACCTGCGCGGCTTGCGGCCATAATCTCGGGACGATGGCCTCGATTCGTGAAAAGATGAACAAGGCCTACCAGCAGCTCAAGCGGCAATCGGTGGCGCGTAAGCTTCAGTGAACAAGCGCTGCCGTCTTGTGGCGTCACGATTACGCTTTCGCTCGTTAGAATTGTGATTACCATTCGGGTTAAAGCTATATAATAGGTATCGTCGTAGTCTCTCTGTCGTGAGGCGCAATCAAACTGCGCGGGTGCGAAGAGGGGTTATCATGAAGACGATTTTTGCGGCCGCGGCCGCAAGTTTATTGCTGCAGTTTTCTCCCGTTGCGGCTGAGGCGGCAACGCTGGTTGCCAATATCAGCATCGGCAGGCAGACGATGACCGTCACCGAGAACGGCTTCGTCAAGTATCGCTGGAAGGTTTCCACCGCGCGCAATGGTTATGTCACTCCGACCGGTTCCTGGAGCGCCAAGTGGCTGTCGCGCGATCACCGCTCCCGCAAGTACGACAACGCGCCGATGCCTTACGCGGTATTTTTCAACGGCGGTTACGCCGTTCACGCCACCTTTGATCTGAAACGTCTCGGCAGGCCGGCGTCGCATGGCTGCGTTCGCCTGCATCCCGACAACGCGGCGGAGTTCTTTTCGCTGGCGCGGCAGGCAGGTCTCGCCAATACCCGGGTGGTCATCACGCGCTGATCCAGGATCAGCGCGTAAACTTGAATTTGGCGTCTGATTTTTGGTTACGCGCTGACCTTCTCCAACTCGTCCATATCGGGGACGACGATATGTCTGGAGTTCTCGATCAGGATGACTCCCCGCTTGCGCAGTCTGGTCATCTGCCGGCTCACGGTTTCGATCGTCAGTCCGAGAAAATCGGCGATTTCGGCGCGCGACAGCGGCAGGTCGAAAGCGGTGCTGATGGCGGTCTGCGGCTCGGCATGGGTGGCGATGAGGTGGAGCAGGCTTGCGACCTTTTCCTCCGCCGTGCGGCGGCCGAGCGTCAGCATCCACTCGCGCGCCGCATCCAGCTCGTTGAGCGCCTGATCGTGCAGGCTGCGCTGCAGCTCCGGCGTCTCAGCTATCATGCGGTCGAGGAGGTTGCGGGGGAAAACACAAATTTCGGCATCCGTGGCGGCCTCGGCCGACAGCGTGCTTTCGCGCACGAAGGGTCTGCCGACGAAATCGGGAGCGAACTGCAGGCCGACGATCTGCTGGCGACCGTCCGGCATCATCTTGCAGAGCTTGACCACGCCGCGCATGATGTTCGAATAGAATGAGCTCTCCGACCCTTGAGCAATGATCTCCGAGCCGGCTTCGACCTTGCGGCGCAGGGAGTGGCGGTTGAGCTCCTTCAACTGGGCGTTCGACAAGGCGCCGCAAACGACGCCATGCCGCGCCTGGCAGGAGCGGCATGCGGTGGGCGTGCCGGCCTCGAAAACCTCACTGCGTGCGATGTCCATGTCCTGATCCCTTCGAAAGTCCGGCCTATCCCAAGACATGCCCGGACCACGATCCCCGATTTCTTCCAGCGCGGTTTGATGATTATCAAATGACCGGTGTCGCAATTTGATTCAGATCAAACTCAGATGCGGATGTTGGGCACGCTCGCATCCAGCTGGTCCCTATTTGATTCGGGCAGCCGTCCATCTCGCGCCGAGACGGGCCTTGCGTCGCGTTTAGGGCGCGCGCGCAACACTCCGCAACGCCCGGCACTCCATTGCTGTTTAGGCAACACCTGATCGCCAAATTGCCTTAACGCCCGGACGAAAGCATTGGCTTTTGAGATGGATTTGCCTATGAGGGGATTTAAATCGTCATTTCATGAGGTACAGCGCGTGACCGCTACATTCGATAAAGTTGCCGACATTATTGCAGAAACCAGCGAGATCGATCGTGCCACGATCACGCCGGAGAGCCATACGATCGACGACCTCGGTATCGACAGCCTTGATTTCCTCGACATTGTCTTTGCGATCGACAAGGAATTCGGCATCAAGATTCCGCTCGAAAAGTGGACACAGGAAGTCAATGAGGGCAAGGTTTCCACCGAAGAGTATTTCGTGCTGAAGAACCTGTGTGCCAAGATCGACGAGCTCAAAGCAGCCAAGGCCTGAGAGATCTAACCGTCTTTTTTGAACGCCCTGCCGCCTGACTATGGCGGCCGGGCGGTTTCGTTCCTAACTAGGCGTCACCGGCGGGCGGATCTTGCCCGTCGGGCCGGAGGATCCGAATGCTCCTGGAATATTTCCAGATGATTGACCGCGTCGAAGCGGTGGACCTGAAGAAGGGCACGCTTGCGGCGCGATCCGTCGTGCCGGCCCAGAGCCCCGTTTTCGAGGGCCATTTTCCCGGCATGCCGCTCGTTCCCGGTGTGCTCCTGATCGAGACCATGGCGCAGGCCTCCGGTATGCTGGTGCTTGCCGCTACCGATTTTGCCGCCATGCCCTTCCTGATGTCGGTCGACGGCGCCAAGATGCGCACCTTCGTCGAGCCGGAAGCCGTGCTCGATATCGAGGCGGTGCTGGAGCACGACGGTTCGGGTTTCGCAGTCACCAAGGCCAAGATCACCAGCGGCGGCAAGAAGGTCTGCGACGCGCAGCTGAAACTGCGCACCATGCCCTTCAGCGAGGTTCCGCTCGGCGATATCGTGAAAAAACGCGCCGGCGAGGTCGGGCTTCTCGAAGCGATCGCAGCGCAGGGAGTGATTGGATGAGTAAGGCCGCAAACGACGTCGTCATTTCGGGCGTCGGCATCGTCACCTGTCAAGGCGTCGGCAAGGAGGCGCATATCGCGCTGCTTTCGGCCGAAAGCACGCCGAAGGCGATCGTCGAGACCGAGAAATTCAAACCCTATCCGGTGCATCCGCTGCCCGAGATCGACTGGTCGCAGCAGATCGCCAAGCGTGGCGACCAGCGCCAGATGGAGAACTGGCAGCGCATCGGCGTCTTCGCCGCAGGGCTCGCGCTCGACGATGCCGGCTTGAAGGACAATATCGAGGCTTGCGGCACGATGGACATGATCGTGGCGGCCGGCGGTGGCGAGCGCGACATCAACGTCGATACGCTGATCGTCGACGAGGGCCTGAAACGCAACGACCGTGAGCTGCTGCTGAACGAGAAGCTGACGACGGAGCTGAGGCCGACGCTGTTCCTGGCGCAGCTTTCCAACCTGCTCGCCGGCAACATCTCCATCGTTCACAAGGTCACCGGCTCGTCGCGCACCTTCATGGGCGAGGAAGCCTCCGGCGTTTCCGCGGTCGAGACCGCCTTCTGGCGCATCCGCTCCGGCGAATCCACCCATGCGCTTGTCGGCGGTGCCTTTGCTGCCGAGCGCCCCGACATGATCCTGCTCACTGAGGCGATCGGCGCGCATACGCGTGGCGAATGGGCGCCGCTCTGGTCGCGCTCCGGCCTCGAGGGCGGCGGGATGATCACCGGTTCGGCCGGTGCCTTCCTGGTGCTGGAATCGCGCAAGCATGCGGAAGAGCGCGGCGCGCATATCTATGCGACGATCAGTGCCGTCGAAGGCGATCGCGGCAACCGCGGCGCCGGCAACTTCGAGGTGCGCATGGAGCGGCTGCTGAAGCCTGCCGCCGACCTGGCGCCGGAGAGCACGGCGATCTTTTCCGGCTCGACCGGCATGCATGAAATCGCCGCCCGCGAAAGGGCGGTGCTGGAGCATCAGCTTCCCGGCGCTGCAATCCGCGGCTTCGGCGGCGTGTCCGGTCACACGATCGAGGCGCAGTTCCCGCTGGGGCTGGCGCTCGCAGCCCTTGCCGTCGATGCCAATGCCAAGGTCCCGCCGTTCGACGCCGCCCACGAAGCGCCGATGAAGGCGGGCACCAAGGCCGCTGTCGTAACGACAGTCGGTCACCAGCGCGGCGAGGGCGTCGCCATTCTTTCGGCTGAGGCCTGAGGAGAGAGATATGACAGATTCCGCTTACAAGGATCACCTCGGCCGGCCGATCGTCGCAGTGACCGGCATGGGCATCATCACCTCGCTCGGCCAAGGCTTGCAGGACAACTGGGAGGCCCTTTCTTCCGGCACCTCGGGTATCCACGCGATCAATCGCTTTCCGACCGAAGGCCTGTCGACCCGCATCGCAGGCACCGTCGATTTCATCGAGATTCCCGTGCCGAACGCCGTCGAGCGTTCCTATGCTTTCGCGCGCGAGACGACCATCGAGGCACTGGCCGATGCCGGCATTTCAGGCGATTTCAATGGCCCGCTGTTCCTCGCCGCGCCGCCGATCGAGCCCGAATGGAGCGCCCGTTTCGAACTCGCCGACCGTTCGCCGGCTGCCGACCATCCTGGTGACGCCTATGAGCGCTTTTTGACGGCGCTGCGTCAGCGGCCGGACCCGGCCTTTCACGAGGCGGCCCTGTTCGGTGCGATTTCCGAGCGTCTTGCCGACCGGTTCGGCACGCGCGGGCTGCCCGTGACCTTGTCGACGGCCTGCGCCTCTGGCGTCACCGCGATCCAGCTCGGTATCGAGGCGATCCGCCAGGGCCGCGCCGACCGTGCCCTGACCGTCGCCACAGATGGATCGCTGAGCGCCGAAGCGCTGATCCGCTTCTCGCTGCTGTCGGCCCTTTCGACCCAGAACGATCCGCCGACCAAGGCCTCCAAGCCATTCAGCAAGGATCGCGACGGCTTCGTCATCGCTGAGGGTGCTGCGACGCTGGTGCTGGAATCGCTGGAATCGGCGGTCGCTCGCGGCGCCAAGGTGCTTGGCATCATGAAGGGCGCCGGCGACAAGGCCGACAGCTTCCACCGGACCCGGTCTTCGCCCGACGGCGGCCCGGCGATCGCGACGATCCGCGCGGCCCTTGCCGATGCCGGTATCGACGAGAGCGGCATCGGCTACATCAACGCGCACGGCACCTCGACGCCTGAAAACGACAAGATGGAATATGGCTCGATGTCCGCCGTCTTCGGTGAGAAGCTGGTTGGCATTCCGGTGTCATCAAACAAGTCGATGATCGGCCATACGCTAACGGCGGCGGGCGCCGTCGAGGCGGTGTTCTCGCTGCAGACGATGCTGACGGGCACGCTGCCGCCGACGATCAACTACAACAATCCCGATCCGTCGATCGTGCTCGATGTCGTGCCGAACAAGAAGCGGGAAGCGCAGGTTTCGGCCGTGCTTTCCAACTCCTTCGGCTTCGGCGGGCAGAATGCCAGCCTTGTCATGGCGCTCGAACCGGCTTAGAGACCCTCCTTGATTTTGGGACGAAGTGGTTTTTGACGTCATCCTCGGGCTTCTCCCGAGGATCTACTTGCGTCACTCAATGACCGCTGGCAGATGCTCGGGACAAGCCCGAGCATGGCGACGATTCACGTAGAAGAAAGAGCTATACATCATGCGCGCGCTGCAACTGATCGACGACCGCAAGCTTGGGATCACCGTTCTGCCGGAACCGGAGGCGCCCGCGGCCGGCGAGGTGACGCTGCGTGTCAAGGCGGTGGCGCTCAACCATATCGACGTCTGGGGCTGGCGCGGCATGGCATTTGCCAAGCGCAAGATGCCGCTGGTCATCGGCGCTGAAGCCTCCGGCGTCGTCGAGGCGATCGGGCCGGGCGTCGCCAACGTGCTGCCGGGTCAGTTGGTGTCGATCTATGGCGCGCGCACCTGCGGTCTCTGCCGCCCCTGCCGCGAAGGCCGCGATAATCTCTGCGAACATGTTTCCGGCGTGCACGGCTTCCATCTCGATGGTTTCGCACAGGAGAAGGTTAATCTGCCGGCGCGCCTGCTGGTTCCGGCCCCTCCCGGCGTCGATGCGATCGGTGCGGCACTGGCGCCCGTCACCTTCGGCACGGTCGAGCACATGCTGTTCGACAATGCCAAGCTCGAGCCCGGCGAAACGATCCTGGTCCATGCCGGCGGCTCCGGCATCGGTACGGCGGCGATCCAGCTTGCCAAAAAAATCGGCTGCACCGTCATCACCACGGTCGGCTCCGACGACAAGATCGAGAAGGCCAAGGCACTGGGCGCCGATCACGTCATCAACTACCGCACCGATCGCTTCGAAGGCGTGGTGCGCAAGCTCACCAAGAAGAAGGGCGTCGACGTCGTTTTCGAACATGTCGGCAAGGATACCTGGGCGGGTTCGATGCTCTGCATGAAGCGCGGCGGGCGCCTCGTCACCTGCGGCTCGACCTCCGGCGTTTCGACCGAGATGAACCTGATGATGCTGTTCCAGCAGCAATTGAAGCTTCTCGGCTCCTTCGGCTGCCGCATGGTGAACATGGCCGATGCCATGCAGAAGATGGGCCGCGGCCTCGTTCATCCCGTCATCGACACTGAAGTCGGCTTCGACGATATCGACCGGGCTCTGGAGCGGATGGAATCGCGCCAGATCTTCGGTAAGATCATCCTGAAGATGGATTGAGCGCACGTGAAGCTGATCGTCACCCGGATTGTCCTGGCGCTCAGGAATTTCCAGCAGTGGCTGGTGGCGCAGGCGATGTTCGGCTTCCTGAACCTGCTGAAGCTGTTTCCGGCCGATGGCGCGATCCGCTTTGCCGACAGGGTGATGCGCCGCCTGGGCCGGCGCACCCGCCGCCACAGGCTGATGCTGACCAATCTGCGCAACGCCTTTCCCGAGAAGAGCGAGGCCGAGATCGAGAAGATCGCGCTCGCCAGCTGGGGCAATATGGGAAGGCTCGCGGCCGAATATGTCTTTCTCGATCAGCTGTTCGACTATGATCCTGAAAAATCGGAGCCGGGCAGGGTGGAGGTCTCGGGCATTCCGATCTTCCTCGACCTGCGCGATAATCCGCGCCCCTTCATCGTGTTCACCGGCCATACCGCCAATTTCGAACTGTTGCCGGTGGCGGGTGCTGCCTTCGGGCTGACGGTGACCGTACTCTTCCGGCCGCCGAACAACCCTTACGTGGCCAAGAAGGTATTCGACTTCCGCAGCGCCCGCATGGGCAAGCTGGTGCCCTCGCATGCCGGTTCTTCCTTCGCGCTCGCCCGTCAGCTGGAAGCCGGCCAGGGGGTGGGCGTGCTCGTCGACCAGAAATTCGGCAAGGGGCTGAAGGGCACCTTCTTCGGGCGCGAGGTGAAGACCAATCCGCTGCTGCCGAAGCTGGTGCGCCAGTTCGACTGCGAGGTCTATCCGGCGCGCTGCATTCGGTTACCCGGAAACCGCTACCGCCTGGAAATCGAACCGCGACTCGATATGCCGCGCGACGAAAGAGGCAATCTCGACCTGCCGGCGGCGGCACAGCTCCTCAACGACAAGGTGGAGAGCTGGGTGCGGGAATATCCGGAACAGTGGCTCTGGTATCACGACCGCTGGCAGATCAAGAAGACGCTCGCGTAGGACGGTCCACCCCCCATTTATCAGCGGTAAAAAGAGGCAGGTGCTCTCGGATTGAAACCGAGTACACTTCATGTTACCCGTCACCACCAAAGCGCGAGTAAAATCTACCGTAAGGCGCATTATCGCAAATGCAGCCATACCGGTTATCGGGACAGGCGCTTACAATGGGAGTGGGAGGCGTCTTGCTGCAGCTTTTTCGAGCCTTTTCCTTGCGTTGCGCGCAGATCGAGGAAGCCATACGCCTCGGCGACGATCAGCGCGTCATGTCGCTCGACCGGCATGTCGAGCCGCTGGTCGAGGCGATCCTGGCATGCCGGGCGGCCAATCTGCTGGAAGTGTATATGCAGCTGCAGTTCGTGAGCCATCTCGTCGCCCGGGATGCCGACGACAGCGCCAGCGTCCGAGAACATACGACGGTGCTTTCCTACCTGCTCGACCGCTATTTCGGCACTCATGGGCCGGATTGGCGGATGCCGTCGCCGCAGGATGTGCGCATCGAGCCGCCGGCAGCCTACGTGCCCGACACCGACAACGGCCACTTTCTCAATGCGGCGATCCTCGAAAGCTTGCCGGATCGGGTAGCGGTGCTGACCAGGGACTATCGCTATCTCTATTCCAATGCGGCCAACAGCGCTCATCTCGACAGAAAGCCGATGGATCTCATCGGCCGCCATATTGCTGAATTCATTGGCGAAGAACGCTTTGCCGGATGCGCCAGGCATAAACTGGATGCCTGCTTTGCCGGCGAGCAGATCGACTACACCTATGAGCGGGCGACCGGCGGCGGCGCATCGCGGCAGGTGCGCTGTCGCATGTCGCCGTTGCGCGATGCCGGCGGCACGGTGATCGGTGCTCTGATCGTGATGGATCGTTAGCTTGTCCAACTTATGCACTCGCCCAGACGGCGAGCTCATAACCGTCGCGATCGAGGAAATGGAAGCGGCGGCCGCCGGGAAAATCGGTGATCGGCCGGCAGATCGTGCCACCGGCCCTTTCGACGGACGTCAACACCTCCTCCAGATCATTGGCGTAGACGACAACAAGCGGCCCTCCCGGCCGCACGGGTCCGAAATCGGTAAAGCCGCCCTTCAAACGGCCATCGTCGAATTCGCAGTAGTTCGGCCCGTAATCGGTGAAACGCCAGCCGAAGGCCGAGCCATAAAAGGCCTTTGCGGCAGCGATGTCGGCGACATTGAACTCGACATAATCGATGCGGCGATCGTGGTTTTCTGACTTATCGGCCATCTATCTCTCCATCAGGGCTTTCAGCATGGCGAGGTCCTTCTCGACATGGGCGGCATCGGCGGAAAACTGCGCGTCCGTCATGCCGGGCAGGCGCAGCAGCGTAAACATGACCTCGCAACCATCGCCGTTCGGCACGATGCGCAACGCATTATAGACCCTAAGACCGGATTCGATCGTCACCGTATGGTCGATCACGCCGAATTCATTGGTGGGCACGAAGCTGACCTTGATGGTGCCGAGAGGGCCATGGGCGATCCAGTCGGCGCCATTGGGCTCGAGACCGGTCGCAAGGCCGGTGGCCCAGAGCGGCATGTTCTCCGGCTTGCGGGCGAAGTCGTAGACATCGCGCCAGTCACGCTCGATCGATCGATGGATGATTTTGGCGGGCATGGTCGACATGGCTAGCAGGTCCTTAATATTGGTCGAGCAAGGGTAACAGACCGACCCGAGGCGTCTTGAACAAAACGGTCGTCCGGCATTTCCCGCGCGTTGAGCTGACCAAGAATGGCGGCGGGCGTCAGGCATGAGAGTTCGCCGACCTCGCGCGTCATGTGGGCCTGATCGGCAAAGCCCGCTTCAAGCGCAATGTGGACTAGCGGCATCACGTGCGATCTGCGGCAGAGATCGAGGAAACGCTGGAACCGGCGGATGCGTTCCAGCGTCTTGGCGCCGTAGCCGAAATGCTGGTGGCAGCGGCGGCGCAGCTGTCTTTCGCTGATATCGAAACGGTGGCGCAGGCAGGATGCGGGGCAGCCGCCGTCGGCGGCGGCAAAGATCACCGCGGCGTCGGCGGAGGGCTCCTCCTCCTCGCGCGCGGCCTCTTCGAGCAGTCGGGCGAACAATGCCATCGCATCCGCAACGTCGGGACAATCCTGCAGCCGCGCCTCAAAATCGGCCGTATCCTTCCGCCCGATGTCGCTGATCCGAACCGAGCGGCCAATCAGCGACGAGAGCGACGTTCTCAACCAGGGTGCGGCCGCGCCCGGTGCAAACCGCGCACCAATGACGGTCGTACCAGGTTGGATAAGGGGAAAGGCCGCCGTCCTGTCGGGCCCGGCAACGACCAGCCGGCCGCCGATCCAGAGCAAATCGCAATAGCCGTCCGGAACGATCGCCACAGTTGCCGGCGGTCCGTCGTCAACCGAGTGCGACCAGAGCAGGCCGAAATGGCGCCGCAACGCCGGCTGCGGTGCATATTCGCGATAGCGGCCGGCGCGAGCCGCCAGGAGAATTCCACCTTTTCGTTTTTCCGATGCCACGCGATATCTCCCGAACGACGCATGATAACATGAGATGGGGTATTACAGATGAGCGAGAGCATGATGCCGAAAAGTGTGAGCGGTTTTCGGGCGACATCATGCTCTAACTCTTTAATTTAGAACAGGATTCAGATTTTAGGCCGAGCCGGCCTAAAATCATCCTGTTCCAAGGGCCGGTCACACCACATCGCTGCTTGCCGATCAGATGGCAGCTTGTCGGACAAGCCGGCATCGGGAGCTTCATTTCATTGGCTTTTGCGAACCGATTAGACCCTTGGCAGACTTGCCGTTTGACTAAGACAGTGCCACAACACCGGTCCAAATGACACATCGGAGGTTTGTCGTGGAAAAGGCAGAAATCGGACTGATCGGCCTTGCGGTCATGGGCTCCAACCTGGCGCTCAACATCGCGGAGAAAGGCAATAAAATTGCGGTGTTCAACCGCACGCCTGAGAAAACCGACGAATTCTACGAAAGCGCCGGCGACCTGAAAAAGCAGATCATTCCCTGCAAGACCATCGAAGAGTTCGTCGATGCGATCCGGCCGCCGCGGCCGATCATCATCATGATCAAGGCGGGCGATGCCGTCGATCAGCAGATGGAGGCGCTACGCCCGCATCTGTCGAAGGGCGATATCATGATCGATGCCGGCAACGCCAATTTCCGCGACACCGTCGCCCGCTTCGACCGCCTCAAGGATACCGATCTCACCTTCATCGGCATGGGTGTTTCCGGCGGCGAGGAAGGGGCGCGTCACGGCCCGTCGATCATGGTCGGCGGCACCGAAGAGTCCTGGAAGCGCGTCGAGAAGGTGCTGACCTCGATTGCCGCCCGCTACAATGACGAGCCCTGCGTCGCCTGGCTCGGCAATGACGGCGCCGGCCATTTCGTCAAGACCATCCACAACGGCATCGAATATGCCGACATGCAGATGATCGCCGAAATCTACGGAATCCTGCGCGACGGTCTCGGCAAGAGTGCCTCCGACATCTCCAGCATCTTCGGCGAGTGGAACAAGGGCCGGCTGAACTCCTATCTGATCGAGATTTCCGAGAAGGTGCTTGCCGCGACCGATCCGGTTTCCGGCGGCCCGATGGTCGATATGATCCTCGACAAGGCCGGCCAGAAGGGTACCGGCAAATGGTCGGCCATCGAGGCGCAGAACATGGGCATTCCGGCAACGGCAATCGAAGCCGCGGTTGCCGCGCGCAGCCTTTCCTCGATGAAGTCGCAGCGCGAAGCCGCGGAAAAGATTTTCGGCACGCAGGCGGTTTCCTTGCCGATCGCTTACGGTCCCGAGCTCAACAAGGATCTGGAGCTGGCGCTATTTGCCGCCAAGATCGGCGCCTATGCGCAGGGCTTCGCCGTGATGGCAGAAGCCTCGCGCGAGTTCAACTGGTCGCTGCCGATGCCGACCATTGCCAGGATCTGGCGTGCCGGCTGCATCATCCGCTCGCAGTTCCTCGATGAGATCACCTCGGCTTTCACCAAGGCTCCCGATGCTGCGAACCTGATCGTCACGCCCGCCTTCTCGGATATGGTCAAGGAATCGATTCCGGCGCTGCGCCGTGTCGTCGCTGCAGCCATTTCCGCCGGCTTGCCGGTGCCGGCGCTGACCTCGGCGCTTACCTATTTCGACGCCTACCGCCAGGGCCGGGGCACCGCCAACCTCATTCAGGCCCAGCGCGACTTCTTCGGCGCCCACGGCTTCGACCGCCTGGACGGCAAGGATTTCCACCACGGCCCCTGGGGTAGCGGTGCGGCGACCTTCTGAGGTTTGCGAACAAGACATGGAGGAAGCCCGGCCGTCGCGCCGGGCTTTTTCGTGAGGACAATGTCCGCTTTCGAACGACTTCAGCTTTTGCCAGTCCGGGCGGTGTGTGAACTCATTCGAATTCGTCGACCGCTGTCGGTCTGATGTTCTGGTTCAAGCAAAACACGTTCATTGGGTTTGCGAGGCGCTGTCGAATTCCTCGAGCGTCAGACCTGCTTCCACCGTCGCAACGCGCCGATTGTCGTCTTCATTAGACAGGTCGATGAGGTTAACTGTCTCGCAACTTCCAAGACAATGAGAGGCGGATGCACCGAATCTCTTGCTGCCAGGTAATGAGAAAGTGCCGGTTGGTGGCAGACGTCGCTATCCTTATATTGATCGATGAGGATCGGGCGCTGCAAGAGGCGGGGATATCGGATGACGGACGCGAAGCGCGAACATTGGGAAGCAGTCTATCGCACCAAAGCTGCCGACAGCGTCAGCTGGTATCAGCCGACGCCTGAGCCTTCCCTGCGAGCGCTCCACGCGCTGCAGTTGGCAGTCACGACCTCGCTGATCGATGTCGGCGGTGGCGCATCGAGCCTTGTCGACCGTCTTGTCGAACGCGGGTGGTCCGATCTCACCGTTCTCGACATCGCCGCGCCAGCGCTTGATATCGCCAAGGCACGGCTCGGGGATGAGGCCGCCCACATCGCCTGGGTGATCGACGATGTCACCGTGTGGCGACCTGAGCGCCGGTACGATGTGTGGCATGACCGCGCCGTCTTTCACTTCCTCACCGAGCCGGAGCAGCGGCTCGCCTATTGCCACGCGCTCGAAGCCGGCACGGCGGCGGGCAGCGTCGTGATCATCGCGACTTTCGCGCCGGACGGGCCGGAACGGTGCAGCGGCCTGCCGGTCCAGCGTTACGACGCGGCCGCGCTTGCCGCGGATTTCTCGCCCGCCTTCACGTTGGAGCGCGACTGGCGTGAGGAGCATAGGACGCCTGGCGGCAGCCGGCAGTCTTTCCAGTGGTGTATCTTCAGGAAGCGCTGAACGCTCCGCCCTCAGGCCGTGCGGCGGGCGCGCGCCATGCCGTGTGCCACCAGGCGGTCGATGATCTCGGCATAGCTGACGCCGCTTGCCGCCATTGCCTTGGAGTACATGCTGATATCAGTGAAGCCGGGAATGGTGTTGAGCTCGTTGATGACGAAGCGCATGTCCGATGTCAGGAAGAAATCGACACGTGCCATGCCGTCGCAGCCGACGGCCCGGAAGGCCCTTGCGGCCATTTCGCGCATGGCGGCCTCGATCTCCGCCGGCAGGTCGGCCGGGACTTTCAGCGCGGCGCCGTTCTCGTCGATATATTTGGCGTTGTAATTGTAGAAGCCATGGCTTTCCGCCGGCACGATCTCGCCCGGCCTGGAGACGAAGAGTTCTCCTGCCGCATCCTCCAGCACGCTGAATTCGATCTCGCGGCCGGCAACGAATTCCTCGGCAAGCAGGGTGCGGTCATGGCGGAAGGCCTGCTCGAGCGCTGCGGCGAATTCCTGGCTGGCATGGACCTTGGCGACGCCGACCGACGATCCCTGTCGCGCCGGCTTGATGAAGAGCGGCAGGCCGAGTTCGCCTTCGAGCTCGGAAAGCGAAGGGGAAGCCCACTCATGGATGGTCACGGCGCGCGCCACCGGCAGGCCTGCTGCCCGCAGCAGGCGCTTGGCGATATCCTTGTCGAGTGCGGCGGCCGAGCCGAGGATGCCGCAGCCGGCGAGCGGCACGCGGGCGACCTCCGCCAGACCCTGCACCGATCCGTCCTCGCCGTGCGGGCCGTGCAGCACGGGGAACAGGATGTCGATTCCTGGAAAATCATACGGCGTCCCATGGGCAGGGATCGCCATCAGCCGTCCCCGTCCGCCCGGCATGAGGCAGATTTCCGTGCCGGATGATGGTGTCGCCAAGGCGCCGTCCACGAAGCTGCTGAGCAGCCACTGTCCCTCGCGGGTGATGAAAATGGGAATGGCGTCGTATTTGTCGGGCGCCAGCGCGCCCATGACATTGGTCGCCGAAAGGATGGAAACCTCATGTTCGGCCGAGCGGCCGCCGAAGAGCACGGCGATGCGCAGCCTGTTTGAGAAAGGGGTCATGAAAGCCTCCGGAGTGATCTGGTGTTGAAAAGGGTCAAGCCTCGACCGATATGCCGCGATTGGCGAAAAAGCGGTCGAAGACGGCAAGCGGCAGCCTGACATCGGCCTGGCTTGCCGCGTCATGGCCGGACGGATTGTGGAAGCGGATCGTCTCATGCGAGGCTGATGTCACCAGCACGAGATGGCCGCCCTTTGCCGGCGGCTCGCGCTCCGGCCAGCGGATGGCGGAATGCACCGAGGCGATGAAGAAGCGGCGTTTCGACAGAAGTTCCGGAATGGCTGACGTCTCGACGTTGGTCATCGTTTCGGCGCCGAGCCCGAAACATTCGCTCACAAAGCGGACGAAGGGCGCGTAGATCAGCCCCTTGATCGGAGCGTCGATCTCGTTGACGACATAGCCGCCGTAAACCGTGCAGGCGCGGGCGAGTTCGAGGGTGGGGTGGATCTCACCGCGCGCAGCGAGGATCATCTTCAGGCAGGCCATGCCGCAGACATTCACCGCCCAGCGCGCATATTCCTCAATGGTCGAGGCTCCCGAATGGTGCCAGAGCGGATCGCTGAGCAGGGCTTGCGAGCCCTCGGCAAGCACCGGCAGCGTCATGCCGGGTGTTTCCCATTGGCTGAAATAGGGCACGCCGCTCTGCTGCATCCTGTCGAAATCCCCGTCACTTGCCGTGAAATGACGGGAGATATTGGCTTTTTCGAGCCGATGCCCGCAGCCAATCCCCGGATTAGGGTTCATTTTTCCATCAGGAGATCGGTGGCTGATCGATCTTCCTGATACGGACCCTGAATTCCTTCCGATTTCGCACTCTCGGCCCGAGGCGATGGCGTGAGTTTTGCCAATGATGGAGAGAGGCTAGTGCTCCCGACGAAACCAAAGGAGGAGACGGCGGGCCGCCAGTGCTCGATCCATGTAAGGGGGAGCGCTGCGTATCTTCCCCGACTGACCCGTCTATCTGCCGCTTTCCGGCCAGATCGGCTGGCTGATGCTCTGCAGCAGTTCCGGTTCGACGCCGTCGATGCGGGCGATGACGGCCTTGGCCATTTCGCGGCCGGCCTGGCGCACGTCCTCCTGGGCGGTGATGATTTCGGGGCGGATCCAGTTGAGGATCGGCACCGACTGCTTGGAAACCATGTCGAGATCGCGGCCGAGTGCCTTGCCGGCGGCCTCGATGCCGGCATTGACGGCGATCGCGGCGCTGCCGGCCGAGCAGACGATGCCGTCAGGTGCATTGGCCGAGCGCATCATCACCTCGACGATGTCGCGGATATCGGCAAGCGGTGCGTCGGTATTGACGCGCAACGGCACCTCCTCGGCGCCGTAGTCGTGCAGGCCGGTCTGAAAGCCGATGCGGATATGGGCGTAATAGGTGAGCTTGCTCGGCGGCTGCAGCAGGGCGATGCGGCGCCGGCCTCGTTTGACAAGCCGTTCCACCGCCTGATGGGCAAAGGCCTCGTTGTCGAAATCGTGGAAGGGGTGGATGAGACCTGCATCGGTGCGCCCGTGTGTCGCAAAGGGCATGCCGCGCTCGGACAAGAGCCGCACGCGCGGATCGTCCGGTTCGATGCGGGAGATGATGACGCCGTCGGCCGAGCCGGTCTCGAGGATATAGCGCACCGGCAGCATCGGGTCCTTGCTATGGGAATGCGGTGTCACGACGATATGATAGGGCGTGCCGGACAGCACTTCCGATATGCCGAAGACCATCTGGCTCGAGAAGCCCATGATCTCTTCATCAATGCTGAGAACGAGAGCGATGACGTTGGTCTTGCCGGTGCGCAGGCGCACGCCCGCCCGGTTCGGCTGGTAACCGAGCTGGCGGGCGACCATGCGCACCCGCTCCTTGGTTTCGGCACCGATATCGGGCGCATCCTTCAGCGCACGCGATACCGTCGTCACGCCGAGACCGGTCATGAAAGCGATCGTCTTCAATGTCGGGCGCTCCCGCGTCACCGCCGTCGATGTCGCCTGTCCGAAATTTCCCTTGTTTTCCATCCCTATAGGCCGCCTTGCGCGAATTGGTCTCGCTTATAGAGGCTTTTTCAGGCGCCGTAAGCCCGCCGCCTGCCAAAATCGCGCCTCCTTGAGGAGTTCAATCTGTAACGATACAGTAGAAATGTCGAGTGATTTTTCTTGTGTGCGTCGCAACATTATTCGCATAGGTTGAATCGGTCATTCTTCCAGAATTTTTCTGCAGCTGCGAAAAAGCTAGTGCGCGGCTCGAAACTCGAATTTGAAAATTATCGTGATGTTTTAATATGGTAATCGGAAGCCGCGCACGCGAAGAAGTCGGCCTGGCTGCCGATTCAGCGAGTGTGTGGAGGTCTTCTGAAACAGTCAGAAGTAGCAATCTGGATCTTTAAAGAAAAATTTACGGGCGGGCAGTTGCGTGGGCAAATCGATTGATCTAAGTTTTTCCGGCAACGTTTCAGTGAGGGAGGAGAACTCATGAAAATTCGTATGATGGCGGCCATGCTTGCCGCTTCCGCTGCGCTTCCGATCAGCGCCGGCGCCACAGATCTCGAAGTCACCCATTGGTGGACGTCCGGCGGTGAGTCCGCTGCTGTCGCCGAGCTGGCAAAAGCGTTTGACGCCACCGGCAACCACTGGGTCGACGGTGCCATTGCTGGTTCTGGCGGCACGGCGCGCCCGATCATGATCAGCCGTATCACCGGCGGCGACCCGATGGGCGCCACCCAGTTCAACCATGGCCGCCAGGCCGAGGAACTGGTTCAGGCTGGCCTGATGCGCGACCTGACCGATGTCGCGACCGCGGAGCATTGGAAGGACATTATTCGTCCGTCAAGCCTGCTCGATTCCTGCACGATCGATGGCAAGATCTACTGCGCTCCGGTCAACATCCACTCCTGGCAGTGGTTGTGGCTTTCGAACGCCGCCTTCAAGAAGGCCGGCGTCGAAGTTCCGAAGAATTGGGACGAATTCGTCGCTGCCGCTCCGGCTCTCGAAAAGGCCGGCATCATTCCGCTCGCCGTCGGCGGTCAGCCATGGCAGGCGACAGGCGCCTTCGACGTGCTGATGGTCGCGGTCGCTGGCAAAGACGTGTTCAACAAGGTCTTCAAGGACAAGGATGCGGAGGTCGCCGCTGGACCCGAGATCGCCAAGGTCTTCAAGGCTGCCGATGACGCCCGCCGCATGTCCAAGGGCAGCAACGTCCAGGATTGGAACCAGGCGACCAACCTCGTCATCACGGGCAAGGCCGGCGGTCAGATCATGGGAGACTGGGCGCAGGGCGAATTCGCGCTCGCCGGTCAGAAGGCCGGCACCGACTATACCTGCCTGCCAGGTCTCGGCGTCAACGAGATCATCTCGACGGGCGGTGACGCCTTCTATTTCCCGCTGCTGAAGGATGAGGAAAAGTCCAAGGCACAGGCCGTGCTCGCAAAAACCCTGCTCGATCCCAAGACCCAGGTTGCCTTCAACCTGAAGAAGGGCTCGCTGCCGGTTCGCGGCGACGTCGATCTTGCCGCCGCCAACGACTGCATGAAGAAGGGTCTCGACATCCTGGCGAAGGGCAATGTGATTCAGGGCACCGACCAGCTGCTTTCGGCCGACAGCCAGAAGCAGAAGGAAGATCTCTTCTCCGAATTCTTCGCCAACCCGTCGATGACGCCGGAAGACGCTCAGAAGCGTTTCGCCGAGATCATCGCTTCGGCTGACTGATCGACAGGTTCACTGCCCTTGCGATCCGGCTCCCCGGAGCCGGATCCTCCCGCAAGTTTGGATGGTCTTGCCGGCCCTTCCGGCGGATCCCGCGGGCGGGGATAGAGCGGCCGTTACCGGCCGCAGCTGCGATGAGGAGAAGTTTCATGACGGGTCAAGCGCAAGCAGGCCGGCCAATCAAGCTACTGCGCAATCTGAATGCCAAGATTGCTTCCATCCCGATGATCCTGACAGCGCTGGTGATCTTTGTCGGCGGCACGTTCTGGACGGTCTTTTATTCCTTCACCAATTCCAAGCTCCTCCCGCGGTTGAGCTTCGTCGGCTTTGACCAGTATCACCGTCTCTGGGCGGCACCCCGCTGGGTTACTGCAATCGAAAATCTGGCGCTCTACGGCGTCCTCTCGCTAATCTTCAGCCTGGTCATCGGATTTGTGCTCGCCGCACTCATGGATCAGAAGATCCGCTTCGAAAACACTTTTCGCACCATCTTTCTCTACCCCTTCGCGCTGTCCTTCATCGTGACCGGTCTCGTCTGGCAGTGGGTTCTAAACCCGGATTTCGGCGTCCAGTCGGTAGTGCGTTCGCTCGGCTGGACAAGCTTCACCTTCAATCCGCTCTATACGCCCGAAATCGTCATCTACGGGATTCTGATCGCGGCGCTTTGGCAGGGAACGGGCCTCGTCATGTGCCTGATGCTTGCCGGTCTGCGCGGCATAGACGAGGATATCTGGAAAGCGGCCCGCGTCGACGGCATCCCGATGTGGAAGACCTACCTGCTCGTCGTCATTCCGATGATGCGGCCCGTATTCATCACCACGATCGTCATCATCGCCTCCGGCATCGTCAAGGTCTACGACCTGGTCGTGGCGCAAACGTCGGGGGGGCCTGGCATCTCGTCGGAAGTACCGGCGAAATACGTCTACGACTACATGTTCCAGGCGCAGAACCTGGGTCAGGGCTTTGCCGCCTCGACGATGATGCTGGTCACGGTCGCGATCATCATCGTTCCGTGGGCCTATCTGGAATTCGGAGGAGGGCGCAAGCGTGGCTAATATCGGAACTCTCAACACCACCGCGGCTGGTATCGATGCCGTCTCGCAGAAGCTCGGCGATGGCCCGAGCGGCCCGAAGCCGCGCCCGGCATTATCGGCACGCAACATCATGCTCTATGGCACCCTGACCGTCGCGGCGCTCTATTATCTGCTGCCGCTCTATGTGATGGTCGTGACGTCGCTGAAGGGCATGCCGGAAATCCGCCTCGGCAATATCTTCTCGCCGCCGATGGAAATCACCTTCGAGCCCTGGGTGAAGGCGTGGGCAGAGGCCTGCACGGGCCTGAACTGCGATGGCCTGTCGCGCGGTTTCTGGAATTCGGTGCGCATCACGGTGCCGTCGGTCATCATCTCGATCGCCATCGCTTCGGTGAACGGCTACGCGCTGGCAAACTGGCGCTTCAAGGGATCCGAGCTTTTCTTCTCGATCCTCATCATCGGGGCGTTCATTCCCTATCAGGTGATGATCTATCCGATCGTCATCATCCTGCGCGAAATCGGCATCTACGGCACACTGACCGGTCTCGTCGTCGTGCATTCGATCTTCGGCATGCCGATCCTGACACTGCTTTTCCGCAACTACTTCGTCTCGCTGCCGGAAGAACTATTCAAGGCGGCGCGCGTCGATGGTGCGGGTTTCTGGCAGATTTTCCTGAAGATCATGCTGCCGATGTCGCTGCCGATCTTCGTCGTCGCGATGATCCTGCAGGTGACCGGCATCTGGAACGACTTCCTGTTCGGCGTGGTCTTTACCCGGCCAGATACCTATCCGATGACCGTGCAGCTCAACAACATCGTCAATTCCGTCCAGGGCGTGAAGGAATACAACGTCAACATGGCGGCAACGATCCTGACGGGTCTCGTGCCGCTGATCGTCTATTTCGTGTCGGGACGGCTTTTCGTCCGTGGCATCGCCGCCGGCGCAGTGAAGGGTTGATCTCATGAACATGAATTCGAGTGTCTCCAATTCAAGTGTTTCCATCAAGGATCTGTCGCTGAACTTCGGCGCGGTCAGCGTGCTGAAGGATCTGAACCTCGACATCAACGACGGCGAGTTCCTGGTGCTGCTCGGCTCGTCCGGCTGCGGCAAATCGACCTTGCTGAACTGCATTGCCGGCCTGCTCGACGCTTCCGAAGGCCAGATCTTCATCAAGGGCAAGAACGTCACTTGGGAGGAGCCGAAGGACCGCGGCATCGGCATGGTCTTCCAGTCCTACGCGCTCTATCCGCAGATGACCGTCGAGAAGAACCTCTCCTTCGGCCTTCGCGTCGCCAAGGTGCCGCAGGCTGAGATCGACAAGCGTGTGGCGCGCGCCGCCGAGATCCTGCAGATCCAGCCGTTGTTGAAGCGCAAGCCGGCCGAACTTTCGGGCGGCCAGCGCCAGCGCGTGGCGATCGGCCGGGCGCTGGTGCGTGATGTCGACGTCTTCCTGTTCGACGAGCCGCTGTCCAACCTCGATGCCAAGCTGCGCTCGGAGTTGCGCGTCGAGATCAAGCGCCTGCACCAGTCGCTGCAGAATACGATGATCTACGTCACGCACGACCAGATCGAGGCGCTGACGCTCGCCGACCGGATCGCCATCATGAAGAGTGGCATCATCCAGCAGCTCGACGATCCGACGACGATCTACAACCGACCGCGCAACCTTTTCGTCGCCGGCTTCATCGGCTCGCCGTCCATGAATTTCCTGCGCGGTGAACTGGTCAAATCAGGCGACGGCATCGCCTTTACCGCCAACGGCGTCAACTTTTCGCTCGCTGCCTACGACGCCAACGAGACGCTGCAGCCCGGCCGCAAGGTGGTGCTCGGCGTCCGTCCCGAACACATCAAGGTCAACGAGAATGCCGGCGGCGAAGAACATGACGCCACCGTCGACATCGAGGAGCCAATGGGTGCCGACAATCTTCTGTGGCTGAAACATGCCGGTCACACCATGTCGGTCCGCGTCAACGGCGCACGCCGCTTCAACGTCGGAGCCAAGGTAAAGCTCGCCTTCGATATGACGCTGGCTTCGGTGTTCGATGCCGAGAGTGAGCTACGTCTTTAGGGAATTTTTTCGCAGGCGGGGCCGGAGATGGTGCCCGCTGACGTGAGGCCGAAGGCCAGCGCGGGTTTGGCGAGAAGCCCAACCCCACTCTCCGTCATCCTCGGGCTTGACCCGAGGATCCATGCCCGCTGCTGCTGGTGGATGCTGTGTGGATGCTCGGGTCAAGCCCGAGCATGACGGAGGGCGGGCGGACGGAAGGAGCCAAGGAACTGAGCGGAAGCGAAGGGTAATAAGGGCATCCCGTGCGGCCCCTCATCCGACCCTTCGGGCCGCCTTCTCCCCGCTGGGGAGAAGAGGGAGCCAAGCCGGCCCCTGACGAACGACAGCTACCGGACGGCGATCATGAGCCGTCCTCTTCAAAAACTGCAAATTCGGAAATGACATCGTGACGCAACAATCGACACCCTCCAATATCGACCTTTCCGGTTCGTGGCAGCTCACCTCCGTCGGCGGCGAAATCCGCACCGCGATCAATCTGCCCGGCGACGTGCACACCGCATTGCACCGGGCAGGGTTGATCCCCGATCCCTATTTCGGCCGCAACGAGGAGAAGGTGCAGTGGGTCGCTGAGCGCGAATGGGCGGTCGAGCGCAGCTTCACGCTGCAGGAAGTCGAAGGCGAGTGGTATCTCGATATCGATTATCTCGACACGGTCGCCACCGTTCATGTCAACGGTTTCCTGGCGCTTGAGGCCGACAACAGCTTCCGCCGCTACCGGCCCGACGTGTCGAGCATGCTGAAAGCAGGCGACAACTCGATCTGCATCGTCTTCGCCTCCAACCCGGCCGTCGGCGCCGAGCGGCAGAAGCAGCAGCCATTCTATATCCCCTACAGCACCGGCAACTCGCCGATCCCGGACGGCAACATGCTGCGCAAGCCGCAGTGCCATTTTGGCTGGGACTGGAACATCGCCATCGCGCCGTTCGGCCTTTACGGCACGATCGCGCTGAAGCAGCTTGAGACGGCGCGCATCGAACATGTCGTCGTCCGCCAGACCCATAATAGCGACGGCTCGGTCGATCTCCTGGTGACGGCAAGCCTGTTTGCCAAACATGCCGGCATCGTCCAGGTCTATTTCGATCTCGACGGCGAGCGCGTGCGTCTCGATGTCGGCGTCAAGGGCGAGACGGATGTCCACCACCTCTTCCATATCGACAATCCGCGTCTCTGGTGGCCTTCCGGCAGCGGCGAGCAGGCGCTCTACAGGCTTTCAGTCGAAACCCCGACGGATGAAGTGATCAAGCAGATCGGCCTTCGCACCATCGAGCTGATCACCACGCCGGATGCATCCGGCAGCCGCTTCGCCTTCAAGGTCAACGGCCGTGAGGTCTTCTGCCGCGGCGCCAACTGGATTCCTGCCGATGCGTTGTTCTCGCTCTCCTCGCCTGAGAAGACTGAAGACCTGCTGCAATCGGCGAAAGCCGCAAACATGAACATGATCCGTGTCTGGGGCGGTGGTTTCTACGAGCAGGATCATTTCTACGATCTCTGCGACCGGCTGGGCCTCCTGGTCTGGCAGGATTTCATGTTCGCCTGCAACCTCTATCCCTCGACCGAGGACTTCCTCGACAATGTGGCGATTGAGGTGGATTACCAGGTGCGCCGGCTCTCCTCGCATCCCTCGATCGCGCTCTGGTGCGGCGACAACGAACTTGTGGGCGCCCTGACCTGGTTCGAGGAATCGAGGAAGAACCGCGACCGCTACCTCGTTTCCTACGACCGTCTCAACCGGACGATTGAGCAGGCGGTGAAGAAGGCGCTGCCCGGCGCGCTCTGGTGGCCTTCGAGCCCGGCTTCCGGCTATCTCGATTTCGGCGATGCCTGGCATGCCGACGGCTCCGGCGACATGCATTACTGGTCGGTCTGGCATGAGAACAAGTCGTTCGACAATTACCGTTCGGTGCGTCCGCGCTTCTGTTCGGAATTCGGCTTCCAGTCCTATACGTCGCTGCCCGTGATCAAGACCTATGCCGAGGCGAAGGACATGAACGTTGCTTCCCCTGTCATGGAGCTGCACCAGAAGAATGCCGGCGGCAACGAGCGCATTGCCGGTACGATGTTCCGCTATTTCCGCTTCCCCAAGGATTTCCCGAACTTCGTCTATCTCAGCCAGATCCAACAGGGGCTGGCGATCAAGACCGCTGTGGAATACTGGCGGTCGCTGAAACCCCATTGCATGGGCACGATCTACTGGCAGCTCAACGACACCTGGCCGGTCGCTTCCTGGTCGAGCCTCGACTATGGCGGCCGCTGGAAGGCGATGCATTATCTCGTCAAGCGCTTCTTCCAGCCGGTGGCGATCGCCGCCATTCCCGCCGAAGACGGCAAGACCATCCGCTTCTCGCTTGTCAATGACACGCTTTCAGATGTCCGCGTCGATCTTTCGATCTCGCTCCTGACGATGAAGGGCGAGCGGAAGCACCTGAAAGACGTGCAGGCGGTCTGCTCGCCGGATGCTGCGGTGACGGCCGCAACGATCGATGTGTCGGACATTGCCGAGGGAACGCTGCTTGCCTGGCATTTCACCGCGTCGAACGGCATGGGCGGCGAGGGGCACTATGTCAACGGCACCTATAAGGCGCTGGAGTTGGAGCCGTCCGGCCTGACCGTCACTCACGAGTATGTCGAGGCGAGCGGCGCGGTCGACATCAACGTCACCGCCAGGGGACTTGCGCTCTTCGTGATGATCGAAAGCGAGACGGATGGCAAATATTCCGACAACGCCTTCGATCTTGCGGCAGGCGAGAGCCGCCGCATCACCTTCACTCCGGCACAACAGCTAGAACGCGGCAAGCTGCCGGAATTCCGTTTCTACGACCTGCATTCCTGCCAATCGGCGGATTGATCCTTCCAAGAAATGGGCACGAGGCCCAAGGAGAACATGATGACGAAACTCAGCTACCAGCTCTATAGCGCGCGCAATTTCCCGCCCTTGTCGGCGATCTTTGAGAAGCTCGGCAAGGCTGGCTACGGCGAAGTCGAAGGTTTTGGCGGCATCTATGCCGAACTTGATGAAGCCGGCCTGAAGAGCCTGCGCGCCGATCTCGACAAGAACGGCCTTGTCATGGCGACCGGCCATTTCAGCCCCGACTTCCTCGACGGCAATGTCGAGAAGTCGCTGCAGATCGCCAAAATCCTCGGCATGGATTCCATCTATGCGCCGCACCTGATGCCCGACCAGCGCCCGACGGATGCCGCGGGCTGGCTCGCCTTCGGCAAGCGCCTGCAGGAAATGAGCAAGCCTTACAAGGATGCAGGCCTCGAATTTGGCTGGCACAATCACGATTTCGAATTCGTGAAGCTCGCCGACGGTTCGCTGCCGATCGAGCGCATCTTCGAAGGCGCGCCCGCCATCACCTGGGAAGCCGATATTGCCTGGGTCGTTCGCGGCGGCGCCGACCCCTATGCCTGGGTCGAGAATCTCGGGGACCGCATCACCGCGGTGCACGTTAAGGACATTGCGCCGGCAGGCGAAGCCACGGATGAAGGCGGCTGGGCCGACGTCGGCCATGGCACGATCGGCTGGGCCAAGCTGCTTCCGGTCGTCAAGGCGAAGACCAAAGCCAAGCATTTTGTCGTCGAGCACGACAATCCGAACGATATCGACCGCAACATCACGCGCTCGATCGCTTCCATCAAGACCTACTGAGGCAGACCATGACCAAGGAACTTGGCGTCGGCATCATCGGATGCGGCAACATCTCCACCACTTATTTCTCGCTCGCACCGCTCTTCAAGGGGCTGAAGGTGCTGGCCTGCGCCGATATCAACGTGCAGGCCGCAGAGGCCCGCGCCAAGGAATATGGCGTGAAAGCACAGACGATCGACGCGTTGCTCGCCAATGACGAGATCGACGTCGTCGTCAATCTGACCATACCGGATGCGCATTTTCCTGTGTCGAAGGCGATTCTCGAAGCCGGAAAGCACGTCTATTCGGAAAAGCCGCTGGTGCTTACGCTGGAGCAGGGCGAGGAGCTTCGCCGTATCGCCAAAGCGAAAAACCTTGCCGTCGGCTGCGCACCGGACACCTTCCTCGGCGGCGCGCACCAGCTCGCCCGCAAGTTCATCGACGACGGCGGCATCGGCCGGGTGACCTCGGGCGCCTGCTACGTGATGAGCCCCGGCATGGAGATGTGGCATCCGAACCCGGATTTCTTCTTCCTGCCGGGCGGCGGCCCGATCCTCGATCTCGGCCCCTACTACATCGCCAATCTGATCAATCTGATCGGCCCGGTGAAGCGCGTCGGCGCCATGACGTCGATGGCATCTGAAACCCGCACCATCACCAGCCAGCCGCGCCACGGCGAGATCATCCCGGTCAAGACGCCGACGACGATCCAGGCGCTGCTCGAATTCGTCAACGGCGCCACTGTGACGCTGACGGCGAGCTGGGATGTGTGGTCGCACCGCCATGCCAATATGGAACTCTACGGTACCGACGGCTCGCTCTACGTCCCGGATCCGAATTTTTTCGGCGGCACCGTCGAGGCAAGCGGCCGCGACAAGGACATCAAGCCGCTCGAAGCCTGGGAGCATCCGTTCGGCAAGATCAACCAGGAAAGCCCCAGCGGCTCGCGGGCCAACTACCGCACGGCTGGCCTTGCCGACATGGCGATGTCGCTGATCGAAGGCCGCGACGCACGCTGCTCGCTCGATCGCACGCTGCACGGTGTTGACGTCATGACCTCGATCCTGAAGTCGGGCGAGGAGGGCCGTTTCATCGACCTCACCACGACCTGCACACAGCCGGCGGCGCTCGGCATCGAAGAGGCGCAGGCGCTGTTGAAGTGATAGGGTAGCGTTAGAATCGTTGTGCTGAAGATTGCCCCTCACCCTAACCCTCTCCCCGCAAAGAACGGGGAGAGGGGACGTGCCAAACGCAGGGTTGAGATTTAAGCGCGTGAGTGCGGCCTGTCCTTCGCCCCATTTACGGGGGGCGAAGGACGGGTCGAGATCCGTGGCTCGACCCCGGTCGGTGGCGGCAGCCGGATTAGGGGCAGACTCCTGGGTCAGGCCCTGCTGGGCAACTGTAGAGATATTTTAGCAAGGAGAGTCTCATGAGCTGGCAACCAGCCGCAGACCGCTATTCGAAGATGAAATATAACCGCACGGGCCGGTCCGGCCTGAAGCTTCCGGCCGTTTCCCTTGGCCTCTGGCACAATTTCGGCGGCGACACGTCGCATGACCGTAAGATCGACATGTGCCGCACGGCCTTCGATCTCGGCATCACCCATTTCGATCTCGCCAACAATTATGGCCCGCCTCCCGGCAGCGCCGAGTCGGCCTTCGGCGAGATCCTGCGGACGGAATTTTCCGGGCTTCGCGACGAGTTGATCATCTCGTCGAAAGCCGGCTACGACATGTGGCCAGGCCCCTACGGCGAATGGGGCAGTCGCAAATACTTGATCGCCTCCTGCGACCAGAGCCTGAAGCGCATGGGCCTCGACTATGTCGACATCTTCTATTCGCACCGCTTCGATCCGGACACGCCGCTGGAAGAGACCTGCGGCGCGCTCGACCATATCGTCCGCTCCGGCCGGGCGCTCTATGTCGGCATCTCCTCGTACAATTCGCAGCGCACCCGCGAGGCGGCCGCAATCCTCAAGGACCTCGGCACGCCGTGCCTGATCCACCAGCCGAGCTATTCGATGCTCAATCGCTGGGTCGAGGACGACAGGCTGCTCGATACGCTCGATGAGGTCGGCATGGGTTCTATCGTGTTCTCGCCACTCGCACAGGGCATGCTGACCACGAAATATCTCGGCGGCATTCCGGCTGATAGCCGCGCCTCCCAGAACCATTTCCTGAAGCGCGAGTTCATCCGTCCCTCGATCATCGACAATATCAGGAAGCTCAACGAGATCGCCGAGAGGCGCGGTCAGACGCTGGCGCAGATGGCGATCGCCTGGGTGCTGCGCGGCGGACGCGTGACCTCGGCGCTGATCGGTGCCAGCCGCTCGTCGCAGATCGTCGATTGCGTCAAGGCGCTGGATAATCTCGAATTCAGCCTGGAAGAGCTTTCGGAGATCGATGTGTATGCCCGTGAGGCGGATATCAATCTCTGGGCGAAGTCGGCGGAGCGGGAATGAAGGCAGGGAGCACATTTTGTTGCTCCCTCATTCCTGTGCCCTCAGGGCTTCGCCCAAGGGATGTCACAGGAAACCAGCCGCCGCGCGTCTGCGCGGCGAAAAAGGCTCCTTCAGCCCAAGGACTTGGGCTGGCTGGATCTCTGTGACGAGCACATGAGAGTGGAGGAACTGGTGACGTATCCGCTCGTATCTGACGTACGTACCCCAACAATAGTCTAGGAGGAGGCCTCATCATGATCCGCAATCCCATCCTGCCGGGGTTCAATCCCGATCCGTCGATCTGCCGCGTCGGCGACGATTTTTACATCGCGACCTCCACCTTCGAATGGTATCCCGGCGTGCAGATCCACCATTCGCGGGACTTGGTGAACTGGACGCTGGTGCGCCGGCCGCTGGAGCGCGCCTCGCAGCTCGACATGCGGGGGAACCCTGACAGTTGCGGCATCTGGGCGCCGTGCCTTTCCTATGCCGACGGGCAATTCTGGCTCGTTTATACCGACGTCAAACGCTTCGACGGCAATTTCAAGGATGCGCATAATTACATCGTCACCTCGCCATCCATCGAGGCCGAATGGTCCGACCCCGTCTATGTCAACTCCTCCGGCTTCGATCCATCGCTCTTTCACGACGATGACGGCCGCAAGTGGTTCGTCAACATGCAGTGGAACCACCGTACTGAGAGTTTCGGCGGCTCGCCGAAATCGCCGGCCTTCGACGGCATCCTGCTGCAGGAGTGGGACCCGGTGACGAAGGCGCTGAAAGGCCCGATCCGCAATATCTTCGCCGGCAGCCCGCTGGGGCTGGTCGAGGGTCCGCATCTCTTCAAGAAGAACGGCTGGTACTATCTGACGACTGCCGAAGGCGGCACCGGTTACGACCACGCCGTCACCATGGCGCGCTCGCGCCGCATCGACGGAGCCTATGAGATGCACCCGAACATGCATCTCATCACCTCCAAGGATCATCCAGGCGCGGTGCTGCAGCGGGCGGGGCATGGACAATATGTCGAGACGCCTGACGGTGAGGCCTATCACACGCATCTCTGCGGCCGGCCGCTGCCGCCGAAACGGCGCTGCACGCTGGGGCGCGAGACGAGCCTGCAGAAATGCGTCTGGCGCGACGACGATTGGCTCTATCTGGAAAACGGCACCACGGTACCCGACGTCGATGTGCCGGGCCTGTTCGGCGCGGTGCCGGTAGAAATGCCGATGCGCACCGAATACAGTTTCGACGGAGGTAAGCTTCCTGCAGATTTCCAGTGGCTTCGCACGCCCGAGCCAACGCGTATCTTCAACCTGACGGACCGTCCCGGCCATCTCCGCTTGATCGGACGTGAAAGCATCGGTTCCTGGTTCGAGCAATCGCTGGTAGCCCGCCGGCAGGAGCACCACAGCTTCCGCGCCGAGACGGTGCTTGAATTCTCACCTGATACCTATCAGCAGGTGGCCGGACTGACGCATTATTACAACCGCCACAAGTTCCACGCGCTCGCGGTGACGCTTCACGAGACGCTCGGCCGTTGCGTCACCATCCTGTCCTGCAACGGGGATTATCCGAACGGACGCCTCAGCTTTCCTGCCGAAAGCGGTGTCGCCATTCCCTCCGAAGGCCGCGTCCAGCTCGCCATGGAAATCCGCGAGAATGATCTGCAATTCTTCTGGCAAACGGAAGGCAACGGCGCCTGGCAGCCGATCGGCCCAGTTCTCGACGCGGGGGTGATTTCGGACGAAGGCGGGCGGGGCGAACACGGCTCCTTCACCGGCGCCTTCACGGGCGTGTTCGCCTTCGATACGTCGGGACGTGGGAAGATCGCCGATTTTGATTGGTTCAATTACGACGAGTTGTGAGCGAGCTTCCCGCTCTCGTCCTTCGAGGCTCCGGCCTTTGGCCTGCGCGCCTCAGGATGAGGGCTGATCGGCGTGCCTTGCGTTTGGCGAATTGATCGGTACGCCGCCTCTCTCCGACCTCATCCATAGGCGCCCGCAGGAGCCTCGAAGGACGAAGGCGGTCACTGCGTTAGTCCCCGAAAAAAGAAAGCCGGCGCGAGGCCGGCTGAGACGAACGCGGCTGGACAGGGGATACTGGCCGGTTCCAAGCACTTTGTGATTGAATAATAACTTTCACTACATGCCGAGGCAGCGAAAATGGCGCAACGAGAACGCCGAAGGACGGCTCCGCAAAGGGATGGGCGGCGGGGCGGATGCCGGTGCTTGCCTCGGCTCGCTTATCGGGTAGGAAGATCACCGGATGATGACATTCCAATCCCACCGTTCCAGTTCTTTTCACCAGCTTGGCGTTGCCATGATAGCCTAAAAGCCGGCATCTCGGTCATGTCGCCAGTGGGTGACGCCGTCGTCGGCAGCGAGGGTGTTGGTGCTGCGTGAATGCAGTGTTCACGTTCCCGAAGGATGTCAAACCGTCACAGAGGGACTATATAGCGGGCCGAAATACTTCAGGAATCCTCAAGAGTACCGCATGGCCCCCATTATTTCCGTTCAGAACCTGACCAAGACCTATGCCAATGGGTTCGAGGCCCTGAAGGGCATCAACCTCGACGTGGAGAAAGGCGAGATTCTGGCGCTGCTCGGACCGAACGGCGCCGGCAAGACGACGCTGATTTCGATCATCTGCGGCATTGCCAACCCGAGCGGCGGCCAGGTGCTGGTCGCCGGTCACGACGTCGTCAAGGATTTCCGAGCCACGCGTTCGATGATCGGGCTTGTGCCGCAGGAACTGACCACCGATCAGTTCGAGACAGTGTTCAATACGGTAAGCTTTTCCCGTGGGCTGCACGGCAAGAAGGCCAACCCTGCCCATATCGAGAAGGTGCTGCGGGCGCTCTCGCTCTGGGACAAGAAGGACAATATGCTGCGCCAGCTCTCCGGCGGCATGAAACGTCGCGTGCTGATTGCCAAGGCGCTCTCCCATGAGCCGGAGATCCTTTTCCTCGACGAGCCGACCGCCGGCGTCGACGTGACGCTGCGCAAGGACATGTGGAATGTCGTCGAGCAGCTGCGGGCTTCTGGTGTTACCATCATCCTGACAACACATTACATCGAAGAGGCGGAGGAGATCGCCGACCGGGTCGGGGTCATCAATGGCGGGCAATTGCTGCTCGTCGAGGACAAGGTGGCGCTGATGGCCAAGCTTGGCCGCAAGCAACTCATCCTCGATCTCATCGAACCGCTCGAGCGGCTGCCGGACTGTTTTGCCGGCAACGGATTGACGCTGGAAGCCGATGGCTGCCGGCTGACCTATGATTTCGACGCCGACAATGAGCAGGAGAGCATCGCGACCCTGCTCACCCGGCTGGGCGAGAACAATATCCATTTCAAGGATCTCTCGACGCGGCAAAGTTCGCTCGAAGACATCTTCGTGGCCCTGGTGGGAGCGGCAAAATGAACGTCGAGGCAATCAAATCGATCTATTTCTTCGAGATGGCGCGCACGCGCCGGACCCTGCTGCAGAGCGTCATCTCGCCGGTGATTTCGACCTCGCTCTATTTCATCGTCTTCGGCGCGGCGATCGGCTCGCGCATCCAGGAAGTGGAGGGTGTATCCTACGGCGCCTTCATCACACCCGGCCTGATCATGCTGACGCTGCTCGGCCAGTGCATCAGCAACGGATCCTTCGGCATCTATTTTCCGAAATTCACCGGCACCATCTACGAGGTGCTGTCGGCGCCGGTGGCGATGACGGAAATCCTGCTCGGTTATGTCGGGGCGGCGGCGACCAAGGGGATGATCATCGGTTTCATTATCCTGCTGACCGCCAATCTTTTTGTCGACGTCAGGATCGAGCATCCCTTGATGATGATCCTATTCTTCCTGCTGACGGCCGTTACCTTCAGCCTGTTCGGCTTCATGATCGGCATCTGGGCCGGCAATTTCGAGCAGCTTAATCTTATTCCCATGCTGGTGGTGCCGCCCCTGACCTTCCTCGGCGGCAGCTTCTACTCGATCAACATGCTGCCGCCCTTCTGGCAGGCAGTCAGCCACTTCAATCCGGTTCTCTATCTCGTCAGCGGATTCCGCTGGAGCTTCTACGGGATCGCCGATGTCAATCCGGCGACTAGCCTGGCGATGATCACGGTGTTCTTGGCGATCTGTCTCGGCACGCTCGGCTGGATCTTCAAGACCGGTTACCGGCTGCGCAACTGACGCTGACCGCGCGTCATCGGAAATTCCGATGACGCTATCGATTTCTTCCGTTTTTCTTCCGCTATGGTCCGGGGCATTTGCTCTCTCATTCCAATGGAGATGCGAGATGACTGCTATCAGGATTGAAGGTGCGAAGGTGTTGATCGTCGGCGGCAGCTCCGGCATGGGACTGGCGCTCGCCATGCGCCTGCTTGCCGAGGGAGCGTCGGTGACGATCGCGGGGCGCAGCCGGGAGAGGCTCGCGGCGGCCCACCGCCGCCTCGGCAACCATCCGAAACTCGCGACACGTGCCGTCGACATAGCCCGGGAGGCGGAGGTCGCAGCGCTATTTCAGGACGGCGAACCGCTGGATCATATCGTCAGCACGGCGGCCGATATCGAAGGCGCCTATCAGCTCCTGCCGTCTATGGAGCTTGCGGCGGCGCAGCGGGTGGTCGAAAGCAAGTTCTACGGGCCGCTGCTGCTGGCCAAATATGGCGCCGGCCATCTGCCGCCGGCGGGATCCATCACCTATACATCAGGGGTCGCCGCCTATCGACCGGGGGCGCGCGGATCGGTGGTCGCAGCCGTCAACGCGGCGCTCGAAGGCCTGGTGAGAGCACTTGCCGTCGAATTGGCTCCGATCCGCATCAATGCCGTATCGCCCGGATGGGTCGATACGCCGATCTGGAGCTTTGTCGCCGGCGATGCCAAACAAGCGACACTGGACGCGATGGCGGAGCGTCTGCCGGCAGGTCGGGTCGGGCAGCCGGAGGATATTGCGGACGCAATCCGTTTTCTCATCGGCAACGGCTTCACCACAGGCACGATCCTGCATGTCGAGGGTGGACATCGGCTGGTTTGACCGGCGAGAGATTTTCGCTTGCTGACTGCAGGATGAGGGCGAGCGCCGGCGGCTGAACGCGCCGGCGCCGCCACGTCATCACCAGCGAAGCGACTGGCGGTTTGCCCGGCCACGACAATTCGACGATATCGTTACGCGCCGGAGACAGGCCGATGGCGAGGCGCGGGACAAGCCCATAGCCGGTGCCGGAGGCAACGAGGCGAATGATCGTCGCAATACTGTCCGTTTCCGTCGCGATGGGCGGCAGCGTCACGCCCGCCTCCGCAAAGGCAGTATCGAACAGATGGCGATAGACGCAGCCGGCTTCGGTCGCAATGAAGTGGGCAGCGCTCAGCGCCACCAGGCTATCGAATGAGGATGGCTGCGCGTTGCGGCCTGCGATCAACACCAGTGGTTCGCTGCAGAGACGGCGCGTCGCGAAGCGCACGTCCTCATAGCCGCGATCGAAGGTGAAGGCGACGTCGATCGAGCCCTGCTGCAATTGCGCATGCAATTCGCCACTGCCGCCGACCTTGAGTTTGAGAGCGAGGCCGGGGTTCTGCCGACGGAAGAGGCAGAGCCAGGGCGCCAGCCTTTCAGCGGCGATGGTTTCGAGAGTGCCCAATATGACAGATTGTTCGGCATTGCCGGCAGCCGAGCGGACGGCGTCCTTTGCCTCGCCGTTCAGCGCCAAGATCTCTTCCGCATAAGCCTTCAAAGCTGCTCCTGCCGGCGTGGGGACGACGCCTTGCCGGGATCGGACAAAGAGCTCGGCTCCCAATTCCTCTTCCAGCGCCTGGATCTGGTCGCTGAGGCTCGATTGGGCGAGGTTGACTTCGGCAGCAGCGCGCGTGAGGTTTCCGTGGCGGATGACCGCAAGGAACGTCTTCAGATGTCGTGGGGTCATGGCAGGTTCCGGCATTGGGCAGGCGCAGAATATCAACAAGGAGGACCGGGCGGCAATAAGGCCGCGTTTGGCTAGGAAGCGCCGCAACATTAACACGAGCCGGTCGCACGAGCCCGCAGCGCCCGTCAAATTTACTTATGCCGTGGTCATGGGGCAAAAAGAGCCGATCTCTGCTGAGGTATCATGCGTCCCGGATTTTGCTTGCGACCTTGTCGACCATGCCGATGCCGCCGTCCGTCTCGCGATTACGGTGTAATCGGGCTTAAAGGGGTGAAATGCACATTTATTGCTAGTCTGATTCCTGTTCCTTCAAGGGTTCGCGATCGCATATCGATTTTCCAGCCGGCGAGCTGCGGCCGATATCCTTTTTAGGCGAGGCCTCGATTCGGTATTGCGGTTCCGCTGGTTGTAAGGCAGCGACCTATAATCGGCGAAGTCCTTGTCTCCTATTGATTGTCTTGTCTTGCGCATTCCCCTCAGGCGCTGCTGACGAGGAGAGCGCCTAAGAGAATGAGGAGGGTACCCGCGGCGAGCTTGACTGTGTTGATCTCCGAGGCTTCGCCGAGGCAAAGGGCGCCGATTGCCAGCGTCACCAGCACGTTACAGCTCCAGATCGGCGCGAGTCTCGAGACGGGAACGCCGTAAGCGAAGAGCGCAAAGCTGATCAGGCCGGTACCGAGGGCGAAGCAGGCACCTGCGGTCGCGGCAAAACCAAGGCCCTCGATGCTCCAGGGAGCGGGACGCCAGACCAGCGCCGCGATCAGGCCGGTGAAAGCACAGGCGGTGCCGAAGGCGATCAGATAGACGGCGGAGCCGGTGGCGGTGGCGCTCTGTTTCTGGAAGATAGCGGTGATGCCCCAGAAAATGGCGGGCAGGACGCCGCCGACGATGATCGGCCAGAGTGAATTCATCGCGAAACTCTGTCGCACCCATAGGTCAAAGCCATCGCCCGAAGCGATGGCCGATCGAACATGCGGGGTGCCACCGGACTAGGAGTTTCTTCTTGCTCTCGCCGTTTCGATTTTCATCGTGGCGTCGATCGGCTACGCTCTCGCTCCCAACATCGGCATTTTCCTGTTGTTTCGCGTGATGCAGGCGTCGATCGCCGCCTGTTTCTGCGTCGCTCTTGTCGTCATCAAGGAGACCGCGGGCAAGGCCAGGCTGCCAACAGGATCGGGTACGCCGCCAGGGGTTGGGCAATCGCTCCGATGCTCGGTCCGAGTTTCGGCGGCATCCTGGACGAAGCGTTTGGATGGCGGGCGATCTTCGTTGCTCTCGCTCTGCTTGGCCTAGCCATCCTTGCGATTTCCATGCGCGAGCTGAAGGAAACGGCCGGGCATGCGTCGAGACCGAGAGGCAATTACCTTTCCTCCTATCGTCAGCTCCTGAGTTCGTCGGGGTTCTGGGCGTATACGCTGTGCATGGCCTGCTCCACCGGCACTCTTTATATCTTTCTCGGAGGCGCATCTTTGGCCGCCGGTTCACTGCTTGGCGGATCGAGCGTGAAACTGGGTTTGTTCATGGCGATGGTTCCCACAGGGTTCATTCTGGGCAGTTATCTGGCTGCCCGATCGACTCGGAGATCGCTCAGCATCACGCTCGTCATTGCGCGCGTGTCAACCTGCATGGGTCTGCTGCTTGGGCTGACCCTGTCGATGTCAGGTGTCACGCATATCCTGGCGTTTTTCGGACCCTGCATGTTCATCGGCATTGGCAACGGCTTGACGTTTCCTGCCGCCAATCTGGGGGTCATGTCTGTTCGCGCCAATCTCGCCGGCACCGCCGCCGGCCTTGCCGCTGCCATGTCGATCGCCGGCGGAGCGCTGATCGCTTCGATCGCCGGACTATTTCTCCGGGAGGCCGGCGCGATTCCGACACTGTTCGCGATGTTGCTGACCTCGGCATCGCTCGCCCTCTTGGCCGCGCTTTCGGCGGCGTTCGTCGACGGGCGAACTACTCGGGGTGCTCCGCATGGAGAGCCTGCCGAAACCCGACGGGGCGGGTGAAGTTCGCTATCGGAGGGCGGCAGAATGATGGGCGCTGCGACGCCAGGGTTCAATCCCGCAGGCGCAGTTCGTCGGTCTGCATCTGCATGGAGCCCAGCGTTTCCAGGAAGCTCATGCCGAGCAGGCTCTGGTCGAGCCGGCCGTCTTCGGCGACGCTGGCTGCGACGTTGTCGCGGACGATCGGACCGATAGCCACCTGATCGAGCGTGATTGGGGCTGCGCGGCTGCGGCCGTTGGCGGTCATGACCGTCATCGAGTAGGTGAGGCCTGTGAGATCGATGCCGATGCGTTCGGCATCCTCGTGCGAGAGCGCGACCATACTGGAGCCGGTGTCCACGAGCATCTCGACCGGTCGGCCATTGACATTGACGTCGGCTTCGAAATGGCCGTTCAACAGCTTGTGCAGGATGATTTCCTCGCCACCCTCGCTCGTCGTGACGACGACGGCGCGGCCGGGAACGAGGCCGGCGAGCACGCGGTTTCCGACGCCGAGCGCTTCCTGGCGATAGAGATAGACGGTGACGAGCGCCAGGATGATCACCAGCCAGATCATCATCTGGCGCATGGCTTCACCGACGCCGCGCCGGCTTCCCCAGATGCCGGCCGACAGCATCAGTGCGATCGGCAGCAGGTAGACGACGCGGACGAAATCGTCGCTTTGCAGACCGAAGATGCGGCTGCTGTCATTGTTGAGGATCAGCACGGCAAGGCCGATGCCGATTATGACAAGGAAGACAGTCAAACGGAGCATCAGGGCCGCTCCGGCTGCGCGGCGAGGCTTGTTTCCATGTGGCTCCCCGTGGCAGCGGCTGCGAGCCTCGCCGGCAGCAGCGCCATGATCCCGCCGCGCTCGGCCTCGGTATAGTTCATCCAGCCACCGATTTCCTCAAGAGTGCGGCCGCATCCGGCGCAGAAACCGGTGGCTGAAACCATGGAGCAGACGTGAATGCAGGGTGTTTGCATGGAGGATATATCGGAATTTCAAAGAGCAGTGGCAAGGGCGCATAAAGTGGCGATTTCGCAAATCTGCTGTGTCGCCCCCAGCGTGTCGCCGGTGTGGCCGGCAAGCCGGCGGCGGATGAAGGCGGTGCAGGCAAATCCTGCGCCGCCAGCGGCGAGGAGGCTGGCGACGAGCGGCCACAGGCCGAAGGCCGGCCAGAGCAGAAGTGCTGCGAGGAGACCGGCTGCGACGAGCGCAAAATGCATCGTCGCCTCATCCGGCTGACCGGTCGAGGCGGCCACGCCATCGGCCTTTGCCGGCGGCAGCCGCTGCCAATGCCAGGCGATCGCGCCGCGGCTCAGCGCCGCGACGGCGGGAATGGCAAGGACTGCTGCGAGGGGCGGGGAATGGCGGACAATGGCGGCAAGCGCTGCTGCGCGGATCGCGAAGGAGAAAATGAGTGCGATGGCGCCATAGGTGCCGATCCGGCTGTCCTTCATGATGATGAGGCTCTGCTCGCGGCTCTTGCCGCCGCCGATGCCGTCGGCCGTATCGGCCAAACCATCTTCGTGCAGCGCGCCGGTGACAAGAGCCTGGACGGCAAGTGCGATCAGTGCGGCGACCAATGGATCGGCGCGTAGGCCGAGAACAAGGAGGAGGGCGAGGGCTGGGACAAAGCCGATGAGAAGGCCGGCAAAGGGAAAGGCGCGCACCAGGCGGCCGAGCCTGCCGTCATAGCCGTTGAACAGCGCTGGCGGCATGGGAAGGCGGCTGAGGAAGGCGACGGCGCGGGCGGTATCGACCGCATAGTCCTTGATCTTCATTCTGTTTCGTTCTGCCGGAGGTCCCGACTTATGGTCGCGGCGGCGCTTTTGGTGTTGTTCGCTTCGTTCGCCGGCTTTAAGAGAGAGCCACCGCAAAGAAGCTGATTTGCGTGGAAAATACAAGAATAGCCGATTCATAGGAACACCGCACAGATGAGCGTTTCAGGCCTGCCGTTCGACGATTTCCGTACCCTGCTCCGCGACCTGCCGGGGCCGGATGCCCGCGCGCTGGTGGCCGCACGCGAACGCGACGCGCAGCTGACCAAGCCGCCGGGTGCGCTCGGACGGCTCGAAGAAATCGCCTTCTGGCTCGCGGCCTGGACGGGCCGCCCACCCGCCGTCAACCGGCCGCTGGTGGCGATCTTCGCCGGCAATCACGGCGTCACCAGACACGGGATCACACCTTTTCCGCCAGCCGTAACGCAGCAGATGGTCGAGAATTTCGCAGCCGGCGGTGCGGCGATCAACCAGATTTGCGTCGCCCACGATCTCGGGCTGAAAGTCTTCGATCTGGCGCTCGATTATCCCACAGGCGATATCACCGAGGAAGCGGCGCTTTCCGAGCGCGACTGCGCCGCGACCATGGCTTTCGGCATGGAGGCGATCGCCGGCGGCACCGATCTGCTCTGCATCGGCGAGATGGGCATCGGCAATACGACGATTGCGGCTGCGATCAACTATGCCCTCTATGGCGGTTCGGCGCGCGACTGGGTGGGGCCCGGCACCGGCTCCGAAGGCGATATGCTGGAGCGCAAGATCGCGGCGGTAGAAAAGGCAGTGGCGCTGCATAGCGACCATCTCGACGATCCGCTCGAGATCATGCGGCGGCTCGGCGGGCGCGAGATTGCGGCGATGGCCGGCGCCATTCTTGCCGCCCGCATGGAGCGCATTCCGGTGCTGATCGACGGTTATGTCGCGACCGCCGCGGCTGCGATCCTGAAAGCCGCAAATCCTACCGCCCTCGATCATTGCCTGATCGGCCATGTCTCTGCCGAACCGGGGCATCTGCGGTCGATCGAGATGCTTGGCAAGACGCCGCTTCTGGCGCTCGGCATGCGGCTCGGCGAAGGCACCGGGGCGGCGCTGGCCGCCGGCATCGTCAAGGCGGCTGCCGCCTGCCATTCCGGCATGGCAACCTTTGCGCAGGCGGGTGTAAGCGGCAAACATTGAGGCCGCGGCCGGCATCGGCGATGCGGGCTCCGGTTCGCTTGCGCCGCTCAGGCGGATTCGCTATTTGCCTATTGGCTCACCAAAGGGGAGATGGCGAAACCTTTCCCGGGTCCGTGGCGCAACGGGAAGAGGAGAGGGCGTCGTGACGAAGCCTGCGGTGACGAAAGAGACCGGATTTCGGCATTTCATCGCCGCCGCCAGCTATTCCTGGGCGGGCTTTATGCGTGTGCTGAAAGAGGCGGCCTTCCGCCAGGAACTTGGTTTCTTCGTCCTTTCGATCGCGGCGCTGGCGCTGGTGGGCGCGACGGCCGGCGAGATCGTCGTCGCCGTTCTGCTGTTTCTCGGGCTCTTTTCGATGGAGGCGATGAATACCGCCGTCGAAGAGGTGATCGACCGAATCTCGCCGGAGATTTCGATCGTCGGCAAACATGCCAAGGATCTCGGTTCCTTTGCGGTGACCTGCATGATCGCCGCTTGCTGTCTCTATCTCGGCTTCGTTCTCGGCAAACACCTGTTTTTTGGTTGAATCAGGCAAAGCTCTTGCGCTTGCGGGCGACGGCCTGAGCCTCTTCGACAGCCGGCAGGCTCTGGAGCACGCGCTTGGCGGGCAGGATGGCGATGACCTCGGTGCCCTCGCGCAGCTTCGATTTCAAGAGGAACTGTCCGTCGTGCTTGGCAAGGATCGCTTGGACGATCGGCAGGCCGAGGCCGGTGCCCTGTTCGGCGCTTTTGATGGCGATCGAGCCTTGGCCGAAAGCCGAAAGGACGACGGGAATCTCTTCTTCGGGAATGCCAGGACCATTGTCCTTGATCGAGATGTATTGGCCGCCGCCGGCCGTCCAGCCGACCTTGACGTGGATCTCGCCGCCCTGCGGTGTGAATTTGACGGCATTGGAGAGGAGATTGAGCACCACCTGGCGCATCGACTTCTCGTCAGCCCAGATGGCCGGCAACTGCCGCTCGAACTGATCCGAAATGGCAATATTCTTGGCCCTGGCGCGCAGCTGGACCATGCCGATGCAATCCTCGGTGATATCAAGAAGAGAGATCGCCTCTTCGCTCAGCTCGTATTTGCCGGCCTCGATGCGCGACAGGTCGAGGATTTCGTTGATGAGATCGAGCAGATGCTGACCCGAGCGATGTATATCGCCGGCATATTCCTTGTAGGTCGGATTGGCGAGCGGTCCCATGACTTCGGCCGACATCACTTCGGAGAAGCCGAGGATGGCGTTGAGCGGCGTCCTGAGCTCATGCGACATGGAGGCAAGGAAACGGGACTTGGCGAGGTTCGCCTCTTCGGCGCGGCGACGCGCCTCGTCAGACATCGATTTCGCCACTTCCAGCTCGGCGATCAGGTCGTCTTTTTCCGACTGATAGGAGAGGATCCTGAGGTTCGATTTGAACAGCCGGTCGCTGATATAGTTGAAGAAGACCAAGGTGGTCGTGAACAGCCCGGTCAGGCTGATTTCGAGGAGATCGCGCGACAGGCCGCTCTTGGCGCCAAGCGCCAGGACCGCCGGTGCGAAGGCGACCAGCACGGCAGGCGTCAGCATGAAATTCGACATCGCCGTGACGGAGAGCGCGATCAGCAATGTTGCGCCCTTATATAGAATGAAGCTCGACGGCTCGCAGGTGTCGCAGCCCTGCAGTGCGAAGACGGCCCAGCAGCAGCCAACCAGGAATTGGCCGAGCAGCAGCAGACGGCGCCATTTGCGGGCGCTCTCGGAGGTGATTTCCTGGTGGCGCGCGCGCCGCACGAGCAGAATATTGCCGGTTTGGCAGGTGAGCGTCAGCAGCGCCCAGAAGAGCAAGCGCGTATCTTGGGTGAAGTAGACGCCGAGGGCGGTGATGATGACGACAAAGAGCGGCATGATCGTCGCGCCCTGCAGCATCGATGCTATGTACATCTTGAGTATGTCACGGTCGAAGGAGGAATTGGACGCGTGGCCGGACTGAAGACGTTCGCGCGTCTGCCGCACGGCCTTGGAGACGGCCTTGTTGCGGTGGCTGCGCGACCTGTCGACGATAATCTTGTCGGTCGATGTGCTTGCGCCGGTACTCATGTGCACGTTGAAACTTCATCCCAGGGTGGATAAGAGCTTAACCGGCAATTCTTAAGAAGATGTTTGCCATCTTTGCCAAGGATTTGTTTTTTAAGGAGGCGAAAGCGTGACACGGGGCCTGCGCCTGATTCGTGACGGCGTCACCGCTTTTGCCCTGCTGGCGCTCCTGGCGCTGATCGCCGCCAAGGTCAACGATACTGCAGCCATCAAGCATGCGGGCGCCTTTCTTGCCGCCGATGGCGACAGTTTGTCTTTGGGGCGGGAGCGCTTCCGCCTCGAAGGCATCGATGCACCGGAGCTCAATCAGAGCTGCGAGCGGGCGGGAACGGTCTGGGCTTGCGGGCGCGCCGCGCGCCAGGCGCTGCAGGAGATGGTGCTGGCATCGGGAACGCTTTGCCAGGGCAGCCAGCGCGACCGCTATGACAGGTTGCTCGTCGTCTGCCGCAATGGGGCAGGCGGAGACATAAACGCCGCCATGGTGCGGCGGGGTATGGCCATCTCCTATGGCGGCTACGGCAAGGAGGAGGCCGAAGCGAGGGATGCGAAAGCGGGGATGTGGGCTGGTCGTTTCGAGCGGCCGCGCGATGTGCGCGACCATGCTCGCCAGAATTCCGGTTTCGACCAGGCGCTGCGCTTCATCGGGCGGATCATCGGGTGGGAGTAAAGCGATGACCGACGAAACCAAGCTGGAAACCTTGCGGCGTGAAATCGCCGCCTGCCGCATCTGTCGCGACGCGCCGGCAAAGGGGCCCGCGCACCGGTTGCCGCACGAGCCGCGGCCGGTGGCCGTGATCTCTTCGAACGCACGTATCCTCATCGCTGGTCAAGCGCCCGGACTTCGCGTGCATGAGAGCGGCCTGCCATTCGACGATGCCTCGGGTGATCGGCTGCGATCCTGGCTCGGCGTCGACAGGGCAAGCTTTTACGACCGCGACCGATTCGCCATCGTGCCGATGGGGTTCTGCTTTCCTGGCTACGACGACGAAGGCGCGGATCTGCCGCCGCGTCGAGAATGTGCGCTGTTCTGGCGGCAAAGAGTACTCTCGGCGATGCCGCAGATCGAACTGGTGCTGGTCATCGGTCAATATGCACAGGCCTGGCATATGGCCGGCGGAGGGCGGGGTGGTATGACCGAGACGGTGCGGGGCTGGCGCGACAGCCTCATGTCCGGGCGATCGCCGGCGGTGCTGCCGCTGCCGCACCCAAGTTGGCGCAACAGCGGCTGGCTGAAACGCAATTCCTGGTTCGAGGAAGAATTGCTTCCGGTCTTGCGGGCGCGGACGAAAATGCTGCTTTCTTGAAACAAAATTCTTTTCGTCGCGCGGAATCAAGTTATACAAAGAAAATAATTCGAAAGGACTGACGTGCGCATGGACCGCCTCGACCGAAAAATACTGCGTCTGCTGCAAGAAGATTCGACCCTTGCCGTTGCCGACCTCGCCAAGAAAGTGGGGCTGTCGACGACGCCATGCTGGCGCCGCATCCAGAAAATGGAAGAAGACGGCGTCATCAAGCGCCGGGTTGCCATCCTTGATCCCGAGAAGGTCAACACCAAAGTCACCGTTTTCGTGTCGATTCGCACGGCTACCCATTCGATCGAGTGGTTGCGCCGCTTTTCCGAGGTGGTCGCCGAATTCCCCGAAGTGGTCGAATTCTACCGGATGAGCGGTGATGTCGATTATCTCCTACGAGTCGTCGTCCCCGATATCGCCGCCTATGACGCATTTTATAAGCGAATGATCGCAAAGATCGAGATTCGCGACGTCTCCTCCGCCTTTGCGATGGAGCAGATCAAGTATTCGACGCAGCTGCCGCTGGACTACATGATTCTCGAGAACGCCAAGTCCAACGAAGACTGAGTCCGAGGGTGCGCTCTGCGACCCCCTGCAAACTGCGGTTAATAGTCGAAATATCGAGGCATGGTCTGCTACCGCAAGGGGTATCATCCTCAAGAAGTGGGCTTCGAGCGGCATTCTCATTATTCCTGAGAATGTCCGCAATGAGGCCGCCAGCAGGGCTGGGAGAGGGTTCTGACTGCGGAAAAGTCTCAAAAATAGCGGAAAAGCGCTTGAATCGCGGCGAAATCCTGAAAAAATATATAGCCTGGTAACGATTAAGCGGCTATGGTGCGTGCAACCAGTGGGCAACATGTCATCGTTTTGACACATTGCTATCGAATTCAGGACACTATGTTCTAAGCCGCCACCTTGTTTGTGTTCATTGGCCGGCGGTAGAGTATTATGAGCTTCACCATTATGTCCGACGAAGATCGGGCGACGGTGAGGATTTCGATGAAAGAATATAGCGTTTGCGGCTTGCGATGGAGGCTTCCGTCGCCGGGCCATTTTGTGCGTTTTTCTGCTGCAACCGCTTGAAATTGTTGTATAAAAATCACGCTTTCGGGGAAAGTGGCCCGATCGGACTCCTCCCGCCTATATCGAGAATTGCTTGATAGCGCCCGGTATGGGATGACGATTTGGCGGTTCGATCGATCCGCACGCCGAGATGGCTGTTCAAACTGGGCCGGCTTCAAATCGACTACCCGATTGGAAGCTAGCCCCGATCGACAAAGGAATGGATTGGTAAATGAACATCAGAATGGTTTTGCTCGCATCAGCAGCAGCGTTTGCTGCATCGACGCCGGTTCTTGCAGCTGACGCTATCGTTGCTGCTGAGCCGGAACCGGTTGAATATGTTCGCGTCTGCGACGCTTACGGCACCGGCTACTTCTACATCCCGGGTACCGAAACCTGCCTCAAGATCGAAGGCTACATCCGTTTCCAGGTCAACGTTGGCGACCAGCCAGGTGGTGACAACGATTCTGATTGGGATGCAGTAACTCGCGGTCAGGTTCAGTTCACGGCCAAGAGCGACACCGAGTATGGTCCGCTGACCGGCGTCATCGTCATGCAGTTCAATGCTGACAATGCCACCGATCAGGAAGCTATTCTCGACTCCGCTTATCTCGACGTCGCGGGCTTCCGCGCCGGTCTCTTCTACAGCTGGTGGGACGATGGCCTCTCCGGCGAAACCGACGACATCGGTTCGGTTGTAACGCTGCACAACTCCATCCGTTATCAGTATGAAAGCGGCACCTTCTACGCTGGCCTCAGCGTCGACGAACTGGAAGACGGCGTTTTCAAGGCCGATGAAGAGCCGAACAACGTTGGCGTTGCCTTCGGCGTCGGCGGCACGGCTGGTGCCTTCAGCTACCAGGTCACCGGCGGCTGGGACTTCGACAACGAAGACGGCGCGATCCGCGCAATGGGTACTGTTGAAATCGGCCCCGGCACGCTCGGCCTCGCTGGCGTATACTCCTCCGGCCCGAACTCCTACTACTCGTCGGCTGAATGGGCTGTCGCTGCCGAATACGCCATCAAGGCAACTGACAAGCTGAAGATCACCCCGGCTGTTCAGTACTATGGCAACTACTTCGGTGGCAGCAAGGCTGTTCCGGATGACTTCGACGGTCTCGGCGATGCCTGGAAGGTCGGTCTGACGGTCGATTACCAGATCGTCGACAACTTCTACGCCAAGGCTTCGGTTCAGTACCTCGATCCGGATGATGGCGACGACTCCACGACGGGCTACTTCCGTCTGCAGCGTTCGTTCTAATCTGCCTAATGATGCTCCCGGTCTTCGGACCGGGGGCGTTTAAATCGGTTTCTGATCCGAGTGACCTCCGATCAGCTACGGGGACGGATCCGGTCTTCCCTGCCGGACCGTCCTTGCAGCGTTTTTGCTCCCTGTCTTTTTCTGACGGTCTCGGCCAACGCCATTTAGGTGAGGCGAACTGGCATGTTGCGTATAACATGTCGGCATACCGACGCACATTCCATACCTGGAAACTCATCGATTCGAATAACGACAAGCGGGTAATCCGGCATCAGCCGCGGCTGACTTGCCGCAGCATGACCGGCATTCTCGATGCGGCCCGAGCCGGACTCGGCTTCGGGCTGCTGTTCGAAAGCGCCTGCGAGGCGGATCTGCAAGCCGGCAGGCTGGTCGGGTGCTGCCGGACCGGCAATCGGAGGAGAGCCGGTTTTATATCGTCTTCGCGACGGCGAGGGGTGCGACCCCGGTGGTAAGAGTGCTGATCGACTTTCTAGTCGAAGAATCCAGGCATCATTGACGGTGGGGCGAAAGCCTCGCCCTAAAGCGTACCGCAATCTTTCAGATTGGCTTGCGACGCTTTCGATGAGGCTCGCGTTATTTCAGCCGTGCCAACAGCTTTTCGCCACTCAACTCTCTGACCGCATCCTTGCCGATCCAGCGGGCGGTTTTATCCGAACTTTCGGCCAGAAGCTTCGCCAGCCGCAGCGCCGGGCCATGGCAGTCGCGATTGCGTTTGCCGATGTTGCGCAGTGCCCAATTGACGGCCTTCCGAACGAAGTTGCGTGAGTCGCAGGAATGCGCCTCGATCAGCGGCAGCCAGGCGAGGATGGTGGTGTCGGGCTCCTTCTTCCGATGGACGGCGGCGCCGGCGATCATGGCGAAGGCGGCGCGGCGAACGAACTGACGCTCGTCGTTGGCGAATTCCGGTATGAGCTCGTCCAGCCGGGCCTCGACGAAGAGATCGGCGGCGCAGTCGACGATCTCCCAGGAGTTGAAATCATTGGCCCAGCGTCTGGCCTCTTGCGCTGTCAGCCGTTTCGGATCAGCCGTGAAGAGGGCTAGCAGGCGGGCTTCGCGGATATCGCTTTGCCAGAGCTGCATTGCCCTAAGGTGATCCCTCTTCGCCGCTCTGGCGACCGCCCTGATATCCGGATTGGAAATGCCGAGAGCGCGTCCGGTGACGATACCGAAGCGCGCCATCCCGGCAACATTTTCCTCCGAGCGCAGCGTTTCGAGATGTGCGATCAGTTCAGCGGGATCGGAGGAGGGGCTGATCATTTCTCGAGGCGGGCAAGCAGCGAGGATGTGTCCCAGCGATTGCCGCCCATCGCCTGCACGTCACCATAGAACTGATCGACGACGGCCGTGACCGGCAATTTGGCGCCGTTGCGGCGGGCTTCGGCGAGCACGATGTCCAGATCCTTGCGCATCCAGTCGACTGCGAAACCGAAATCATACTTGCCGGCATTCATGGTCTTGTGTCGGTTTTCCATCTGCCAGGAGCCTGCCGCACCCTTCGAGATCACCTCGACCACCTTTTCGATATCGAGGCCGGCGCGCTTGCCGAAATGCAGCCCTTCGGCGAGTCCCTGGACGAGGCCGGCGATGCAGATCTGGTTGACCATCTTGGTCAACTGGCCGGAACCTGCCGGCCCCATCAGCCCGACCATCCTGGCATAAGCTTCGATGACGGTCCTGGCGCGCTCATAGACGGCTTCGTCGCCGCCACACATGACGGTCAGGACACCGTTTTCGGCGCCGGCTTGGCCACCGGAGACCGGAGCGTCGATGAAGTCGACGCCTTTCGCCTTGGCCGCGGCATAAAGTTCGCGGGCGACCTCGGCGCTGGCGGTGGTGTTGTCGATCAGCACCGAACCCGGCCTCATGCCGTGCAGGGCCCCGTTTTCTCCCGATGTCACCGAGCGGAGATCTTCGTCATTGCCGACGCAGACGAAGACGAAATCGGCCCCGGCGGCGGCTTCGGCCGGGGTAGGGGCGGACTTGCCGGAAAATTTCGCGGTCCAGTCGGCGGCTTTTTCGGCCGTCCGATTGTAGACGGTGACATCGTGGCCGCCCTTCGTCTCCAGATGACCGGCCATGGGAAAACCCATGACGCCGAGACCGATGAATGCGACTTTAGCCATATGTCCTATCCTTGTTCCAAGTGCGAGGCTCCGAGGATTAACCGAAACGGCGGGAGCAGAAAAGCCGTCAGAGGCGACTTCCCGTCGATTGACCTGACGAGGCTGGCCATCGTTCGCTCCAACCCTAGATTGCGTGGAAGGCAAAATGCTTCGGACCATGATATGAACGAGTCTCCGACGATCAAGCCGCGGCGCAAGGGCCGTAGCGGCATGCAAGCGATGCTCATTCCGTCGCAGCAGATGGTCGCGCAGCTGATCCGATCAGTACCACAAGGTGTTCGCACCGATCTCGGTGCTCTCCGCCGCCGCCTCTCCGCTCAATACGGGGAGGATGCACGCTGCCCGGTGACCGTGCAGCGGCATTTGCGGGCCATCGCAGAACTGTCCTTCGGCGCGTTGGCGAAGGGTGAACCGGTTTCGACGGTGACGCCCTATTGGCGTCTGGTCGATCCCGCGAGCCCGCTGGCGGCGCGTCTTGCCGGTGGCCCTGTCTTCATTCGCGAGCGGCTGGATGCCGAGCGTCCGGAGAGGTCGTGACAGCAAATATGCCTTTCGCAACGACGGGTGCGCGATCTATGCGAAAAGTCTCTATGTATAGCCGTGAAGGTATATGAGATCTCCTTCCGCTATACGCGGCAAGCCTCTGACTCTCTTCCACTCCGCTTTGTCGTAACCGCGCACCATGCTTTCGGGTTGACTCACGTATGCCTCGGCAGCTATACGTCAATTCATAGCTCCAGAGGTATGAATCACCGATGCCCGATGCTCGCGATGTACTTTTTAGGACGCTGGCCGATCCGACGCGGCGGGCTCTGTTCGAGCGGCTGTGCCGCGAAGGGGAGAAGACGGTCGGAGCTCTGACGGCCCGCGCCAGCGTGTCGCAGCCGGTTGTTTCGAAACATCTCGGGATCCTGAAGCGGGCCGGATTGGTGCGCGACCGGCATGAAGGACGGCAGACGCATTACAGTGCGCAGCTTGGCGCGCTGGCCCCGCTGGTCGACTGGACGAGCGAGATGGCCGGCTTCTGGCAAAGCCGCTTTAACGATCTCGAAGATTTGCTGAAAAGGATGGATCAATGACCGACACATCGACAGAAACGCGCTCCGTCGTCATCGAGCGGGAGATGCCCTTTCCCTCGGAAAAGATCTGGCGGGCGCTCACCCAGCCGCACCTGCTCCAGGAGTGGCTGATGAAGAGCGATTTCAAGCCCGCCATCGATCATCGTTTCAGATTCAGCGCGGATTGGGGCTCTGTCGACTGCAAGGTCCTGGAAGTCGAGCCGAATAAGACCCTGTCTTATAGCTGGGAGGGCCATGGGCTGGAAAGCGTGGTCACCTGGACTCTCACCCCAACCGGCACCGGCACGCATTTGCGGATGGAGCAGTCCGGCTTCCGGCCGGATCAGCGGCAGGCGTACGGGGGCGCCAGGAGCGGGTGGACGCAGTTCTTTGCAAATCTGGAGCAGGTTCTAGCGCGGTCGGAGTGAGATCGTCAATGGACGGATCGTGCGTCGCCGAAGCTCATATTCCGGTTAGCAACTGGTTTCGGCAAGTTCGGCGTGGGCCTTCCGTCACCTTTACGGCGGCCGCTATCGTCAATATCATCGCCGCGCCGCAGGAGAAATCGACCGTCTGGGTAGGCCGCAGGAAAACGGAGTCAACGCGATGGCCGAGAGTAAATTGAAGACGGCGGCCAAGATGACAGCCGAGACGGCTGCCGAACCGGCCGCCACGCCGAAGCTGCTGTCGGGCGGCAACCCGCAGATCGTCAAAGGCCATGGCGACGCGCCCGTGCAAGCCTATATCGCGGCGATGCCGGGCTGGAAAAGCGAGATCGGGCGTCGCCTCGATGTGATAATCACTGACACGGTGCCTGGCGTTTCCAAAGCAGTCAAATGGAACTCTCCCTTCTATGGCATCGAAGGACAGGGCTGGTTCCTCGGCAGCCATTGCTTCACAAAATACGTCAAGGTGGCCTTCTTCCGCGGCGCCCTGCTCGATCCGCCGCCCCCGGGCGCTTCGAGGCAGAAAGATGTGCGCTACCTTGACATCCGCGAGGATGACGACATCGATGAAGCCCAGTTCACCGCCTGGGTGGAGCAGGCCAGCCGATTGCTCGGAGAGTGGATGTAACCGCAGCGATGCCATCGACATCAGGGCCGATGAAGAGAGACAACCATGAAGAATGTGACCGGAAGCATGAAGAAGAGCAATTCCCAGCAAGGGGCCGAAGAAACTTCGCCCTCGCAACTGATCGATGCGAGGATCGAGGAGCTCAAGGATTGGCGCGGCGAGACGCTTGCGCGGGTCCGGGCGCTGATCAGGCAGGCCGAGCCTGACGTTGTCGAGGAATGGAAGTGGAGAGGGGTTCCGGTCTGGGAGCGCAGCGGCATCATCTGCACCGGCGAGACCTATAAGAGCGTGGTGAAATTGACCTTTGCCAGAGGTGCCGCGCTGGAGGATCCTTCGGGGCTCTTCAACTCCAGCCTCGAAGGTAACACCCGGCGCGCCATCGATATGCACGAGAGCGACAAGATCGACGAGGAGGCGTTGAAGGCGCTCGTTCGCGCCGCCGCCGCGTTGAACATGTCAGCCAAGGCCTCTCGTTCTAAAAAGTGATGCAGTATCTGAAACTTGCCAGTCTAATGGATCGCCCTTGTCTCGCGCTCGAGAAAAAGCTCGAGATTGTCGAAGCCGATTTCGGTGCCCTGAAGACGGGCGCCGTTGTCGGCATAGCCGTCAAGGAACACCGCTTGTTCGGTAAAGACCATTTTGGTGCCGCCGGGTTCGGTTTCGAAGACGACGGTGGCGAGGGAGACCGAGATGCGGGATTCGCCGAGCCTCATCTCATAAGCGTAGATGATCCGCGCATCGGGCACGATGTCGATGTAACGGGCGTCGTAGGCGTGCAAGAGCCCGTCCGTATCGGCAACATAGTTCCTCTCCAGCCCGCCGGAGCGGAAATCCAGGCCGTATTCCAGCGGCACCCAGTCGCCGTGGCAGGCGAACCACTGGCGCTTGGATTCCGGCATCGACCAGGCGCGAAAGACCCGGGCGACGGGCGCCTTGAGGTGACGTTCGATGACGAGGGTGACGTGTTCTGCGGATCGCGTGGTCATTCGGGAAAAGTCTCCGGCTCGTCGGCGAGAAGTTGATCCAGCCGGTCGAAGGCGGCGGTCCAGCGAGTTTTTCGCTGTTCCACCCAGTGCTCGACGGCGGCAAGCGCGTCCTGCTGCAGGCGGTAGGTTCGCACCCGGCCGGATTTTTCGGAGAATACGAGGCCGCTTTCCTCCAATACCTGCAGATGTTTCATCACCGTCGGCAGGGCGACCGCGAGCGGCGCCGCCAATTCGGTGACGGAGGCCGGGCCGCGGCCGAGGCGGTCGATCATGCCGCGGCGGCTGCGATCGGAAAGCGCGTGGAACATGCGGTCGAGATCCGCCTGGCCTTCGATCATTCCGCTGCATCCCGGAAGCGGGCGGGCAGCCTGTCCTGGTAGGGGTAGAACTTGAAATAAGGACGGGCTTCCTCCAGTGCCCTGGCGAAGGACGGGCGCCCCTGCAGCCGCTCGTAATAGGCGCGCAGTCTCGGCTGGTCGGGTGAAAAGGGGACCAGCGTCTCGGCGTAAAACAGAGAGGGGGCGGCGGCGCAATCGGCCATGGTGAAGGCCCCGCCGGTGATCCATGGGCTGTCGCCCAGCTGTTTTTCGATCATTGTGTAGGCCGTGGCAAGCGTCGTCCGGGAAGCGGCCATCTCGATTTCGTCTGCCTTGCCCTCAGGGCGCCGGCGGTTGCTGACCAGCGTCTGCATCGGCACCTGAACATAGTGATCGAAGAACCGGTCCCAGAGACGGACTTGCAGCGCCCGGTCGAGCTCGAGCGGCAGCAAAGGTGAGGGACCGGGATAATAATGATCGAGATATTCGATGATGATCGAGGTTTCGGGGATGGTGCTGTCTCGGGCCTCGTCACGCAGCAGCGGCATCTTGCCGATTGGCCAGAGCCGGAAGATATCCGCGCGCGAGGTCTCGTCGGACAGATCGACGATCCGGTTTTCGAAGGGCGTGCCGTTTTCGTAGAGCGCGATCAGCACCTTATGGCAGAAGGAGGCAAGCGGATGCCCATAGAGCACGAGCGACATGCGGCGACCTTTCCTATGCGGCAGAAAACTTTGCTGGCTGACTAAGTATCAGGTCCGCAAGTCTTTCGCAACAGATGGTTAGCCGATCGCGCAACTATTCTCGTCAGCCGAGATATCTGGCGATCACCAGATGACCGGGCGTCGGCTGTCCCTCTTCCATGCGCACGTTGATATCGGATATTTCGACAAGGTCGAAACCGGTGGCGGTCAACCGTTCCCTCACATAGCCGTCGGCGTGGGCGAAGCGCTGGTGCGGTCCGACCATGAAGGCGCGTCCGGCGAGAATTTCTGCCGGCAGGGTTTCGGAGGAGAAGATGAAGAGGCCGCCCGGCGTCAGGTTTTCGGCGGCCCCGAAGAACAGCGGTTCGAGCGCGCCTAGATAGGGCAGCACATCGGTGGCAGTGATGATGTCGAAGGCTTCCTCGTCATTGTCCTCGAGGAAATCCTCGACCTCGGCGACGAAAAGCGTCTCATAAAGATCCTTCTCGTGGGCAATCTCGACCATCTTCTCCGATATGTCGATGCCGGTCATATCTTCGCAAAGGTCGCGCAGGGCGCCGCCGGTGAGACCCGTGCCGCATCCGAGATCGAGCAGCCGCTTGAACGGTCCGAGTTTCAGCTGTTGCAGGCGCTGGCGCACCAGCATCGGCACGTGATAGCCGAGTTGCTCGACGAGGACGTCCTCGAACACCTCGGCATGCTGGTCGAACAAGGTCTCGATATAGGCGTCGGGCGCCTTGGCCGGCGTTTCACCGCGGCCCATCGCGGCGATGCGCACGGCGGCGCCGCCGTGGTCATCAGGATCGATCGCCAGGACTTCCTCATAGGCAGCCACGGCAGCGTCGACATCGCCGGCCTTTTCAAGCGCTAGTGCGCGGTTATAGGCCTCGGCAAGAGCTTCTTCGTCGATCTTCTTTGCCATCGCGGTCACAATCCTTCTGTTTCAGGCACGGCTCTAAGACGGCTTTCGATCTTTTGCAATGGCGTGGCTGCAGGCGCAGAATGGTCGGGCGCCCGATGAGAGGCCGCCGAAAGGGAGACAAGGAGGAAAATCATGGAGACGGAGCAGGACAGGATATCAACGATAAGGGAGAGAGAGGATGTTCGGATGTCTCTGCTACCAGGTACGCCAGGCGAGACCACCAATACGCTCATCCATTATTACCGTGGCGAGCTCGGGCGCATGACGAGCTGGCGCGATCGAATCGATCGGACATCCAACTGGGCGATCACCGTGGTGGCGGCGCTGCTCTCGGTGTCGCTGTCGACTCCGACCTCGCATCACGGCGTGTTGCTGTTCGGGATGATGCTGATCACGCTGCTTCTGATGATTGAGGCGCGGCGCTACCGCTTCTTCGACATTTACCGCGCCCGCATCCGCCAGATCGAGCGCTGCTATTTCGCGCAGATTCTGGCGCCCGACCCCAACAGCGGCAGCGAATGGGCTACGGTGATCGCCGGCAGCCTGCGCCATCCGCGCTTTCTGCTGAGTTATGGCGAGGCGATGCATCGCCGTCTCAAGCGCAATTACGGCTGGATGTACCTCATCCTGCTGCTTGCCTGGTGCCTGAAGATCTCGACGCCGAAACTGCAGACAGAGGGCGCGCCGGCACTGCAGGCGCATTCATGGGCCTATGTTATCGACAATGCCGTGCTCGGGCCAATGCCCGGCCTTGCGGTCATTGCTGTGGTCGTCGTCTTCTATCTCGGCATGCTCTATTTCGCACTGCGTCCGGATCGTGACGAGGGCGAGTTCGGCCGCGGCGAGGCGCATGTCTGATCAGTGCAGGATGAATTCACCCTTCAGCGCCCGCCATTCGGTTGCCGAGATCAGCTTGCGGTGGACGTAGCGCACCGAATGCAGAGGTCCGTCGAGCTTCTCCTGCCAGAACTTCAGGAAGCCGCGCATCTCAGGAAAATCCGGGGCGAGATCGTAATCCTGCCAAACGTAGGTCTGCAGGATCGTCGGGTGGTCCGGCAGGCGGTAGAGGATCTGGGCAGTCGTCAGGCCGTAACCTTGCAATTGTCTTTCCATGTCCGTGCGCATTTTATTCCGCTTCTTCTCGTTCCCACTCGCGCGCTTATTAGCGCTACGTGATATGGAAACATGCGAGTGGTTAACGGAAACTTTACAGACACTTCACAAAAGGACAATTTATTTTTAATATCAATGGCTTGGCAGCAATGCTCCGAGAGTGCTGCCAGCGCCGTCAGCGCTTGAGATGACGGGTCAGCCGACGCTCGATCCACGCCCAGAGATGGCGCAACGCCTCGACGATGGCGAGATAGAAGATCGCCGCCCAGAGATAGGTCTGATAGTCGAAGGTGCGGGAGAAGGCGTAGCGGGTTTCGCCCATCAGGTCGAGCACGGTGATGATGGCGACGACCGCCGAACCCTTGATCAGCAGGATGATTTCATTGCCATACGGACGCAGCGCAACGATAAAGGCCTGCGGCAGGACAATCTTGCGGAAAGCGATGACTTTGTGGATGCCGAGGGCGGCTGCCGCCTCGTGCTGGCCGTGCGGCACGCTCTCGATTGCGCCGCGCAGGATTTCCGCCTGATAGGCGGCGGTATTGATGGTCATGGCGAAGAGACCGCAATACCAGGCATCGCGGAAGAACCACCAGATGCCGACGGCTTCCAGCTGTGGCCGGAACACGCCGAGGCCATAATAAACAAGGAATAGCTGGGCAAGCAGCGGCGTGCCGCGGAAGAAATAGATATAGCCGTAGGCGAGCCAGTTGAGCAGGCGGCTCTTCGACAGGCGTGCGATGGCGAGCGGCAGCGAGAGCACGGCGCCGCAGACGACGGAGATGGCGACCAGGCTGAGAGTGATCCACAGACCGTGCAGATAACGCGGGCCATAGCGGGTGAACTTGTCGAGATCCCAGCCATTGACAACGGTGAAGAGCAGCAGCGCGGCGAGCAGCGCCCAGAACGTGACGAGGATGTAACCGCTGAGACGCGCCGCCGTCATCGGCTTTCTCACCTCGCGGGGGGCGGGCTGCGGCGGGATCAATATTTCGGCATAGCTCATCGGCGGACCTCCGAACGCTTGGCCCAGCGGTCGATGCGGACGAGCAGGAACGAAGAGAGGATGGCGAGCACCAGGTAGAGACAGCAGGCGATGCCGTAGAAGAAGAAGGGTTCCTTGGTGACCCTGACGGCGACGCTCGTCTGGCGCAGAATGTCGGCAAGGCTGATAATCGAGACATAGGACGTGTCCTTCAGCAGCACCATCCACAGATTCGTCAGGCCGGGGAGTGCGATTCGCACAAGCTGCGGCAGGATGATGAGCCGTAGCGTGCGGCCGCGATGCAGGCCGAGCGAGTCTCCTGCCTCATACTGGCCCTTGGGTATGGCGCGGAAAGCCGAAAGCAGCACTTCCGAACAGTAAGCGGAGAAGACGACCGACAGCGCGATAACGCCGGCGAGAAAAGCGTTGATCTCGATCGGCGGTCCGACATAGCCGACAAGCTCCAGGAGGGACTGGATCAGCATTTGCATGCCGTAATAGATAATGAAGAGCGTCAAAAGCTCCGGCAGGCCGCGGAAGATCGTCGTGTAGATACCGGCGGCCAGCCGCAGTGGCTTTTCCTCCGACTGCTGGCCCAGCGCCACCAGGAAACCGATCACGAGGCCGATCGGCAGGGTGACAATCGCTACCGAAACGGTGACCTGCAGGCCGAGGGCGATTTCGTCGCCCCAGCCGGTATCGCCGCACGCAAGAATCGTCGACTGACCAAACCAGGTGAAGATGCCGACGGGTCCGCACAGCGGATCGAAAATTTGCACAAGTGAGCTCCAGAAGGAGCCAAGCGCGGAAAATAATCCGCCCATGCGAGAATTCCCCTCACGGCTTTTGCCGTTTTGATCTTGTCACCGTTGTCAAACAAAAATGGCGGAAGAGCAAGCCTTCCGCCATTCGCTTTATCGGCCAGATACCGAATTTCTCATTCGCCGTAAACGTCGAAGTCGAAGTACTTGTCCTGGATCTTCTTGTACTCGCCGCTGGCGCGGATCGCCGCGATGGCCGCGTTCAGCTTTTCCTTGAGCGGATCGCCCTTGCGGATGGCAATGCCTGCGCCGTTGCCGTTGATTTCCTTGTCGACCGGCAGGGTCGTCAGGATCTTGCAGCAGGCGCCGGCGTCGGACTTGACCCATTCGGAGAGAACGACGACGTCGTCGATGACGGCATCGACGCGGCCGCTGGATACGTCGAGCTTGTATTCGTCAGCCGTGGGATAGAGCTTCAGCTCGGTGTCGGCGAGATGCTTCTCGGCGTAGTTGGCATGCGTCGTGGAAGTCTGTGCGCCGATTACCTTGCCCTTGAGGCCGGCAACGTCGGTGATCTTGGAATCCTTCGGCACGGCGATGGCCGGTGGGGTGTTGTAGTACTTGTTGGAGAAGTCGACGAGCTTGAGACGCTCAGGTGTGATCGACATGGACGAGACGATCATGTCGAATTTCTTGGCGTTCAGAGCCGGGATGATGCCATCCCAGTCGGTGCTGACGAAGGTGCATTCGGCCTTCATTTCGGCACAGAGCGCCTTGGCGATATCGATGTCGAAGCCCTGGATGGTGCCACTGGCATCAACGAATTCGAAGGGCGGATAGGTCGAATCAGTGCCGATCACATATTTCTCGCCGTCGGCCATGGCCGAGCCGGCAAAAAGGGACATCGCCGCAATCGAAGCTGCCGCGAAGATACGGGTGGAGATATGCATGAGGATCCTCTCTGTTGGTAGCCATCGCGCTTTTTTCTCTTGGGCTGACGGCTGCTGTTCAACGGTGACAGGCACCGCCTTGTGGCGATAATCAGACTTTTTTTCATGGAAATGCAACAGAAATTCCCGGGCCATTCGCGGCGCAAACAGCAGGCGAGATGAATGGGGGCAGACTGCAACATTCACCTGAGGTTAATGCCCCGTTTCCTAGAACCGGAACAAATCGGCGGCTTGGCGCTTTGCCATTTCGCCGTTTCGCCTCAATGCGTAGCTAGGGGCGGAACTAGGGCCTGTCGGCCTTCAGTAAGCTCAAACAGGATCGAGGAAAGCCGATGGGCAAGAAATCAAGATTGTTTGCAAGCGCAGCTTTTCCGCTGCTTTCCCTCTCGCTGGCACTGCAGCCGGCATCGGCGATGGCGGCCGCGCGCGGAGCCGCGCCCGAGGCTGCGGCCGTTCGGCAGATCGAACAGGGCAGCTTCGAAGTGGCGCAGGACGCGCCCTCCGAGGAGGAGCTCTTGAAGAAGAAGCGCAAGCAGAAGGGGGAAGCCCCGGCCGAACAGGCGCCGGCCGCCGAGCAGCCGAAGGAGGCGCCCGCCGAGAAGCCGAAGGCCGAGCGCAAGGAGGCACCTGCACCCGAACCAAAGGCGGAGCCGGAACCGCCGAAGGCCGAAGCGCCGAAGGAGGAGCCCGCGCCGAAGGCCGAGAGCAAGCCGGAACGGAAAGCCAAGCAGGCAGCCCAGCCGGAGGCCGAGCCCCAGCAGGAAGAGCAACCGGTAACACAGGAAAAGCCGAAAAAGCCGAAGAAGCAGCAGACGGAGCAAGCCGAGCCGGAGGCTCAGCCGGCCCCTGAACAGCAGCCGGCGGCAAAACAAGCCCAGCCGGAGACCGAACAGGCCCAGCCCGAGGTCAAGCCGGAAGGCGGCAAGAAGGGTCAGGACAAGGCCCAGAGCCAAGATAAGGGCAAGGCTAAGACCGAGACCGCCGCTCCCGAGGCGGTGACGCCCACCGAGGAACAGGCCAAGCCTGCAGTTGAGCCGGAGGGAAAACCCGCTGCCGAAGCGCCAGCCAAGAAGCCGAAGAAGGGCGAGGCTGCAGCCCCGGCGGTGAAGCCAGCCGAAGACAAGGCGGCCGCTCCCGAAGCTGCGCCTGCCGAAGCGCCGACGGATGGCACGGCTGCCAAGCCTGCCGCCAAACAGCCCACCGCTGAGCAACCCACCGCTGAGCAACCCGCCGCCAAACAGCCCGCCGGCGAACAGCCGGCTGCGCCCGCCACCGACACGGCCCAGCCGCTGCCGGATGCCAGCGGCGGACAGCAGGTGGAGCAGGCCATTCCGGCACCGGAAAAGGTTTCTCCCGAGGAGCTGGAGCGCCGGAAAAAGATCGCCGCAGATCCGGCCAAGAGCAACGAGACCGTCGTGCTGCCGGTCGAGAACGGTGCCGCCGTGCTTGACAGCGACAAGGATGCCGATCGCAGCAAGGGGCGGGAAGGTCGCCGTGACCGCGACAAGCTGCGGGCCGAAAGCCAGGAGGTGAAGGTGCCGACCTCGGATGCGGATGCGCAGGCTCCTGCCGCCGCTGCGGCGCCGGCGATCAAGCTCGAGGCGGTCACCAGCGAGAAGGGCACGAGGCTCGACACCCGGCCGCAATTTGCCCGTCCCGAGGGAGCGCGCATCGAGGATCAAACGGACGATAACCGGGTGATCATCCAGTACAACAATCAAGTGATCGTGCGTAGCGACGACGACAGGCGGTTCCTGCGCGACGGTGAACGGCCGATCTATGAAGAGCTCCCGGACAATCGCTATCGCGAGATCATCACCCGGCCGGAAGGCTATCGGATCGTCACCATCCGCAACCGCTACGGCGACATCATCCAGCGGTCGCGCGTCGATTCCCGCGGGCGCGAATACGTGCTCTACTACTCACCTGATCTCTACGAGGATCCTGATCGCGGCTATTTCGATGACCCGGGCGCTGATCTGCCGCCGATGCGGCTGCGTGTCCCGCTTAACGACTATATCATCGACACCAGCAGCGATCCTGACCGGGACTATTACGAATTCCTCAGCGAGCCGCCCGTCGAGCAGGTGGAGCGTGTCTATTCGCTTGACGAAGTGAAGTATTCTGCCCGTATTCGCGACAAGGTGCGCCGCATCGACCTCGATACGATCACCTTCGCGACCGGCAGCGCCGAGATCCCGATGACCCAAGCGCGCACATTGCGCAAGGTTGCCGACGCGATCAGCCAGGTGCTGAAGAAAGATCCGAGCGAGACCTTCCTGATCGAGGGCCATACGGATGCCGTCGGTTCCGACCAGAGCAACCTGGTCCTCTCCGACCAGCGGGCGGAATCGGTCGCCAATGTGCTCTCCGACGTCTATGGCATTCCGCCGGAAAACATGGCGACACAGGGCTACGGCGAACGTTACTTGAAGGTCAACACGCCAGGCCCCGAACAGGAAAACCGCCGCGTTACCATCCGTCGCGTCACTCCGCTGGTGCGTCCGGTCGCCGCCAATCAGTAGCTGATCCGCCCCTCCCTGGCGTCAGGGAGGGGCGCTGACCTCCTCTTCGCCCGCCGGGAGACGGGGAAGTGACCTTTTCTTACCCTCTCTGTCGGCCGGCTTTCGTAGCCGCGTTTTCGATGACATCGGCGACTTTCTCCGGCTGGGATGCGAAGACGGCGTGGCTGCCCTTGATCTCTGTCATGTCGCTGCCGGCTCGTTTGGCCATGTCACGCTCCAGCTCGGGATTGATGGAGCGATCATCGGTGGCGACGACCGACCAGCTCGGCTTCGTCCGCCATGCCGGCCTTCCGACTTTGGCCGAAAAGGCCTGCTTGGCGGCGAAGACCTGCGATCTTGCCAGGAAATCGGCCTCGGCCTTCGGCAGATCGGCCGCGAAAGCCGCGGCGAAGGCGCCCGGATCGAGATAGAGATATTTGCCGTCCTTCGTTTCCTTGATATCCATACTGCCGGCCGGCTTCGAGCTGGCGAGGCTCAGCAGGCTTTCCCCCTTGTCGGGCTGGAAGGCTGCGACATAGACGAGGCCAGCGACATGCGGATCGTGACCAGCTTCAGTGATGACCATGCCGCCATAGCTGTGGCCGACGAGCAGGACTGGTCCCGTCTGGAGGTCGAGAACCCGCTTGGTTGCCGCCACGTCGTCGCCGAGCGAGGTGAGGGGTTCCTGGACGACAGTGACGTTGAAGCCGCGCTTTTCGAGGATCTCGGTCGCTTTTCGCCATCCCGAGCCATCGGCCAGCGCGCCGTGGACGATCACGATGTTCTTGACCGCGGCAGCCTCGGCAGCAAAGGCGATTCCGGCGGTGGCAAATGCAAGGCTTGCGATGAAAGTCAAATGCTTGTTCATGGGGTCACTCCTTTTGGTGATGTTGAAGGGCGGGATTTGAAATTCTTAGGGTTCAGCCGAAGGTGAAGGCGTAAGCCTGGACGCCCGGATCGAGGAAGCGGATTTCGAAGGTGCGGGCGGTGACGGCGCCGGACTCGCGAACGAGCTGGTAAAGCCGCGTTGCGGTGACCGTGCCATTGCCGTCGGCGTCGATGTCGGAGCCATGATCGGCTCCGGGCGCCTTGCCATCGAGCCTCACCTGGAAACGGACAGGTTTGGCGTCCGCGCCGGGTCCGAGCACGAGATGCAGATCGCGGGCGCTGAAACGATAGGCGATGCCGCCGCCCGGCTGGTCGAGCGTTGCCTGGTCCTTACCGACGGTCCAGGCGCCGGACAGGCCCCATGCATTGATGCCGGGCTTGGCGATCGAATAGTTCTGCGGCGTACCGGCCTGCAGCCCTTCGGGAGAGACGAAATTTTCGGCCTGTGCGTAGCCGAGATAGGTCTCGCCGGAGCGGATATTGGCGAGGTCGGGACCCGCTTCCACACCCTTGGCATCGGGCGCAACCGGGGCCGTTTCCACCATCTGGTTGCCCGCTTCGCGCAGCAGGTCCTGGATGGCCTTTTCAGTCCTGCCGTAATTGCCTTCGCCGAAATGGTGATAGCGGATCTGACCTTTGGCATCGATCAGATAGGCGGCAGGCCAGTAGCTGTTCTCGAAGGCGCGCCAGATTTTGTAGTCATTGTCGATCGCAACGGGATAGCCGATCTGAAAGTCGCCGACGGCCTTCTTGACGTTGTCGATCTTCTTTTCGAAGGCAAATTCCGGGGCGTGCACGCCGATGACAACCAGGCCCTGATCCGCATATTTTTCCGCCCAGGCCCTGACATAGGGAATGGTGCGAATGCAGTTGATGCAGGAATAGGTCCAGAAGTCGACGAGCACCACCTTGCCCCGCAGCTGCTCCTTGGTCAGAGGCTTCGAGTTCAGCCATTCGACCGCGCCGTCGAACGAAGGCGCGTAAGCTTCGACGGGCAGATCACTGCGGAAAGGATTCTGTGCATCCGTTGCGGAAATGTTCGCGTCGTTGCTCGCCACCTCAGAAGGTGTGCCGGCGACGGGCTTGGCATGCAGCCTGTCCAGCACGGTCTGTTCCAGCGAGGCGGTGGTGGCATAGGAAAGGCGCGCCAGCAGGCTGGTGTCAAGGCCGAGCGCGATGACCGCCACGCCCGCCAATACGGCCGCGCCGACAGTCTGGCGAATTCGGTCACCAAAGCCGAGCGAGCGCTTCATCGCGGCGAAGATTTTACCGCCGACGAGCAAGGCGATCGCAAGCGAGGTCGCAGCACCGGCGGCATAGGCGATCAATAGGGCGGTCGTCTGCAGGTTGGCGCCTTGCAATGCCGCGCCGGTCAGCACGAGGCCGAGAATTGGTCCGGCGCAGGGCGCCCAGAGGAGGCCGGTGGCGACGCCCAGGATAAGAGCGCTCTTGACCGTCAGCGCCATGCGTCCGCCACCGCTGGCGTTCAGAAGATTGTTGCCGAGGTCAACGATCGGGCGGGCAAGCATAGTTGCGAAGCGCTGAGATAGCAGGCTCACTCCGAAGAGCGCGAGCAGGACGATCGCCGCGAGGCGGCCATATTCATTGGCGCGAATGGCCCAGCTGCCGCCGACGGCGGCAAGGGTGGCGACGAGCGCGAAGGTGGCGGCCATGCCAGCCAGCATCGGCAGCGTGCTTTTGATGAAGGGCTGTCCGGCGCGGGCAAAGACGAAGGGGAGGATCGGGAGAATGCAGGGGCTGAGGATGGTCAGCACGCCTCCAAGATAGGCAATGATCAGAAGTGTCATCATCGTTTCCTTTGAAACCGAGTGATCGGGCTCTGGACGGCGATGGGCCTGAACCAGCAACGGCGGCGATGTAGCCGCGCGGAGGTATCTCCGATGTGTCCGGTTTGATGGAGAAATGTACCGAACTATTGCGCCGGCGCGCGGGCGATACAAAAGAATACACAGTGTCTGGGGCTCAGAGGCGGCGGCGAAAACCCCGGTGGTGCGCGAAATGCTCTGACGAGGCGGCGCATTTGTATCAGAATGTATCTCGGCAGGCGGAGGCTACACTCGCATTCAAAATCCGCAGCCTGTGACATATGGGCGATACAAGCCGAACGTCATCTGAGCGCCGTGATCCATTCGACAGGAGAGACCGATGTCAGAGCAAATCAATCATCACCGCCGCCGATTCTTCGGCATGACGGCCATCGCACTTGCAGCCGTCGAATTCGGCGTGGCCGGAGCGGCCGCAGCCCAACAGCCGCAGTCTTCCAAAGCCGTTTTGCCTGACGCGAAGGCCGGTAGCCATACCTCCTTCGAAGCGCTGAAGCAGGCCAGAACGGATGTGCTCGATATCGGCTATGCCGAGGCGGGAAAGGCGGATGGGCCGGTCGTGCTGCTGCTGCACGGCTGGCCCTACGATATTTACAGTTTCGTCGATGTCGCGCCGCTGCTTGCCTCGGCCGGCTACAGGGTGATCGTGCCTTATTTGCGTGGCTATGGCACCACCCGGTTCCTGGACGACAAGACCCCCCGCAACGCCCAGCCTTCAGCGCTTGCCGCCGATATGATTGCGCTGCTGGATGCGCTTGAAATCGAGAAGGCTGTCATTGCCGGATACGACTGGGGCGGGCGGACCGCCAATATCATGGCGGCGCTGTGGCCCGAGCGCTGCAAGGCCATGGTCTCGGTCAGCGGCTACTTGATCGGCAGCCAGGAGGCCAACAAGAAGCCGCTTCCGCCGAAGGCGGAACTCGCCTGGTGGTACCAGTTCTATTTCGCCACCGAACGCGGCCGGCTGGGGTATGCGAGCAACACGCATGATTTTGCAAAGCTCATCTGGCAGACGGCTTCGCCGAAGTGGAATTTCGAGGATGCGACATTCGACAGATCCGCCACTGCCTTCGACAATCCCGACCATGTGGAAATCGTCATTCACAATTATCGCTGGCGTCTGGGGCTTGTCGAAGGCGAGGCGAAGTACGATGCCTATGAGAAAAAGCTTGCCGCCTTGCCGATCATCTCGGTGCCGACGATCACTATGGAAGGTGACGCAAATGGTGCGCCGCATCCAGAGCCCTCCGCCTATGCTGGAAAATTCTCCGGCAGATACGAGCACCGCACGATTGGCGGCGGCATCGGCCACAACCTGCCGCAGGAGGCGCCGCAAGCCTTCGCCCAGGCGGTCATCGACGTCGATGGCTTCTGATTGGCCGTAAAGGCTCGTTGCCCGGGCTGGCGGAATATGCGTAGGTCGCGTCCGGCGCCTCGATGTGAACGAGGCGGCAGGCGCGGCCGTAATCGTTGAGGAATAGGCAAATATGGATCATGTCGATCACATCCTGATCGTCGACGACGATCGCGAAATCCGCGAGCTGGTCTCGGGCTATCTGCAGAAGAATGGGCTTAGGACCAGTGTTGCCGCGGATGGGCGGCAGATGCGCAGTTTTCTGGAAGCGAATGCCGTTGACCTGATCGTGCTCGACGTGATGATGCCCGGCGACGACGGGCTGGTGCTCTGCCGCGAATTGCGGGCCGGCCGGCACAAGGCGATCCCGATCCTGATGCTGACGGCCCGCACCGACGAGATGGACAGGATCCTCGGTTTGGAGATGGGCGCCGACGACTATCTTGCCAAGCCTTTCGCCGCCCGCGAACTTCTCGCCCGCATCAAGGCGGTGCTGCGGCGTACACGCATGCTGCCGCCCAACCTGCAGATCAGCGAGGCGGGACAATTGTTGACCTTCGGCGACTGGCGGCTCGATACGGTCGCTCGTCACCTTCTCGAAAAAGACGGGACCGCGATTGCGCTGAGCGGCGCAGAATACCGCCTGCTTCGCGTCTTCATCGACCACCCGCAGCGTGTGCTCAACCGCGACCAGCTCCTGAGCCTGACGCAGGGCCGCGACGCCGAGCTCTTCGATCGCTCGATTGATCTTCTCGTCAGCCGTCTGCGGCAGCGCCTGGGGGATGACGCGCGCGAGCCGACCTACATCAAGACGGTGCGCAGCGAAGGTTATGTCTTCTCGGTTCCCGTCGAAATCTCGGAGCCGCGCCGATGAGGACCGAGATGCCCATACCGTCGGGGCTGATGTGGCCGAGCACGCTGCGATCGCAGATCTTCCTGATTCTCCTGATCGGTCTGGCTCTGGCTTATGGGCTCTCCTTCAGCGTTCTCTACATGGAACGCTATATGTCGGCTAAGGCAGTGATGCTCGGAACCCTCGAGAACGACGTTGCGACATCCATCGCCGTTCTCGACCGGCTTCCGCCGGACGAACGCGGCGAGCTTCTGGAATGGCTGAGTCGCGGCAACTACCGCTTTGAACTCGGGCCTGGACTGGCCGGTGTGCCCGACGACTCCGGCAAGGGCAGGGAGATCGCAGGAAAGATAGAGGCGGCCGTCGGGCACCGCTTTCCGATCCGCATCGAACGGATTCCAGGTGAGGTGAACCGGCTGCAGGCACATCTGACGTTGAGCGACGGAACGCCTCTGACGATCGACGTCACGCCGAAAGGCGTTATGCCGATCGCCGCATGGCTGCCTTATGTGTTCGCGATCCAGATGGTGCTGCTCATTTTCTGCACCTGGTTTGCGGTCCGCCAGGCGATCCGACCGCTCGGTGCGCTCGCCGCCGCTGCCGATGCGCTCGATCCTGATAAGGACGGTCAGGCTCTGAGCGAGGCCGGGCCAAGCGAGGTCGCGCATGCGGCGAGGGCCTTCAATGCGATGCGGGAGAGGATCGCCCATTATCTCGAGGAGCGGGTCCAGATACTGGCGGCGATCTCGCACGACCTGCAGACGCCGATTACCCGCATGCGGTTGCGCGCCGACATGGCGGAAGAGTCGCCCGAGAAGGACAAGCTGGTGCATGATCTCGGCGAGATCCAGCGCCTCGTCCAGGACGGCATCGCCTACGCGCGCAGCGCCCACGGCAGCGGAGAGAAGAACGCCCGCATCGATCTCGCCTCGTTCATCGACAGCATAGCCTACGACTATCAGGACACTGGAAAGGCGGTCACGGTCGTCGGGCTGGTCGAGGGAGCCGCCTTCACGAAGCCGCACGCCCTTCGCCGCATCCTGTCGAATTTCATCGACAATGCCCTGAAATTTGCCGGCGCCGCCGAGATCAGCGTCGAGCGCGGCGCAGATAATACCTTCGTCGTCACGGTGATGGATCGTGGGCCCGGAATTCCGGATGACATGCTGGAAGCGGCGATGCAGCCGTTCTTCCGGCTCGAGCAGTCCCGCAACCGAGAGACCGGCGGAACGGGCCTTGGCCTGGCGATCGCCCAGCAGCTGACAGCCAAGATCGGCGGTTCTCTGAGGCTCTACAATCGCTCCGGCGGCGGACTGGCGGCGGAAGTCACCATTCGGTGATGACGACGTTTTCCGGGACGTTCGGGATGTCTTGTATCGGAAAATGTCCTGGCTGCCGGATTCTACCTTTTGTAACATTTCGGCCGTTTCCGGAAACATGCCGGATATATCGATCGTTCAAACCACACTCCGTCAACCCGGTCGCGGCAGCGACCAGTCGCAGACAGCGACGCAAATAAGGAGTGTCACATGACCAAGATCGACAAGGTTCTCTATACCGGCAAGACCCGCACCACCGGCGGGCGCGACGGCGCTTCGCGGAGCGATGACGGCGAGCTTGATATCAAGCTGTCGCCGCCCGGCAGCGCGCGGCCCGGCACCAATCCCGAACAACTTTTCGCAGCCGGCTGGTCGGCCTGCTTCATCGGTGCGATCGGCATTGCCGCCGGCAAGCTGAAGATCAGGCTTCCCACGGAGACCGCTGTGAACTCCGAGGTCGATCTCGGAACGACCGAGGGCGACTATTTCCTGCAGGCCCGTCTCAAGGTCAGCCTGCCCGGCATCGAAGCAGATGTCGCGAAGGCGCTTGTCGACGAGGCGCACCGGACCTGCCCCTATTCGAAGGCGACACGCGGCAACATCCATGTCGAGCTGAGCATTGCCTGACCGGCAGGGGCCGAAAAGAAACAGGGCGAGGCCTGTCGGGCCTCGCCGATGGAGGATTTCATGAGATTGATGATCATCTGCGTCCTGGGAGCGGCGGTGTTTGCCGCGTCCTGCATCTACGACATAAGCTCGCAGGAGCCTTCGCCGCTCGCCGGCCTTGTCACGGCGGCATCGGCAGCGTCTTCTGCGACCGGGTTGTCGCTCCTGCGCGACGATAAGGGAGAAAGACAATGAAGCTCTATCAGAACGAAATTTCCTCGGCGACATCGAGGGTCCGGATTGCACTGGCCTTGAAGGGGCTGACGGCGGAGGCGCTGCCGGTCACCATTCTCGGCGAGGAGGCAGAGAGCCGCCAGGCCGGATACCGCAGCGTCAATCCGCAGGGGCTCGTGCCGGCCCTGCTCACCGACAGCGGCGTCCTCATCACCCAGTCGCTGGCGATCATCGAATATCTCGATGAGATCCGGCCTGAACCGCGGCTGCTGCCTGACACAGCGGAAGACAGGGCGCAGGCGCGGTCCATCGCGCTTGCGATTGCGGCCGAAATCCATGCGTTGCTGCCGCCGCGGATCGGCCTGCAGCTCAAAACCGCCTTTAAAGCCGATGCCGACGCCATTGCTGCCTGGAGCCGTCACTGGGTCGGCGAGGGAATGGCCGCTGTGGAGACGATGATTGCCGGTCACAGGCGTGGGGCCTTCGCAGTCTCCGATCAGCCTGGCATCGCCGACATCTTCCTCTTCCCGCAGGCGATCAGCGCCGGGCGCATGGGCTTCGATCTGGCGCGGTGGCCGAATATCGCGGAGATTGTCGGCAGGCTCGAGGCGATACCGGCTTTTCAGCAGAATGCGCCGGCGCCGAGGAAATAATGTTATCGGTGAGGACGTGGCCGCAACGGATTGCGGCCACTTTTGTCTCAGCGATTGACCCTAGCCTGCAGATGGGCCGGGTAACGATCGCCTTCCACCTTGATCGTGGCGAGAGCGCTTTCGATGCCGACGAGATCCTCCGCCGCCAGTTCGACATCGGCAGCCTGAATGTTTTCCTGGAGACGGTGCAGCTTGGTGGTGCCGGGGATTGGCACGATCCAGGGCTTCTGCGCCAGCAACCAGGCCAGGGCGACCTGGGCTGATGTCGCCTTCTTGTGCGCGGCGATTTCCGCGAGGAGATCGACGAGCGCCTGGTTGGCTTTGCGCGCCTCGGCCGAAAAGCGCGGCACGATGTTGCGGAAGTCCTTGCTGTCGAAGGTGGTCGTCTCGTTGATCGCACCGGTAAGGAAGCCCTTACCGAGCGGGCTGAACGGGACGAGGCCGATCCCGAGTTCTTCGAGCGCCGGCAGAATCTCCTGTTCAGGTTCACGCCACCAGAGCGAATATTCGCTCTGCAGCGCCGTCACCGGCTGGACGGCATGAGCGCGGCGAATTGTCTGCACACCTGCTTCCGAAAGGCCAAAAGTCCGGACCTTGCCCTCTGCAATCAGCGCTTTGACCGTGCCGGCGACGTCTTCGATCGGCACGTCGGGGTCGACGCGATGCTGGTAGAAAAGGTCGATGACGTCGGTTTTCAGGCGCTTCAGCGCCTGATCGGCAACCGCGCGGATATGCTCCGGCCGGCTGTTCATGCCGCTCTGGCCACCATTGGCGTCGAAGTTGAAGCCGAACTTCGTGGCGATAACCACCTGGCTTCTGAAAGGCGCGAGCGCCTCTCCCAGAAGCTCCTCGTTCTTGTAGGGGCCATAGGCCTCGGCGGTGTCGAAGAAGGTGACACCGCGTTCGAAGGCCTCGCGGATCAGCTTGACCGCCTCCCGGATGTCCGTCGCCGGCCCATAACCATAACTGAGCCCCATGCACCCAAGGCCTATGGCCGAGACTTGAAGGCCGCTCTTTCCGAGTTCACGCGTCTGCATCGGTATTTCCTTTTCAGCCTTGATATTCGGTGTCCGTAACGTGCTCCATCCAGTCGACGGCCTTGCCGTCGAGTTGTTCCTGGATGGCGATATGGGTCATCGCAGTCGCTGGCGATGCGCCGTGCCAGTGACGTTCGCCCGGGGCGAACCGAACGACATCTCCGGGGCGGATTTCCTCGATCGGGCCGCCTTCGCGCTGGACGCGGCCGCAGCCGGCAGTGACGATCAAGGTCTGGCCGAGGGGGTGGGTGTGCCAGGCGGTGCGGGCGCCGGGCTCGAAGGTGACGCTGGCGCCGGCGACGCGGCCAGGGTCGGTCGCGGTAAACAGGGGGTCGATGCGCACCGTGCCGGTGAACCAGTCTGCCGGCCCCTTGGCCGAAGGTTGCGAGCCGTTTCGCTTGATATCCATAGTCGTTCTCTCGAATGTCGGATGAGACAGTTCCGGCGGACAACAGTCAGCGCCGATGAACTATTCATTCCCAGCGAACATGTTCGCGTGGGATGCCAAGGTATTTAGCGCGTGCGCGTGATTTCGATTAGATGGTATAAACGGCAAGAACCTATGAGAGAGATTCATGAATGCCACGTTCGTCCGTCGACGATCTCATCGCCTTTCTTGCGGTTGCGCGGGAGCGGAGCTTCACCAAGGCGGCAGCGAAGCTCGGCGTATCGCAGTCGGCGCTCAGCCACACCATCCGAGGGCTCGAGGCGAGGCTTGGACTGCGATTGCTTACCCGCACGACGCGCAGCGTCTCGCCGACAGAGGCCGGCGAACGCCTGCTTGTCTCCATCGGCCCGCGCTTCGACGAAATCGAAAGTTCACTGGCTGCCTTGAGCGCGTTCCGGGAAAAGCCGGCCGGCACGATCCGCATCAATGCCGGCGAGCATGCGGCCAATGCAGTTCTCTGGCCCGCCCTGGAGAGGATTCTGCCTGAATACCCCGATGTCAAGGTCGAGATCATCGTCGATTATGGTCTGACCGACATTGTCGCCGAGCGTTACGACGCGGGGGTGCGGTTGGGCGAACAGGTGGCAAAAGACATGGTCGCAGTGCGCATCGGCCCTGACATGCGCATGGCGGTGGTCGGCGCTCCCTCCTATTTCGACGGCAGGCCGAAGCCTCTGACACCCCATGACCTCACGGATCACAATTGCATCAATCTGCGTCTGCCGACCCATGGCGCTGTTTACGTGTGGGAGTTCGAGAAGGACGGGCGCGAACTGAATGTTCGCGTCGACGGGCAGCTGGTCTTCAACAACATCGCGCTCAGACTGAACGCGGCGCTTGCTGGCGCGGGGCTCGCCTATCTGCCTGAGGACGCCGTGCAGGCGCATCTTGAGAACGGGCAGCTGGTGCGCGTGCTCGAAGACTGGTGTCCGCCGTTTCCCGGTTATCATCTTTATTATCCCAGCCGCCGGCATGCATCGCCGGCCTTTGCGGTCGTCGTCGATGCGCTTCGGTATCGGGGGTAAAGACTTATATTTCGCCCAATCGGCAACGCGTTGAAGCTGCGCGAAGTCATACCTGGTCGGCCGTTTGACATTCCATCCTTCGCCACTACTTCAAAGTGAAACCGAAGGAAACAATGAATGAATACTGCTATTCCTGCCACGAAAGCTCGGACCGGAGTGTCCGGTTTGGACACAATTCTGGCAGGGGGTCTTTCCGCTGGCCATGTGTTTCTCCTCGAGGGAAATCCAGGGGCCGGGAAGACCACTATTGCACTGCAGTTTCTGATCGAAGGCGCGCGACTTGGCGAGCGCGGGCTCTACATCACGCTCTCGGAAACCGAGAGCGAATTGCGGGCCGGAGCCGCGTCGCACGGCATGATCATCGATGGCAATATCGAAGTCTTCGAGGTCGTGCCTCCCGAGAGCCTGCTGGATTCCGATCAGCAGCAGAGCCTGCTTTATTCGTCGGACCTCGAGCTTGGAGAGACCACCAGGGAAATCTTCGCCGCTTTCGAGAGGGTGAAACCGAGCCGCGTGGTTCTCGACAGCCTGTCGGAGATAAGGTTGCTGGCGCAAAGCTCGCTGCGCTATCGCCGGCAGATCCTTGCGCTGAAACATTACTTCGCCCGCCAGGGGGCGACGGTGCTTCTGCTCGACGACCTGACCTCAGAGGTGCTCGACAAGACAGTGCACAGCGTCGTGCACGGCGTCATCCATCTCGAGGAAATGGCACCCGGTTACGGCTCGGAACGGCGACGGCTGAGAATCATAAAATATCGCGGGCAAGCCTTTCGTGGCGGCTACCACGATTTCACCATCCAGACCGGCGGCGTCGTCGTATTCCCGCGTCTCGTTGCTGCGGAGCACAAGACGAGTTACGATCGCGACAACATTTCGAGCGATATTGCGGAGCTGGACCTTCTCTTGGGCGGTGGCTTAGAGAGGGGCTCGAGTACGCTCATTCTCGGACCGGCCGGCACCGGCAAAAGCACGTTTTCGTTTCAATTCCTGGCAGCAGCGATCGCGCGTGGAGAGAAAGCGGCGGCCTTCATCTTCGACGAGGAGCCCGGGCTGCTATTCGGGCGGCTCAAGGCGCTCGGAATGGATCTCGAGGCGATGAGGGATGCAGGTCTCGTCCACATCGAGCAGGTGGACGCCGCCGAATTGTCGCCCGGCGAATTCGCGCACCGCGTGCGGAATTGCGTCGACAAATCCGGCGCCAGGACCGTCATCATCGACAGCATCAATGGTTATCAGGCTTCGATGCCGGATGAGAACTCGCTGATCCTTCATATGCACGAATTGCTGCAATATCTGAACAGGCAAGGTGCAAACACCTTCCTGACGGTAGCTCAGCACGGTCTGGTCGGTGACATGAAAGCTCCCGTCGACGTCACCTATCTTGCCGATACCGTTATTCTGTTGCGTTATTTCGAGGCGGCCGGACGGGTGCGGCGGGCGGTCTCGGTGATCAAGAAGCGAACTGGCTACCACGAAGATACAATTCGGGAATATCGCATCGACGCCTCGGGCCTGACATTCGGAGGGCCACTTAGCGGATTCCAGGGAGTGCTGCGCGGCGTTCCGGAGTTTGTGTCAGACACGACGTCCCTCATGCCGCGCGACAGCGGGGATGGCGGCAATTCCTAATTCCGGCAAACCAAAGGCGCTGATCTACACACCAGCCGGTCGCGATGCCCTGGTGGCGGTATCCCTGGTGAACGAAGCCGGCGCCACATCGATTACCGCTCCCGACCTTCCGATGTTCGCGGCCTTGCTCGATGACGACGTGGCATTCGGTGTCCTGACGGAAGAGGCGGTTCGCTCAGGCGATTTGAAACCGGTCGCGGCCTGGATTTCGGCGCAGCCGAGCTGGTCGGATCTGCCATTCATCGTGCTCACCACGCGGGGCGGCGGGCCGGAACGAAATCCGGCCGCTGCCAGGCTTTCCGAGGTTCTCGCCAATGTCACCTTTCTGGAAAGGCCTTTCCACGCGACATCCTTCATCAGTATCGCCAGAACCGCCTTAAGGGGGCGTCTGCGCCAATACCAGGCGCGCGCCCAGCTCGAGGCGCTAGGCGAAGGTGAGCGGCGGCTGCAAACGGCACTTGCCGCGGGCCGTCTCGGTGCGTGGGAACTGGAGTTGTCTTCGATGCGGTTGTCCGCGTCCGATACCTGCAAGGCCATCTTCGGCCGAGGGCCGGACCAGGAATTTGCGTATGACGATCTGATCGCGAGCATCCATCCCGATGATCGCGGCCTCGTTCAGGCAAGCCTGGACCTGACGATCGAGATCGGCCGTGATTATTCGGTCGAACACAGGACGATCTGGCCCGACGGATCGCTTCATTGGGCGGAGATGCATGCGCAGCTCTATGCCGACAGGTATGGTTCGGCGAAGAAGCTGGTTGGCGTTTCCTCCGATACCACAGCCCGCAAGACCAGCGAGGAGAACCTCCGACGGCTCAATGAGAGCCTTGAAGAGCGGGTAAGAGAACGGACCGGAGAGGTGCATGCTGCTCATCAGAGCCTGCTTGAACAGGTCGCCCAACGTGAAAAGGCCGAGGAGCAGCTTCGCCACGCGCAAAAGATGGAAGCGATCGGCCAGCTGACCGGCGGCGTCGCGCATGATTTCAACAATCTGCTGATGGTCGTTCTCGGCAATCTCGAACTTCTCGGCAAGCATGTGACAGGAGACCCGAAGGCGACGCGCCTGATCGATGGCGCCCTTCAGGGGGCACGCCGCGGGGCAGCCCTGACACAGCGTCTGCTGGCTTTCGCCAGACGGCAGGATCTGCAAGTGAAGCCGGTCGATCTGGCCGAGCTGGTATCCGGCATGCACGATCTGTTGCGTCGCTCGGTGGGATCGTCCGTGAGCATTGAAACGGTGCTCGCGCCCGCGCTGCAGCCGGCACTGGCCGATGCCAACCAAGTTGAACTGGCCCTGCTCAACCTTGCTGTCAATGCGCGCGATGCGATGCCGGACGGAGGAGCTCTGTCGATTTCGCTGCGTGAAGAACAAGTCGCGGGTGACAGCGGCGATCTCGACGACGGGACCTATCTTGTGCTCAGCTTGACCGACAATGGCACCGGAATGGATGCCGAGACGCTGAAGAAGGCCATCGATCCCTTCTTTTCGACAAAGGAACTCGGAAAGGGCACGGGCCTCGGGCTATCGATGATCCACGGCCTTGCCGTCCAGCTCAATGGCGCGCTGCGCCTGACGAGCAAGCTTGGCGTGGGAACGACTGCCGAATTATGGCTCCCCGCGACCGAACGGCGCCCTGAACAGGCGGCTGAAACCGATCTATCTCTCGCGCAAACCGCATCGAGGCTGAGGATCCTTCTGGTCGACGATGATACCTTGATTGCCATGAGCTCGGTCGAGATGCTTGAAGATCTCGGCCATGATGTTGTCGAAGCAAATTCCGGTTCGCAGGCGCTGGAGCTGGTCAGAAGCGGTGGGCATTTTGACCTGATGATTACCGACTATTCGATGCCCGGCATGACGGGTGCGCAGCTGGCGCAGGCGGTACGGGCCATTCGGCCGGCGCTGCCGATCGTGCTGGCAACGGGCTATGCCGATCTCCCTGCCGGCGCAGAGGTCAATCTTCCCAGATTGGGAAAACCGTATAACCAGGACCAGCTTTCCAGGGAAATTCACAAGGCGATCACAAGTGAGACGGACCTGCATCTCAGATCGGCCAGCTAATGAGCCTCAAGATCGACGATCTCGGTTATGAAATCGGCGATGGCACCAGTGTCGTCCAGATGGAAGACGGGCAGGGCCGTATCCGTGACAGCATGATCGGCGGCGATGGCGCAGATATGGGGATCGCTCGGCGCCAGCGGTTCGCGGTTTGTGGCCTCCAGGCGGCGGGCTTCGATTTTCGGGATCGGCTCACGCTTGTAGCCTTCGATCAGAACGAGATCGCAGGGGGCGAGACGGGCGAGGATTTCCTCGAACTCGGGTTCGGGCGCGCCGCGCAACTCATGCATGATGGCGTAACGCGTGCCGGAAACGATGGTAACTTCATGGGCGCCGGCCTGGCGGTGGCGATAGCTGTCGGCTCCGACCTTGTCGATATCGAAATCGTGATGGGCGTGCTTGATGGTCGAGATCCTGTAGCCGCGGTTGGTGAATTCCGTCACCAGCCGGACGGCAAGCCCGGTTTTGCCCGAGTTCTTCCAGCCGGCGATGCCGAAGATTTTCGGTGCGGTCATGTGCGCAGGGCCTCCAGCCAGCGTTCCGCCTCGATGAGATCGTCAGGCGTGTTGATGTTGAAGAAGGGGTCGAGCAGGCTGGCGCGGGTCGGATGCAGCGGAAATACCACTTCCGTAACGTCATGCCGCAACAGGAAGTCGCGCACGCGGCGTTTCTCGTCGGTAGCGATCCAGGCTTCCAGATCGGCGGCCAGTGTCACCGGCCAGAGACCGAAGACCGGATGGCTGCGGCCCTCTGAGGCGGCAATGGCGATCTGCGACGGGTGCTCGAGCGCAGCCGCCAGCCGGGCGACGAGATCGGTCGGGAAAAATGGACAATCGACCGAAACAGTAACGACATGGCTGATTTTGGGAAGTCCGGCCGCATAGGTCATTGCCGCGTGGATGCCGGCCATCGGCCCGGCCTTGCCGGCAATATGGTCGGGAACGACGGGCACGTTCTCGCTGGCGGCATCGGCATTGACGGCAACGGAAATGACCTGCGGCCCGAGCCGGGCCAGCACGTGGCCGAGCAGGCTGTCTGTTCCGAGCATCACCGCCGCCTTGTCGCGGCCCATACGCTGTGAGCGGCCGCCGGCCAGCACGACGCCTGCTATAGCGGATCTGTCCAACGAGAACTCAGCCATCATCCTGCCTCGGAATGCTTCACACCGGCACGCGCGGTTCGGACTCCTGCGCGATCGGCGAAACGTGGCGCTTGGCCTCACGATAGAACGTATAGAGGCCGGAAGCGATGACGATTGCAGCACCGACTCGCGTCCAGCTGTCAGGCACTTCGGCAAAAAAGAAAAAGCCGAGCAGCGAGGAGAAGATCAGGCTGGTGTAGCGAAACGGAGCGACGAAGGAGATTTCGCCGGTCCGCATGGCAAGGATAACCGACTGGTATCCCACGAGCACGAGCACCGAGGCGAGCAGGAGATGCCCGAGCGAGGTCAGGCTGACCGGCTGCCAAGCGCCGAGCACCGGGATGAGCAACGCGCCGAAGAAAGAGATCGAGATGGCGGTGATGACGGTGATCATCAGCGATGGAATCTGCGGATCGATCGACCGGGTGGCGAGATCGCGGCCGGCCGTCGTCATGACCGCACCGACGCAGAGGAGGGCGGCGGCGGTGAAGCCTTCGGGGCCGGGGCGGATAATGATCATCACGCCGACGAGGCCGACGATGATCGCCGACCAGCGCCGCCAGCCGACCGGCTCGTTGAAGAAGAGCGCGGCGCCGAAGGTGACGACCAGCGGCAGTGACTGCAGGATTGCCGAGGCATTGGCGATCGGCATCATGCCGAGCGCAGTGATATAGGTGACGGCAGAGAGCATCTCGCAGATGATGCGGAGAATGATCATCGGCTTCAGCACGACGCGCCAGGAGCGCAGCGCGCCCATTTTCCACGCAATCAGAAAGATGAGCAGGCTGGTGAAAAGGCCGCGCAGGAACATTATCTCGCCGGCATTCATATGGGCGACCACCGATTTGGAGAGTGCGTCGCTCGCGGAAAAGCCGGCCATCGCCATGCTCATATAGATGGCGCCCTCAGTGTTGCGTGACCGCGGCATGAAGAGATTCCCTTTACCTGTGCGCCTCTTCTTAGTCGGGAAGATACATGAAGGGAATCGGATGAATGTCACACCCGAAATAAATCGATGATGCAATGCACAACGGCATTGACGTAGCGGGAGGCGCGCATTTGGAAAACCCGGCAAACCGGCGCATTACAGGGTGAATTTCGATATTTCCGGTGCTGCGATCGAGGCTTCCTCCCTCCTTCGGGGGGTGAACTGATCGCCGCCGAAAGCATGCGCTTTCGCCGGTTTCCGTTCGTCGGCGCGGGAAACGGGTGGCTGCGTCGCCCGATGTTTGAGAGGGATGCCTCGATAACAAAGGAGAAACGGACATGACACTTCTGAACAACAAGGTCGCGATCATCACCGGCGCAAGCTCCGGCATCGGCCGGGCGGCGGCGAAGCTCTTTGCACGTGAGGGCGCGAAGCTCGTGGTCACCGGAAGGCGACAGGAGACGCTCGACGCCGTCGTCGCCGAAATCGAGGCGGAGGGCGGGCAGGCCGTTGCCATATCGGGCGACGTCAGGGACGAGGCGCTACAGGCAAGGCTCACCGACACGGCCGTCTCGTGCTTCGGCAGGCTCGACATCGCCTTCAACAATGCCGGCGGCCTCGGGGAAATGGGCCCGGTTGCCGGGCTGTCGCTCGAGGGCTGGCGCGAGACGATCGAAACGAACCTCACCGCCGCCTTTCTCGGCGCCAAATGCCAGTCGGCGGCGATGGGAAATGGTGGATCATTGATCTTCACCTCCACCTTCGTCGGCCACACCGCCGGCATGCCCGGCATGGCCGCCTACGCGGCGAGCAAGGCGGGGCTGATCGGCTTCGTGCAGGTACTCGCCGCCGAACTCGGGCGGCAGAACATCCGCGTCAACGCCCTGCTTCCCGGCGGCACCGACACGCCGGCCAGCATCACCAACGCGCCCGACGCGACGGCGGAACTGCTCGCCTTCGTCGAGGGGCTGCATGCGCTGAAGCGCATGGCGCAGCCGGAAGAGATCGCCAATGCGGCGCTCTTCCTTGCGTCTGATCTGTCGAGCTTCGTGACGGGGACGGCGATGCTCGCCGATGGTGGGGTTTCGATCAGCCGGACGTAGGATGGGCTAGACTAAGGCGGGATCCCTATGGCTGCCGCGGACCTGTTGAGATCCATTCGCCACCGATGGCCATGCGCCGCGGAGCTATTGTCGCAACCAGAGACGAATCGTCGTCTAATCGGCATCGAAACGCGCGGCCGAGCGTGCAATTCATTTGGCGCCGCCAATTCGCGAGAAAGCGGCCAGAACTGTGCGCTCGGACTGCATCAGATACGCCTCAAGTGCCGCTGAGGCTTCGGCCGTCATCCCAGCCTCAAGCTTTTCAAGGATTGCCGCATTAAGGTCGACGTAAGGAGCGTGCAACAGCTCGGGATCGGAGAGCAGGCCGAAGCTGAGGCGCAGTTCTGCGGCGATCTGCGCATAGAAGGTATTCAGACGGTGACTGTCGGCGAGATCTACGATCGCCGCGTGAAAGACCATGTTCTCACTGCCGACCATACTCCAATCCTTGGCCTCGCGCGCGAGCTTGGCACGCGTGACTGCCGCGCGCATTCGTGCCACCGCCGGATGGTTGGGATACGCCTTGGCGAGCGCCTGGCATTCGATCACACGGCGCACGCGATAAATGTCAATGATCGAGGCCATACTGGGTGTGGCGACAAAAACGCCGCGATTGGGCTCGTGCCGCAAGAGCCCTTCCTTTGTCAGGAGCCGGAATGCCTCACGCAAAGAGTTGCGCGATACATCCAGACCGGCACTTAGCGCTGTCTCGGAAAGGCGCTGGCCCGGCTTCAATTCGCCAGCAATCAGTTTGTCGCGGATTTCCTCCGCCAGGCGCGGCGCGAGCGCCGATGTAATATTTTGTTCGACCATCAAATCCCCTAGTGCACAGACACGAGTCAAACCTCCGCGCCCTTGCGCACCGGTATAGCGGTTTGCATCTCCGGGAGCCATAAGAGGAGTGGCTTGATCACGCGGACCGCGCAACGAAGACGCCGTACATGGCCCCCCGGGCAGATAGAAAATGAAAAGCCCCCGCAACCCGTTCCTTATCGTTGATGCACGAAAGGAGGCAAGAGCCACTTCCGATGTGGCCGGAACTTCCAACAATCAAGGACACCGCGCCCAAGTGAGTTTGTTGCGCCGAACTGGAGTTATTTGGTAGAACGATGCAGCAAAATCGTTGAACAATCTTGACAGAATTGTAAAACGTGTCACCGTGATGCCTGTCAACAAACCTAGGCAGCCCGCCGAGATCTCGGCGTCGGCCTGCACATAAGGAGGGGTTCATGGAACAGTCAGCAATTTCAATGACAACCGTTGCGCCGGCACGGATGTCGGCCAAGTCGCGCCGCGCTGCGCTCGTGGCGGCCATCTTCCTGATGGCCACATCTGCCATCGGTCCGGGCTTCATCACCCAGACGGCGACGTTCACAACAAAACTCGGTGCGGCCTTCGCCTTCGCAATCCTTGCCTCCATCCTGATCGATTTCGTCGTTCAGCTGAACATCTGGCGGATCGTGACGCTGACGAAGATGCGGGCTTCCGATCTCGCCAACGCGGCCTTCCCGGGCTCCGGCTATCTGCTGGCAATTCTCGTCATCGTCGGCGGGTTATTCTTCAACATCGGCAACATCGGCGGCACAGGCCTCGGCATCAATGCGATGATCGGTCTCGATCCGAAGCTTGGCGGAGCGATCAGCGCGCTGCTTTCGATCGGCATCTTCCTGTCGAAGCGTGCCGGCATGGCGGTCGATCGGTTCATTGTCCTGGCCGGCATCCTGATGATCGCCTTGACGGTCTATGTTGCCTTCGCATCGGCTCCGCCGGTTGGCGACGCGCTGTTTCAGACCTTTCTTCCGTCCACCATCGATTTCGCCACCATCACCACCATCGTCGGCGGTACGGTCGGGGGCTATATCACCTATTCCGGGGCCCACCGACTGCTCGACAAGGGCACGGTCGGCATCGAGAATCTCGGTGCGGTCAACCGTGCAGCGCTGACGGGCATCGCTGTCACCGGCCTCATGCGGTACGTGCTTTTCCTGGCCGTCCTCGGCGTGGTTGCGGGCGGAGCCGTCATCGATGTTTCCGGCGCGGGTGCGAATCCGGCTGCCCAGGCTTTCCAGGCCGCCACCGGCAACATTGGCCTGCGCATCTTCGGCGTCATCTTCTGGGCTGCTGCGATCACCTCGGTCATCGGTGCCGCTTACACGTCGGTCTCGTTCGTCACGATTTTCAAGAGAGACATAACCGAACGGGCCCGCAGCATCGCGACTGTCATCTTCATTGCCGTGTCGCTGTTCTTCTACGTGATCATTACCACGCCGCCGGCACAGATGCTGGTCTTCGTCGGGGGGCTGAACGGCCTGATTCTGCCGATCGGCCTGTCGATCTTCATCTATGCGGCCTGGGCCCGGTCCGATCTGATGGGAGGCTATCGCTATCCGCGTTGGCTGCTGGTGCTCGGCGTACTGGTCTGCGCTCTGACCTGGTACATGGGCTACAAGTCGATCGGCCCGATCTTCGCGCTGCTTGCCGCGTAACGCGGGACGAGGAGGGCGCGGGCGCCCTTACGCCCGGGCCCCGCTCTGACTTTTTGAATTAATCACGCTTTCGGTTTGGGACAGCCCGGCCTACATCGTTCGTGATTCACAGGGAGATCTGACATGACTGCCATCGATCTGAACAGCGATCTCGGCGAAAGCTACGGCGCCTGGAGCATGGGCGACGACGCGGCTATGCTGGCCATCGTCTCCAGCGCCAATATCGCCTGCGGCTTCCATGCCGGCGATCCGCTCGGCATTCTGAAGACTGTCAAAGCCGCCGCTGAAAGGGGCGTTTCGGTCGGAGCCCATGTTTCCTATCCCGACCGCGTCGGCTTCGGACGGCGCGACATGGGCGTCACCAGCGCGGAACTGACCGCCGACGTCATTTATCAGATCGGCGCGCTGAAAGGCGTCGCCACTGCTGAGGGCGTCGCAGTCGGCTACGTTAAGCCGCACGGCGCGCTCTACAACCGCATTGCCCACGACCCAATACAGGGCCAGGCGGTGATCGACGGCATCAAGGCGATCGATCCGGACCTGGTTCTAATGGGCCTGGCCGGAGCACCGATCCTCAAACTCGCGCACAAATCCGGCCTCAAGACCGTGGCCGAGGCCTTCGCCGACCGCTCCTATACGCCCGGCGGGGAACTCGTTTCGCGTCGTGAACCGTGCGCAGTTCTGCACGACACAACCGTGATCGCCCGTCGCATGCTGCAACTTGCTCGCGAGGGTACGATCGAAGCGATCGACGGCTCGACCATCAAGGTCGATGCTCAGTCGATCTGCGTCCATGGCGACAGCCCCGGTGCTGTCGCGATCGCCCAGGCGATTCGTCAGGCCTTTGAGACCGACGGGATTGCCGTTCGCTCGTTCCTGGCGGCGTGAGCAAGCATTTGGAGGAAACCATGATTGCGATTGAGAACCTTGGCCACATCGATGCCGAATCGGCGCGCCTCGCGCGCCGGCGCTATCGGGCCGGCTATGCCGAGCCGACGTCGGGTGTGGCGCCGGGATTTACCCAGGCAAACATGATTGTCCTGCCGCGCGACTGGGCCTTCGATTTCCTGCTCTTTGCGCAGCGCAATCCGAAGGCCTGCCCATTGCTCGACGTTTCCGATCCCGGCTCGCACATGACGCTTCTGGCTCCGGGGGCCGATCTTCGCACGGATCTGCCGCGCTATCGCATCTGGCGCGACGGCAAGCTCGCCGAGGAAATCGCCGATGCGACCACGGCCTGGGCGGAACGCGCCGACCTCGTCAGCTTCCTCATCGGTTGCAGCTTCACCTTCGAAACGTCGATGGCCGAGGCGGGCATCGAGATCCGGCATATCACCGACAAGTCGAACGTTCCGATGTATCTGACCAACCGCGCCTGCCGCCCGGCAGGCCGGCTGCGCGGCAACCTGGTCGTATCGATGCGGCCGATCAAGGCGAGCCGCGTTGCCGATGCCGCGACAATCTCCGGTCGCTTCCCGGCGGTGCACGGCGCACCTGTACATATCGGCGCGCCGGAAGAGATCGGCATCCGAGACCTGTCGAAGCCGGAATTCGGCGAGCCGGTGCGTGTCGAGCCTGGTGAAATCCCGGTGTTCTGGGCCTGCGGCGTGACCCCGCAGGCCGCCGTGATGGCATCCGGCGTGCCCTTTGCCATCACCCACGCGCCGGGGCATATGTTCATCACCGACATTCCCGACACCGCCTATCACGCCTGAGGATCCGATGCGCTTCCTGCCCGTCAACCTGACGACCCTTCTGGTCGAACTCGACGATCTCGACCAGACGCTGGCGCTGTTTGCTTCGCTCGAAACCGATCCGGTGGAGGGCATCGAAGACATCGTGCCGGCCGCACGCACGCTGATGATCGGCTTTCGCGCAGAAAGGCTCACCGCGGAACGGCTTGCCGGCGAGATCGCCACCCGCGACCTTTCGGCCCGCATCGCGCCGTCCGACCATCTCGTCGAAATCCCGGTTCACTATGACGGCGAAGACCTTGCCGATGTGGCGCAACTGACCGGTCTATCAGTCGAAGAGGTCATCCGTCGTCACACCGAGAGCACCTTCACCGTCGCCTTCTGCGGCTTTGCCCCCGGTTTCGGTTATCTTGTCGGTGGTGATCCCGCGCTGCATGTGCCGCGTCGGCAAAGCCCGCGGACTCGGATTCCGGCGGGTTCGGTCGCCCTTGCTGGCGCCTTCTCCGGCGTCTATCCGCAGGCAAGTCCCGGCGGCTGGCAGATCATCGGCACGACGCTGGAAAAAATGTGGGACCTGTCGCGCGATCCGCCGGCCTTGTTCCAACCCGGCTACCGGGTGCGCTTCTTCGATCTCGAAAAGCGGGCGGTTGCGATTTCCACTCTGGCGACGAAGGTCGCAGATCCAGGCCCAGCCGAGGTCTCCGGCGGGGCTGTGACACTAAAGGTCCTGGCCGCACCCATGCCGGCACTATTTCAGGACCTCGGCCGCTTCGGCAAGACCGGCCAGGGCGTGTCCTCCTCAGGCGCGCTCGATCGAGGGGCACTCAAGGCGGCCAACCGCGTGGTCGGCAATGCTGCCGAAACCCCGTGCCTCGAAATCATCCCCGGCGGATTTTCTTTCGAGGCGTCGGGCCGGACGGTGATGGCACTGACCGGCGCGCCTTGTCCGATATCAATCCGCGATGCCTCAGGGCGCACCATTGCCGCCGAAACCTATCGGCCCATCTCGCTGGAGCCCGGCGATGTGGTGACGCTCGGCCATGCGCCGCGCGGCATGCGAAGCTATTTGTCGATCCGCGGCGGTCTCACTGTCGAGCCGGTGCTCGGCAGCGCCTCGACCGATACGCTTGCCTTCATCGGCCCGGACTCGGTCACGGCAGGGACGATCTTGACACTGCAAACGGCGACGCAGTCTCTCGGCAGCGTATCGCTTTCCGAAGCGCCGGCCTTCGCGTTTCCGGCTTCCGGCGAGATCGTGACGCTCGACGTGATCATGGGACCGCGCACCGACTGGTTCACCCAGGCCGCCATCACCAGTTTCTCGGGTCAACTCTGGCAGGTGACCCCGCAGTCCAACCGTGTCGGTATCCGCCTTTCCGGCGACATCGCCCTGGAGCGTAGGGACAAGACGGAACTGCCGAGCGAGGGAACCGCGACCGGCGCGATCCAGGTGCCGCATAGCGGCCAGCCGGTGCTTTTCCTTGCAGACCATCCGTTGACCGGCGGTTACCCGGTCATCGGCACGGTCGCCGAATATCATCTCGACCTCGCCGGGCAGATCCCGGTCAATGCCCAGATACGCTTCCGGCCCGTGACGAGGTTTGCCGATGTTCGGCCGCAGGTGCCCGACACCAAAGCCCGGCCGCCAAGAAATAAGTGAGGAGACATCCATGCAGAAAGTCCTGATCGCCAACCGAGGCGAGATTGCGGTGCGCATCATCCGGGCTTGTCGCGACCACGGCCTGCAATCGGTCGCCGTCTATGCCGATCCGGACATGGATGCGCTCTTCGTCAAGCTGGCGGACGAAGCCTACGGGCTCTCCGGCAGCCGCCCGGCGGAAACCTATCTCGATATCGACAAGCTGATCGACATTGCCAAACGTTCGGGCGCCGACGCCGTTCATCCCGGCTACGGGTTCCTGTCCGAGCGTGCGGAGTTCGCCCGAGCCGTCATCGATGCAGGCCTCATCTGGATCGGACCTGATCCGCAGGTCATCGAAGCGCTTGGCGACAAGGTCGAGGCCCGGCGCATTGCGCTGAGTGTCGGTGCGCCTCTCGTCGCTGGCAGTGACGGTCCGGTCGAGACCGCTGCGGAAGTCACCGCCTTTGCTGAGAAACACGGTCTGCCCGTTGCCATCAAGGCGGCGCATGGGGGGGGCGGACGCGGCCTGAAGGTCGCCTGGAAGATGGAGGAGGTGGCGGAACTCTACGAATCCGCCGTGCGTGAGGCCAAGGCCGCCTTCGGCCGCGGCGAGTGTTTCCTCGAACGCTTCCTCGATCGTCCGCGCCACATCGAGGCGCAGGTGCTGGCTGACAAACATGGCAATGTGGTGGTTCTCGGCACTCGTGACTGCTCGCTACAGCGGCGCAACCAGAAGCTCGTCGAGGAGGCGCCGGCACCGTTTCTTTCCAACGCTCAGCGCCAGTCGATCCACGACGCCGCGAAGAAGATCTGTGCGGCAGCCGGCTACTCGGGGGCGGGAACGGTCGAGTTCCTGCTCGGTGTCGACGGTACGATCTCCTTCCTCGAAGTGAACACGCGCCTTCAGGTCGAGCATCCGGTAACCGAAGAGACGACCGGCATCGATCTCGTGATCGAGCAGTTCCGCATCGCCGATGGCCTGCCGTTGCGCGTCACCGAAACGCCCGCCCCGCGTGGCCACTCGATCGAGTTCCGTATCAACGCCGAAGATCCCGGCCGTGGCTTCCTGCCGACACCCGGTGCGATCACGGCTTTCGACGCGCCCTCCGGTCCCGGCATCCGTCTCGACACCGGCGTCGGCGTGGGCTCGACCGTTCCCGGCACCTTCGATTCGCTAATGGCGAAGCTGATCGTCACGGGCAGTACTCGTGAGGAGGCGTTGAGCCGCGCCCGCCGTGCCCTCAAGGAGTTCAGGATCGAGGGCGTCGCAACGGTCCTCCCCTTCCACCGCGCCGCGATCGAGACAGAAGAATTCGTCGGCGAGACAGGATTCGAGGTGCACACGCGCTGGATCGAGACCGGCTTCGCCGATCGGCTTTCGGCCGTCGCCCGGCCCGAGCCGGTTGCCGATGGCCACCTGATCCGCACTCACGTCGAGATCGATGGCAAGCGACATGAACTCGGCATTCCCGCGGCGCTCCTAGCCGGTCTCGGCGGACTTGCAGGCGCGGGTAGCGGAGGTGCGACAGCGGCAAGGACCGACGACGCAGCGACCATAACCGCACCGATTTCCGGCACGCTGCAGGCGTTCAAGGTCGAAGATGGCGCGGAGGTTGCTGCCGGTGATCTCATCGCCGTCATGGAGGCGATGAAGATGGAAACCCAGGTCACGGCATCGCGGGCAGGCAAGATTCGGATCAAGGCAGAGGTTGGCGGATATCTTCAGGCGGGAGCTGAAATCGCCCTCTTCGAGGAGCCGGTGTCCTCTGCTCCACCTACGACATGATCAACCCGCCGTCGACATTGATGGTCTGGCCGGTGATATAAGCCGCGTCGTCGCTGGCCAGGAAGGTGACCAGGCCGGCGACATCTTCTCCTGCTCCAGCCCTTTTCATCGGGATGCCCTCGACCCATTCCTTCATCAATTCGCCAGGGGCGTAATTGCCGAGCAGTTTTCCCCAAGCCTGGTCGTTATAGGCCCACATGTCGGTTTCGATGATGCCGGGGCAAAAGGCGTTGACGGTGATGTTTTCGGTCGCGACTTCCTTGGCGAGGCTCTGGGTGATGCCGACCACGCCCATTTTCGAAGCGGCATAGTGCGGCGTATAGATGAAACCGTCGCGGGCCTGGCCGGAGGCGGTGTTGATGATGCGGCCGCCGCACTTGTGCTTGCGCATTCTTGCGATGGCCTCCTGGGCGCAAAGGAAGACGCCCTTGGTGTTGACGGCCATGACCTTGTCCCACTCGTTTTCGGTGAGGTCCTCGACGCGGGCGATGGTGATGACGCCGGCATTCTGGATCGAGACATCAACGGCGCCGAATTCATTCTCCGCGGCATCGTAGAGCGCCTTGACGCTCGCCTTGTCGGTGACATCGCCGATGAAGGAGATGGCCGTGCCGCCTTCGGCCCTGATCGCTTCGCCAACGCCGTGGACCAGGTCCTCATTGGCCGAGACCACGAGATTGGCGCCCTCGCGCGCAAAGCGCCTGGCGATGGCGGCGCCGATGCCGCGGCTGGCCCCGGTGATGACGACAGTCTTGTTTTCGAAGCGTTTCATCCTCTTTCCTTTCAGATATCCCGTCGGGAGACGGCAGATCCGCTCGCTGAATTCGAGCGGTCTCGAGCGCCAATGACGACGCATGCGGCTCAGTTCATTCTGTCGGCGGGAAGGGCGGGCGGGCGGCGATATCGCGCACCGCCTTGCCCGTTGGTCCCTTCAGCGCCTCGATCTCAGCCAGGGAGGAAGCGAGATCGGTTCATGTTCCAGTTGCCGAACGAGCTTTTTGGTCGCATCACCAGCAGCAGAAACCGCCGTCCACGAGAAGATCGACGCCCGTCACGAAGCTTGCGGCGTTCGACAGCAGGAACACGGCCGGACCGACCATCTCATCGACCGTTGCCATGCGCTGCATCGGGGTCTGCTCTTCGAAGAGCTTGGTCTGATGAACCATCTCCGGACGGGTGTTCATGGGCGTGGCCGTATATCCCGGGGAGATGGTGTTGACGCGAATGCCGCGGCCGACCCATTCCATCGCCATCGACTTCGACATATGGATCACGCCCGCCTTGGAGGCGTTGTAGTGCGCTTGGCTCAGCCCCCGGTTGACAATCACGCCCGACATGGAAGCGATATTGACGATGGAGCCGCGTCCATTCTTCAGCATGGCGCGGGCCTCGGCCTGGCAGGAAAGAAAGATGCCTTTCAGGTTGATATCCATCAACGTCTGGTATTGATCCTCTTCCATATCTTCCGCTGCGTTTGCATTGGCGATGCCTGCGGCGTTGACGGCCAGCGTCAGGGCGCCGAGATCCGCTTCGGTTCGTGCGACGGCATCGGCAAGCGAGGATTTGCTCGTGACATCGGCAGCGATCTCGATCGAGCGGCGCCCGGCGGCGCGAATATGTTCGGCGGTCCTGGCCAGTCCGTCGTCGGTTCGACGGTCGAGCAGCGCCACGTCGGCGCCGCATTGCGCGAGGCCGATGGCAATGCGTTGCCCGATGCCGCTGCCGGCACCCGTTACGATGGCAACCTGGCCGCTGAGGTCGAAAAGCTTCGGGGCGTTGAGAGTGATGTCAGACACCGCTCTTCCTTTCTCTGTCTGTTTAGATGGTCGCCAACTCCATGACCGAGACGTCATTTGCCTGGTCACGATCGAGGATGCCTGCCTGCTTGCCTTGGGCAAGCACGAGAATGCGATTGGAAACGCCGAGAATTTCCTCGAGGTCCGAGCTTACGACGATGACGGCCACACCCTGTTTGGCAAGGTTGACGATGATATCGTAGATGCCAGCGCGGGCGCCGACGTCGATGCCTCGTGTCGGTTCGTCGAGAACGACGACCTTGGGATCGCGCAGGAGCCACTTCGCGATCACGACCTTCTGCTGGTTGCCGCCGGAAAGATCGGAAGCGTATTGCTCGGCACGGCCCTTGACGCCGAACTTGGCCACAGCCTTTTCCGCAAAGGAGCGCTTGACGCGCGGCGTAATCCAGCCGCCGCCGAGTTTATCCAGATTGGCGTAGATAATGTTCTCGCTGATCCGGTGCCCGACGATCAGGCCCTGCTCCTTGCGGTCTTCCGGAACCATCACGATGCCCTTGGCGATCGCGTCGGCCGGATCGCGCAGCGTGAGTTCTTCGCCTTGCAGCTTGATCGAACCTGCACTGATCGGATCGGCTCCCGAAATCGCACGCACCAGTTCAGTGCGGCCGGCGCCGACCAGCCCGGCGATGCCGAGAATTTCTCCGGCCCGCACCTCGAAGGTAACGTTACGGAACGAGCCATCCGGCGAGCTCAGCCCGGACACCTCGAGGACCGGACGGTCCGTCGGAACGGGCAGGGTAGGGAACAGACGATCAAGCGGGCGTCCGACCATGCTTTCGACAATAGTTCGAACCGGGGTGGCGCTGTCCGAGAATTCCTGCACCCGCTCCCCGTCGCGAAGAACGACGATCCGGTCTGTTATCTGCTTGATCTCTTCCATGCGGTGGGAGATGTAGACGATGCCCACACCCTCCGAGCGAAGCTTGCGAACCTGTTCGAACAGAGCTTCCGTCTCCGCGCCGCCAAGGGCGGCTGTCGGCTCATCAAGGATCAGGAGCTTGGCGTTGAGAGCGAGCGCCTTGGCGATCTCGATGAGCTGTTGATTTGCGGTGGAAAGGCCGGCGACCATCCGTGTTGCCGGAACATGAAGGTTCAAACGCGCGAGTTGATCCTGGGCTCGGCGAACCATCTGAGCCCGGTCAACGACGCCGTTCTTCATAGGCCAGCGTCCGATGAAGACGTTTTCCGCGATTGACAGCTGCGGCAGAAGCTGCAGTTCCTGATGGATCAGGACGACGCCCTTGTCGATCGCTTCGCGTGGGGTGGCCGGGGCATAAGGCTGCCCCAGCCATGTCATCGATCCCTCGGATGGTGTGCGTGAGCCGGCAATGATGCCCGACAGCGTCGACTTGCCCGCACCGTTTTCGCCGAGAAGTGCAACCACTTCACCGGGATAGACGTCCAGGCTGACATTCTTCAGCACCGGCAGCGGCCCATACCACTTGGATATGCCCCTCAGGGAAAGAACTGGATCAGTCACGGCACACCTCCTCAAGACCTCGACTTCATTACGGATGGTTGGCGATGAAGCCTGCGACGTTTTCCTTGGTGGTCAGCGTGGCATCCAAGAGCTGTACCGGCGGCACTTTTTCACCGGCGACAAGCTTGGCGGCGTTTTCGACCGCATCGCGGCCCATTTTCTGCGTCTGCTGCGTCGCCGTCACGTTGAAGACGCCCTTGCTGAGCGCTTCGAGAGCCGCCGTGTCGCCGTCGAAGCCGCCGACCACGATCTTCTGCGAGGGATTTGCGACCTTGATTGCTTGAGCGGCGCCAAGCGCGAGACCATCGGCCTGTGCGAAGACGATCGAGACATCTGGGTTCGCCTGCAGCATATTCTGCATGATCTGGAAGCCTTCGTCCTGGCTCCAGATGTTCGAATATTGCTCGGCGACAACCTTCACATCGGGATAGGCCTTGAGCGATTCACCGCAGCCCTTCGAGCGATCGACTTCCGGCGTCGTGCCCTTCTGGCCGTGGATGATGACCATCTTCCCCTTGCCGCCGGCTTCCTTCAAAATGTAGTCGCACACTGCCTTGGCCGATGCCACAGAATCCGTTGCGAGGAATGTATCGCCAGGCGCGCCCTCGGCGTTGCGGTCGACGTTGACGACGGGGATGCCGGCGTTCTTCGCAAGCTTGACCGGAACGGTCGCCGCTGCCGCACCGGCCGGAATGTAGATCAGCGCGTCGATTTTCTGGGTCAGGAGATCCTGGATCTGGTTGACCTGCGTCGGCCCGTCGCCCTTTGCGTCGACGGTGATGACCTCGATGCCGCGCTTCTTGGCTTCGGCCTCGACCGATTGCTTGATCTGGTTGAAGAAGTTTGCCTGAAGGTTGGCAACGGCCAGCCCAAGCTTCTTCAGTTCCGCCGCGTGGACGGGACCGAGCATGAGACCGAGCAGTGCAGCGGATGCGAGCATGGTGCGCGCAATTTTCATTGTAGTTCCTCCGTTGTTTGATGGACCCTAGGGTATGTCCTCCCCCTGGGGTTATTGATCCGCCCCAAAGTTCCGGGACGGAATTCCGCTTCCGCCAACGCGGCGGATCATGCACGTCAGGCGCGACGCCGACGAATGGTCTCTGCGCCGACCGCGAGCACGATGACGATCCCGATGATCACTTGCTGAAGGAAGGGCGAGACGTTGAGAAGGTTGAGACCGTTGCGAAGCACGCCGATGATCAGCACACCGATCAACGTTCCCCCGATCCCACCCGCCCCGCCGGAGAGCGAAGTCCCGCCGATGACGACCGCGGCGATGGTGTCCAGTTCATAACCCAGACCGCTGGACGGCTGGACGGAATCCAGGCGGGCGGCGAGCACGATGCCTGCAAGCCCCGCAAGCACGGCGCTCACGACATAGACTGATATCGTTACCAGCGGGACGTTGATGCCGGCCAGGCGCGCGACTTCGGGGTTGCCGCCCACCGCATAGAGCATGCGGCCTTCGGAGCGGAAGTGCAGGAAGAGCCACGCCGCGAGAACGACCGCGAGCATGAGGAAGACCGTGGCGGTCATGACGCCGAAATGGCGATCGATGGCGAGCATCATGAACCAGTCGGGGAATCCGACGATCTGCTGACCGTCGGTGATCATGTTCGCCACGCCGCGCGCCGCCGACATCATCGCAAGCGTGGCGATGAAGGCTGGAACCCTGAATTGCGTCACCAAAAGCCCAACGATAAGGCCCGATACCGCCGAGGCGATCAGCGCAAGGGCGATCCCGACAGGCAGCGGCAGACCAGCGACGTTGGCGGTCCAGCCCATGACCATCATCGCCAGGGCGAGTGCCGAGCCGACGGAGAGATCGATGCCGCCGATCAGGATGACGAACGTCATGCCAACCGCCATGATGCCGAGGACGGTGATCTGGTCGAGGATATTGAGGCCGTTTCGAACCGAAAGAAACGTGTCTGTGCTGAAGCTCAGAAAGATGCACAGCGCGAGCAATCCCACGAGCGGACCGGTGACCCCCTTGAGCTTACCGAGCCAAGCGCCGGACGAAAGCCTGTGTTCATTGATATCGAGCGCCACCATTGCTCCTCCCCATGCTTTAGGCTTGTATCCGATATTTTCGCAGCGGAGAATAATTATTCACGTCCGCTGGAAAATTCATTAACAATTTGCCTTTCGGCTGTCAACAGGGTTTTCTCCCTCGGCAGTCGTGAATGACCCTCGCTTAGAGGCTTGACTAATCGGCATGTTGTGCAAAAATATTGGTTAGTGAATATTTATGCACGAGGAAGCCATGGACACGACAGAACTTGAGCGCATCGCCCGGGAGATCCGATTGCGCGATCTCCAAGCGGTATTTGAAGCGGGCGCCGGCCATATCGGCGGGGAAATGTCGGTCATCGACATTTTGGCGGCGCTCTATTTTCGTGTGCTGAACGTCTGGCCGGATCAGCCAAAACGTCCCGACCGCGACAGATTCGTCCTTTCAAAGGGACACACGGCCTGCGCTCTCTATGTGACGCTCGCAAAACGCGGCTTCATCCCGGAGGAAGAGGTTTCCACCTTCCTGCAGCCGCATTCGAGGCTGAACGGGCATCCGAACTGCAACAAGGTTCCTGGTGTCGAAACGAATACCGGTCCGCTCGGCCACGGCCTTCCTGTTGCAGTGGGAATGGCGAAAGCCGCCAAGCTCTCAGGCGCAAGATATCATACCTATGTCGTCACCGGCGATGGTGAGATGCAGGAAGGCTCCAACTGGGAAGCGATCATGGCAGCAGCCCAGTTCAAGCTCGATAACTTGACGTTGATCATCGATCACAACAGGTTCCAGCAGGGTGCTGCGCTTGCCGAAACCAACGATTTGGCTCCGCTTCGTCCGAAGCTCGAAGCCTTCGGCTGGGAGGTCACCGACATCGACGGCAACGCTATGCGCGAAATCGTTCCGGCCCTCGAATACCGGGGGTCAAGACCGCATTGCATTGTCGCCCATACCAACAAGGGGCACGGAATCTCCTTCATGCAGGACCGGGTCGAGTGGCACCATAAGGTGCCGAGTAGGGAACAATACGAAATTGCATTGGCAGAATTGTCGGAGGCACTGTAATGAACGCGCCCGTTAACCCACCCAAGCTTCACGATTGCCGCGATGCATTCGCCTCCACGCTCGAGCGGCTGGCAGCCGAAAACGAAACGATCGTCGCCGTCTGCAACGACTCCGTCGGCTCCTCCAAACTCGGCGGCTTCAAGTCGAGGTTTCCTGAACGCCTCGTCAACGTCGGCATCGCCGAGCAGAACATGGTCGGCGTCGGAGCTGGGCTCGCCAATGGCGGACGACTGCCCTTCGTGTGCGGCGCTGCCCCGTTTCTCACGGGGCGGTCGCTGGAGCAGATCAAGGCCGACATTTCCTACTCGAACGCCAACGTCAAGCTGGTGGGTATCTCTTCCGGAATGGCATATGGCGAACTTGGTCCGACCCATCACTCGATCGAAGACTTCGCCTGGACGCGCGTCCTGCCCAATCTTCCCGTTATTGCGCCTTGCGACCGGATCGAAACCGCTGCTGCCGTTGACTGGGCAGCGACCTACAGCGGGCCCTGCTTCCTGCGTCTGTCGCGGGTCGGCGTGCCCGACCTTCTTCCGGAGGGGCACAAGTTCGAACTCGGCAAGGCGAATCTCCTTCGCCAGGGATCCGATGTCACCCTGATCGCCAACGGCACCTTGACGCATCGCATTGTGAAGGCTGCCGAGATTCTCGCCGACCGAGGCATCGACGCCAGGGTGCTCAACCTCGCAACGGTTCGTCCGATCGACGAGGAGGCGATCATCGCCGCGGCTAGGGAAACCGGGGCGATCGTCACAGCCGAGGAGCATTCGATCTTTGGCGGGCTCGGCTCCGCGGTGGCAGAAGTGGTGGTCGACAATGCTCCGGTGCCGATGAAGCGTCTCGGCGTTCCCGGCGTCTACGCTCCGACCGGTTCGGCAGAGTTCCTGCTCGACGAATACGGAATGTCACCATCGGCAATCGCCGACGCTGCTCAGGCGCTGATCAAGCGTAAGTAACTGGGGATCGCGTGAAGCGGCCAGGCCCATTTTGCCGCCGCGGCCGGCGCCTGATCTGTGGAGGATAGAATGCGGGCAATTCTGGCAGTCGACCAGGGCACGACCAATTCAAAGGCAGTTCTCGTTTCCGAGAGGGGAGAAATCGTCGGCAGGGGTTCGTCTCCTGTCGGCATCTCCTATCCGAGGGAGGGCTGGGTCGAACAAGACCCACGCCGGCTTTACGCCTCGGTCGGCGAAGCGGTCGACGCCTGCCTGACGGCCAGCCCCGATGCGACGATCGAGGCCATTGCCATTTCCAATCAGCGCGAGTCCGTCACAGCCTGGGACGCCGAAACGGGAGACGCGCTTGGGCCGGTGGTCAGCTGGCAGTGCCGTCGAACGGCGCAGGATTGCGAACGTCTGATTGCCGAAGGCCGCCTTGACCGTGTGCAGGCGCTGACCGGCCTGCCGCTGGATCCGATGTTCCCGGGTTCGAAATTCCGATGGTTGCTCGACCGGATTCCGGCCGGGCGGCCGGTGCAATTGGGAACCGTCGACAGTTGGCTCGTCCACTGCCTGACGGGCGGACGCCGGCATGTCTGCGACGCTTCGAATGCCGCCAGGAGCCAGTTGTTCGACCTCCGGGAACAGAAATGGAGTGAGGAACTTGGCGAGATCTTCGGCGTCGATATCGCGCTCCTGCCGGAAGTGCTCGACAGCTCAGCCGATTTCGGCAGGACGCAAGGATTGCCAGGCGTGCCCGACGGTACGCCTGTGATGGCCGCGATCGGAGACAGCCACGCGGCCCTTTTCGGCCATGGAGCATTCAAGCCGGGCGACGGCAAGGTGACCTTCGGAACCGGCTCTTCGGTCATGACGACGCTGCCGCAATTCCTCGCCCCGCGCAACGGTATCACAACCACCGTCGCATGGCGCATCGCGGGAAAGCCGACTTTCGCTTTCGAGGGCAATATCCTCGTTTGCGCCGCCAGTCTTCCCTGGATGGCTGATATTCTCGGCCTGGTTGACGTGGCCGCCCTTTTCGAACTTGCGGCGAGCGCCGAGCCAGGTGGACCCGGTTTCGTGCCCGCGTTTGTGGGATTGGGCGCACCTTACTGGAATCCCGACGCTCGTGCCCTGTTCTCCCAGATCAACTTCAATACATCACGCGCGCAGATGGCGCGGTCGGTAACCGATTCCATCGCTTTCCAGGTGCATGATGTGATCGCGGCTATGCGGGCGCAAAGCGGCGGCGAACTCGGCGCGCTCTACGTGGACGGCGGACCGAGCCAGAATCGCTTCTTGATGCAGTGCGTCTCGAACCTCATCGAACATCCAGTGATCCAATGCGAAGCGCCCGAAGCCTCGGCTCTGGGTGCTGCCTATTTGGCGGGGCTGTCACTCGGCTTGTGGAGCGATCTCGACATCGTTGCGAAGCTGCCACGAAACACGCAAACCATCGAGCCGCAACCCGTGGACCGCGCGGTGCTTCTCGATACCTGGAAAGATGCGCTCGCCCGCTCGACGTCCCGCGAAACACAGGCTAAAGGTGAATAAAAATTCACTCTGGGATCAGTGATGACTCGCCTCAATGAACTCCGTCTCATTTCAAGGGTCGCCCAGATGTACCACATAGAGGGGCGGCGACAGGCGGAGATCGCGGAGCACCTTCGGCTGTCGCAGGCGACAGTATCGCGTATGTTGAAGCGCGCCGAGGCCGAAGATATCGTCAGAACCAGCGTGATCCCTCCCGTCGGCACCTATAGCGAGCTCGAGCGCGCGCTTCGCGAAAAATACGATCTGCCGGAGGCGATCGTCGTCGAGTGCACGGAAGACCGGGACGGCGCCATTATGGCCCGCATCGGAGAGGCAGCGGCTCATCTGCTGGAGGTGACGCTCTCGCCAGGGGAGATCATCGGCGTTTCGAGCTGGAGCCAGACGATCTTCAAGATGGTCGAGAACATTCATCCGCAGAAAAGCGCTCAGGCGAAGTATGTCGTCCAGACCCTGGGAGGCATGGGCGATCCTTCCGTGCAGACGCATGCGACGCAGCTGACCACGCGGCTTGCGCGCCTGACCGGCGCCGAGCCGAAACTGCTCCCGGTTCAGGGCGTTACGACATCAAGAGAGGCAAAACTTCTGATGCAGGCCGACCCGTTCGTCCGCGAGACGATGGACCTATTCGGCAGCATAACGCTCGCGATCGTCGGCATCGGCGCCGTCGAACCCTCCGAACTTCTCGCCCGATCTGGCAACATCTTTTCCTCGCGCGAACTGTCCGACCTCGCGGAAGCGGGCGCCGTCGGCGATATCTCGCTCCGCTTCTTCGATAAGAACGGCAAGCCGGTCAAGACGCCCCTGGACGACCGGGTCATAGGACTGCCCCTTGAAGATCTCGAACGGGTGGACCGGGTCATTGCTCTGGCCGGCGGAGCCAAAAAGACCGACGCTATCGCAGGCGCGCTCCGCGTCGGGGTCATCGACATGCTCGTTACGGACAAGTTTACCGCGCAGCGATTGATCGACTGATTGGCAGCGGCATCCTCCACGGGTCCTCGTCCTGAGGTGCGATCCGCAGGATCGCCTCGAAGTTGCCGCAACGCTGCCTCCGTCTTTGCTCAAGATGGTTGCGCCTTAGCGGGAGCGCCCGCGTCGCTCTTCGAGGCTCAGCCCTATGGGCTGCGCACCTCAGGATGAGGCTCTCTTGGGCGTCGGCATCACACAATCAGTCTCTCTCGGGCCATGGCGCATCACGATGCAATGTCTTTCGCGCAGGTCCGCCAGCTTCAATGCGCCGTCCCATCCACGATGACATGATCGTGGTCCAGCGAGCATTTCTCTACCCGGGCTTCCACGCGGTAGATCTCCCGCAGCATTTCGGCGGTCACGACGTCTCTCGGCGCGCCGCAGGCGCGCATGCGGCCGTTGGCGATGACGAGGACTTTGTCGGCGAAGCGGAGCGCCTGGTTGAGGTCGTGGATGGCGATCAGCACGATCATGCCTTTGGCGCGGGCCTGGCGACGCATGAAGTCGAGGACCTCGACCTGGCGGTGGAGATCGAGCGCGCTGGTCGGCTCGTCCATCAGCATGATCTCGGGCTCGCGGACCAGCGCCTGGGCGATGGAGACGAGTTGGCGCTGGCCGCCGGAAAGTGCGCCGAGATCGCGGAAGGCGATGACTGATATATCGAGTGCTCTCATGATCTCGTCGATGAAGCGCAGGTCGCTGTCGCTGACGCCCCAGGACTGGCCCTGCTTGCGCGCGAGCAGGATGGATTCGTAAACCGTGAGCACCGCATTCGCCGAGGTATCCTGCGGCATGTAGCTGATGGCGTTTTTCGCCGTCGAGCCTTCGACGACGACATTGCCCGGTCCCCTGAGCAGCCCGGTGATGCGCTTGAAAAGCGTCGACTTGCCGGCGGCGTTCGGGCCGATCACCGCCACGAGCTCGCCCGCATTCATGACCGGCGTCGTCACGTCTTCGACGAAAAGCTTGCGGCCGTGATAGGCGCCGACCGACTGCAATTGAAGGGCTACCACGACCGGCTCCTGTTCGAGAGAATGAGCGAGAAGAAGAAGGGCACGCCGACGAGCGCCGTGATGATGCCGATCGGGAAGACGACGCCGGGGATGATCGACTTCGAGACGATCGAGGTCAGCGACAGCAGCAGCGCGCCGGAGAGGATCGAGCCCGGCAGGAAAAAGCGCTGATCCTCGCCAAGGATCATGCGCGCGATATGCGGCCCGACGAGGCCGACGAACCCGATGGTGCCGACGAAGCTTACGGGCACGGCGGCAAGCAGCGAGACAACAAGCATCGTTTCCAGCCGGATGCGGCGGACATCAACGCCGAAGCTCGCGGCCTTGTCCTCGCCGAGGCGGATCGCCGTCAGCGCCCAGGCGTTGCGGGCAAAGAGCGGCAGGGCGATGAGCAGTACGGCAAGCGTCACCCAGATCTTCGGCCATGTGGCCTTGGTGAGGCTGCCCATCGTCCAGAAGACGACGGCCGACAGCGCCTGTTCGGAGGCGAGATATTGCAGGAAGGCGAGGGCCGCATTGAAGGTGAAGACCAGGGCGATGCCGAGAAGCACCACCGTCTGCACCGAGACGCCGCGGGCTCGCGAAACGAAATGGATGAAGAGCGTGGCGATCAGCGCCATGATGAAAGCATTGACCGGCACGAGCAGGCCGGCTGCTACAGGCAGAAGCGGAACGCTGGTCACGATCGCCAGCGCCGCACCGAAGCTTGCGGCAGCCGAGATGCCGAGCGTGAAGGGGCTGGCGAGCGGATTGGCGAGGATGGTCTGCATCTGTGCGCCGGCGACGGAGAGCGAAGCGCCGACGACGATCGCCATGACGGCGACCGGCATGCGGATATCCCAGACGACGGCCCGCACCTGATCCGAAACGGAGGGTGGGTCGAAGAGGGCGGCGAGGACCTCAGCGAGGCTGTAGCGGGCTGGCCCCCATGCGAGGTCGACGGCGAAGGACAGGCAGAGCGCTGCCGCCATGGCGGCAAGGATCAGGAGCTTGCGCCGGGCGAGAGCGCGGTAGCGCTCCATCCCGGCTTCAGCGTCGATCGATAGGGCGGCGACTTCGGCCATTTCCGACTACTGGCCCGCCTTGGCGTCGACCCAGTAACCCGGCTGATAGGCGACCGGCAGGAATTTCTCATGGAATTCCTTGAAGGTGGCATCCGGATCGAGATCGGCGAAGAGGTTCGGATGGAACCATTTGGCCAGCTGCTGGACGGCGACGAACTGGTAGGGGCTGGTGTAGAATTGGTGCCAGATTGCGTGCACATTGCCGCCGGCCACCGCCTTGGAGCCGGTGAAGGCCGGGTTTTCCATCAGCGTGTTCAGCGCCTTGCGGCTGTCGCCGAGGGTGGGGGCCGCGTTCGGACCGACATTCACATAGTCCTTGGCATTCTTGGTCTGGCTCCAGTTGGAGCCGGTGATGACGATCACCTCGGGATTGGAGGCGACAACCTGTTCGGCGTTGATGGAGCCGGTATAGCCCGGCAGGAAATCGGAGCCGAGATTGTGGCCGCCGGCCCAATCGACCATCAGGCCGAAATTATCCGGGCCGAAGGTGCCGCAGCACTCCACCAGACCGGCGGCGCGATACATGAAAACGTTCGGCTTCGGCGGGTTGGCGGCCTTCAGCCTGTCGGTCACGCGCGCCATCTGCTCCTTCCAATAGGCCGCGACGGCTTCGGCGCGGTCCTCATGGCCGAAGAGCTTGCCGAGGATCTTCAGGCTCGGCTCGGTGTTGGCGAGAATATGCTCTCGGAAATCGATATAGACGATCTTCACGCCGATGCCGGCGAGCATGTCTTCGAGCTTGACTTCGTCGGCCGCCGTCTTGTTGCCGATCGGCAGCAGCAACACATCCGGATGAAGCTTGACGACCGTCTCTGTCTGCAGCGTGCCGTCGGTCAGATTGCCGAGGAAGGGCAGGTCCTTGCCCTTCGGAAACCTCTCGACATAGGCATTGAAGCCATCCTTGTCGGTGGTCCAGAGATCGTTGCGCCAGCCGACGATCTTGGCGAAGGGATCTTCCTTCTCGATCGGCGCGACGGCATAGAGCATGCGGCCTTCGCCAAGGATCACACGCTCGACCGGCTTGTCGAAGCTCACGTCACGGCCGGCGACATCCTTGATGGTGAAGGATTGCGCCCAGGCCGAAAGCGGCATCAAGCCGGCAATCGCAGCTGCGGAGACTGCGAGCATTTTCACGAAATTCATCTGGAGATTCCCCTGACGTCTGAATAATGTCCGCAGGCATAAGAAATATGACTTTATGAATCAAGTTATATGTTTTAGAGCATTTCCAAACTGATCCGATGCAGGGGCAATTGAGATGAATTCGATGAATACAAATTACTCTATCCGCGATGAAATCCGCGAGTTCTGGTCGGAAAGGGCGGCGACCTTCGACCAGAGCGTCGGCCATGAAATCTTTTCGGAAGGCGAGCGGAAAGGCTGGCTGAGGCTGATCCGAAAGCATCTCGGCGAGGGGCAGGGGCGCGCCGCTCTCGATCTTGCCTGCGGCACCGCCGTCATCTCGCATCTGATGAACGATGCCGGCTTCAAGGTCACCGGGCTGGACTGGTCGGATGCGATGCTGGCGCAGGCGCGCGCCAAGGCGAAGAAGCGCGGCACCGATATCCGCTTCGTTTCCGGCGACGCCGAAAACACCATGGAGCCGAAGGACAGCTACGACGCCATCACCAACCGGCATCTCGTCTGGACGCTTGTGGACCCGGCTTCGGCCTTCAAGGAATGGTTTTCGGTGCTGAGGCCGGGCGGCAAGGTGCTGATCGTCGACGGCAATATGGGCCGGGAAACCTGGGTGAAGAGCCTGCAGAAGTTTTGGACAAAGGTGACGGGCAAGCCGGCGGCAAGCCACATGTCACCGGAGATGATGGCGCGGCACCAGAACATCCGCTCCCGCGTGCATTTCTCCCGCGAGATGCCGGCCGAAGCGATCGTCGAGCTTCTCTGTAAAGCCGGCTTCGTGGACATCGTGGTCGACCGCAAGCTCCGCGATATTCACTGGGCGCAGGCGCGCAAGATGCCGTTTTTGCGCGGGCTCGAGCGGATGGTGCAGGAGCGGTTTGCGATTTGTGCGCGTAAGCCCGGCTAGGGGGCTGCGGCTTGCTCCCTCTTCTCTCCGCTGGGGCGAAGAGGGAACAAGCCGCACCGTATCCCGGCCCTTCGCTTGGGCTCAGGCGTTCGACCCTGCGATCGATTCACTGGATCGATCGCTTCCCGCTTGGCGGGGACCGCGCCTCACCCACCGGTAACACTCATATGCCGCGCCACTGCCGGCCTGTTATGCGTGCGGTCGATGATGAAGTCGTGGCCCTTAGGCTTGCGGGTGATGGCTTCGTCGATGGCGGCGTGGAGAAGGGCGTCGTCTTCGGTGGCGCGCAATGCGGCGCGCAGATCGGCGGCGTCGTTCTGGCCGAGGCACATATAGAGCGTGCCGGTGCAGGTCAGGCGCACACGGTTGCAGCTCTCGCAGAAATTATGGGTCATCGGCGTGATGAAGCCGAGGCGGCCGCCGGTCTCCGTGACCCTGACGTAACGCGCCGGGCCGCCGGTCTGGTAGTCGATATCGGTTAGCGTGAACTGTCTCTCCAAATCGGCGCGGAGCTCGGAGAGCGGCAGGTACTGGTCGGTGCGGTCCTCGTCGATCTCGCCCATCGGCATGGTTTCAATGACTGTGAGATCCATGCCGCGGCCGTGGGCGAAGCGCAGGAGGCCGGGTATCTCGGCGTCGTTGAAACCTTTAAGCGCCACGGCATTGAGCTTGATGCTGATGCCGGCCTTCTGAGCGGCGTCGATGCCTTCCATGACCTTGGAAAAATCGCCCCAGCGGGTGATCTTGCGGAACTTGTCGGGGTCGAGCGTATCGAGCGAGACGTTGATGCGGCGCACGCCGGACTCATAAAGTTCCTCGGCATGGCGCGCCAGCTGTGAGCCATTGGTCGTCAGCGTCAGTTCGTCGAGGCCGGCGCCGATCTTTTCGCCGAGCTTGCGCACAAGATACATGATGTTCTTGCGCACGAGCGGCTCGCCTCCGGTCAGCCGGATTTTCCTCACGCCTTTGGCGATAAAGGCGGAACAGAGCCGGTCAAGCTCTTCCAGCGTCAACAGGTCCCTCTTCGGCAGGAAGGTCATGTTCTCGGCCATGCAATAGGTGCAGCGGAAATCGCAGCGGTCGGTGACGGAGACGCGGAGATAGGTGACAGCCCGGCCATAAGGGTCGATCATCGGATGTGCATCCGCCGCCAGCGGCGATGCCTTGCCTATCGTTCCTACTATTGTATTCACCAATTCCTCCGCAGCCGGATCTGAAACGCGCCAGACCGATGCCTGCCTGTTTTCAAGCGATATCTTTCTATTTGTGCATATGTGATTGCGCCGTCAAGGGAAATGGATTTCGCACACGCTAATTTGCGCTTGCCTCGAAAAAGGCGAACGCCTACTTCTCCAGGGGAAAGAGGGTGATAGAGATGAACGATACCTGGCCGAGCGAACTTCGCGTTTCGAAAGACCGGCAGAGGCTGGCAATAACCTTCGACGACGGCCTGAGCTTCGACCTGTCGGCCGAGCTTCTGCGCGTGCTGTCGCCGTCGGCCGAGGTGCAGGGGCACGGGCCGGGGCAGAGGGTGACGGTACCCGGCAAACGCAATGTCGCGATCATCTCGATGACGCCGACCGGCAATTATGCCGTCAGGATCGGCTTCGACGACATGCACGATACCGGGATCTACACCTGGACCTATCTGCGGGAGCTCGGCGAACGGGGCGCGGAGCTGTTTTCGGCCTATGAGGACGAGCTCAGGGAAAAGGGCATGAACCGCGACACGGCGGAAAAGCCGCGCTGAATTTCAAACAGACAGCCATCGGGGGCCAAATGGCGAAAGTGAACGGAAAGAACTGGCTGCGCGCCAAGGGGAGTGCGGCCGGCAGCAAGGTTACCTTCCTCGAGCTGTTCTTCGATCTGGTCTTCGTGTTTTCGATCTCGCAGCTTTCGCACGCGCTTGCCGCCCATTATACGCCGCTCGGCGCCGTCGAAGCGGCGCTGATGACCTTTGCGGTCTGGTGGGTGTGGATATTCACCGCCTGGGTGACGAACTGGCTCGATCCCGACAAGATGCCGGTGCGCGGCATGCTGGTGGCGCTGATGATGCTGGGGCTGGTGCTGTCAGCATCCATCCCAGAGGCATTCGGCGACAAAGGGTTGCTCTTTGCTGGCGCCTATGTGGCGATGCAGGTCGGGCGCTCGCTGTTTACGACCTATGCGATGACGCGCGTCGACCGCGCCAATACGCTGAATTTTACCCGCATTACCGTCTGGCTCGCGGCGGCCGGCGTCTTTTGGATCGCCGGGGGGGTGCTCGAGCATGAAGCCCGGCTGATCGCCTGGATGATCGCGCTCGCCATCGAATATGCCGGGCCGGCCGCGGGCTTTGCGGTACCAGGACTCGGCCGCTCCGTTCCAAGCGATTGGGATGTGTCCGGTGCGCATATGGCCGAGCGCTGCGCGCTCTTCATCATCATCTGCCTCGGCGAAGCGATCCTCGTTTCCGGCCGCACCTTTTCCGAACTGCCGATCTCAATTCTGACCAGCCTCGTCTTCGTCACCGGCTTTATCGGGACGGTCGCCATGTGGTGGCTCTACTTCCGCTTCGGCCACGGTCGTGCCGCCCATCGCATCGAACATGCCGAGACGCCGGGAGCTCTGGCGCGATTGGCCTTCACTTACGCACACATCCCGATCCTTGCCGGGATCATCGTGCACGCAGTGGCCGTCGAGTTCATGTTCTCGCATCCGCATGAGGCGGGCGATCTCGGCATCGCTGCGGCGGTGCTCGGCGGCTCCGGCCTGTTCCTAATCGGCAATCTCTGGTTCAAGGGCGCGACCAGCGGAAAGCTGCCGCTCTCGCATCTCGCCGGCCTCGTGTTCCTGATCCTGCTCGCCTTTGCGGCACCCTTCATCGAGGTCTATCTGCTTGGGATTCTGGCGACGCTGGTGCTGATCATTGTCGCGGCGTGGGAATACCGCTCGCTGACCGGCACGGCGGCGGCACCGACGCTGCAGTGAATGTCAGTCCTCGTCCCTGAGGTCCTGTAGCAGTACGCCGATGATCCGCTCCATTGAGGTGGCGGTCGCCATGCACTGCTCGATCGGCTCGTCGGAGAGCGTGCGTTCGATGAGGTCGGTCTGGATCGCCATCGCCGCTTCGGTCAGCCTGCGGCCCTCCATGGTGAGGTAGAGGCGCAGCACGCGCTTGTCGCGCGCGTCTCCGCGCCGCTCGATCAGGTCGCGTTTTTCCATCTGCGGCAGGAGCATGCTCATGTTGGAGCGGCCGACGAGCAGCTTGCGGGCCAGCTCCTGCTGCGAAATGCCTTCGAAACGATAGAGATTGACGAGAATGTCGAGGTGCGGCGGCTTGATGTCGAGATCGGCAAGCGAGCGGGTCAGAGACTGCTGCATCAGCTGGCAGGCGCGCGCCACCGCGATCCAGCTGCGAAAACGCGGATGATCCCAGGGCAGGGATTGATTTTTGTTCATCGTTGCACTTTTTTGTTCAGTGTTGAACAGTATTTGGATTCTCACTATGTCAAATTTTGCGCTGAAGGTCACCCGCCTCGGCTTTTCGGCTCTGCAGGCGGCTTCGCCGGATCTGGCCGGCAGAGCGGCGTTCCGACTGTTCTGCCGCACACCGTCGCCGCGGCCGAAGGGAACAAGAGCGAAGGCGGCGCATGCCGCGGGCGCGGCCCGGCTTGCCGGCGCCGAACGCTTTCGCCTCAAGCTTGCCGGCGGGGCGAAAGCGCATGCCTATCGGCTGAATGGCGGGGCGCGGGGAAAACGCAAGCGCTTCCTGGTGGCGCATGGCTGGGGCTCAAGTGCCGAATATATGGCCGAGGTCGTCTCGATGCTTGCGGCGACCGGTGCGGAGGTGGTCGCGCTCGATTTTCCCGGCCATGGGCGCGCCGGTGGACGCTTCCTGCATATGCGGCTTGCTGTAGAAACGATCCTGGCGGCCGAGGCGCGGTTCGGCGCTTTCGATGCGGCGATCGGCCATTCCTTCGGCGGCGCGGCGCTGATGGTCTCGGCGTCGGGGCTGCTCCCCGATGCAGCACCTCTCAACGTCGAGCGCCTGATCTTGGTCGGCGCGCCGAGCGAGATGCGGTGGCTGTTTACCGGTTTCGGCCGCATGGTTGGCCTTCGCCCGGCCGCACAGACAGCCCTTGAGAATGAAGTTCATCGCGTCACCGGTCGGAGACTTGAGGAATTCGATGCGGCCGGGGCGGCGGGGAAGCTCGACCTGCCGGTGCTTGTCATCCATGCAGAGGACGACAAGGAAGTGTCGCCGGCCCATGCCAGGCGTTATGGGGCGGCAGGCGAAGGCGTCCGGCTGTTGTGGGCCAATGGTTTCGGGCATCGGCGCATCGTGAGCGCCGCGCCGGTTCTCGAGGCGATCGCGATGTTTCTCGATGACAGTCGGCCCGAGCAAGACGTCTCCGACGAAAACATCAAAAAAGATGCGGAGATCATTCCGTTTTTTGAGCTTCCGGCACGGCGCGCGGCATTGTAGCGTCCGGCGCGAAGATCAAGCCGCGGCGGGACGCCTCATGAAAATCATCAGCAACATCGAAGAACTCAATACGATCTATGGCGCAGGACTATCGCAGGCCTCGGTCGACAAGGTGACCAAGCGGCTGACGCCGCTTTACCGTCAGATGATCGAGATCTCGCCGTTTGCCGCGCTTGCGACCGTCGGGCCGGAGGGCCTCGACTGTTCGCCGCGCGGCGATCTCGGCGGCGTGGTGCGTGTTGTCGACGACGAAACGCTGCATCTGCCGGACTGGCGCGGCAACAATCGCGTCGATTCGCTTTCCAACATCGTGCGTGATCCTAGGCTTGCTCTGATGTTCCTGATCCCCGGCTCGAACACCACGATGCGCATCAACGGCCGCGGTGTCGTCTCGGACGACGAGGCGCTGCTTTCGAGCTTCGAGATGGACGGCAAACATCCGCGCACCGTCGTCGTCATTTCGATCGACGAGGTTTATTTTCAGTGCGCGCGCGCCGTGATGCGGGCCGAACTCTGGAAAGCCGAGCATTTCGCCGATCCGGCAGGCCTGCCGACGCCGGGTCAGATGCTGAAGGATGCCGTCGGCGATTTCGACCAGGAAACCTACGACCGGGAATGGCCCGGTCGCGCGGCGAAGACGATGTGGTGAAAGCCGTCAGGCTTTGTAGATCAGCCAGCTCTTGCTGAAGTCCTTTTGCATCCCGTCCTGATAGAGGACGATGCAGTTGCGGCCGGCATTTTTTGCGCCATAAAGGGCAATATCGGTCCTGCTGTAAAGCTCGCCGGCATCCTCGGCATTAGAGGCCATGCAGATGCCGATCGACACGGTGATCGGGCCGTAATTCACCCGTGTGCGGGAGTTTTTGAAAGGGGTGGTTTCCAGCGTGCGGCGGATGCGCTCGGCGATCGCCGTCACTTCCTCGGCTGTGTTGCCCTCGATGATCAGCGCGAATTCCTCACCGCCGGCACGGGCGACGAAAACGTCGCGCCGAACATTGCTGCGGATCACGGAGGCGACGGTGGCGAGGATCTTGTCGCCGACGGGATGGCCGTAGGTGTCGTTGATTTTCTTGAAATTGTCGATGTCGGCGAGCAGCAGGGCCGTCACCGGCCGCATGCCTGGATTGTTGAAGACGGCGGCTAGGCGGTCGTCGAAGGCGCGGCGGTTGGAAAGGCGCGTCAGCGAGTCGGTATTGGCGATGCGTTTGTATTCGTCGAGTTCCTTGCGGACTTGATCCATCTCCTGAGAGCGCTGGACGACGTCCTCGACGGTGCGTTCGCCATGCGCCATGGTATCGCCAGTTGCCTGGCTTAATAGTTCAATTGCGTTTTCGATCAGTTCGACGCTTGCATTGCTCTTGGAGGTGATGCGCTTGTGGGTCTCGCCCAGCAGTCTGGTATAGCTTTCGAGCGAGCTCTGCTCCTGCCTCAGGATTCGCAGCAATCCGTCCAGTTCGCCTGATATGCGGGTATGGGCGTCGTCGAAGACCCGGGCTGGGTTCGTGTTGAAATATTGCGCGCCGAGCGTGTCGAGTTCGGCCTGCGTGGCATGCGCGCCGAGGGCCGCAAGTTCTCGGGTAAGGGCAGGATTGGAGCCGATATAGGCCTCGTAGAAGAGTTCGTAATTCCGGGGTATCGGGGCAACGCCCATCGAGCGCATGGCATAGGTGATCTGGCCCGCGACATCGGGAACCTGCACCTTAGGCGCGACAGCCGTGTTCATCCGGCGATACTCCTCATATTCAATGGCAATATTTTAGTTGTTAGCTTAAATTTCTTGGGAAAAGATTAAAGCGACATATACCAAAGATTACATGCGACAAGTTCACGATGGAGCAATACTTCCGGCAGCCTCATGATTTTTCATTAAAAATCGTATTTTGGGCGAGACAATGCGTACCCGTTCCGCGGGAATGATGTTTGAAAGACTTACAGTTCTTCTTGTGCTGGACTGCGTATTCATCTTGTCGACAGTTGGTTGTGGACGCCGGCTATTTCAGAACGAGTATATTGCAATGACACTTTCTGACGGCCGAGCCGGTCGCAGTCTGCATCTTCAGGCGTAAGATTATAGAAAGGTGGCGTCACACTTTCTTCGGCATCATGGCAGTCGCTCCCTCTTCGCCGCCGGCGCCTTGCTGTTGGATTATACCGGCTCTCGCCGGAGCTTTCCGGATGGAAATCCTGGCGAGGGTGGATGACGGCGATGTGGTGAATGCTGCGGATATTGCGGGCGGGACAATCCAGTAAAAAGTCCGCCCGCGGCCATCGAGCCTGCCGCGATCACCCCAGGTTCAATTCCTGGAAGAAATCATTGCCCTTGTCGTCGATGACGATGAAGGCGGGGAAGTCTTCGACCTCGATCTTCCACACCGCTTCCATGCCGAATTCGGGATATTCGAAAACTTCGACCTTGCGGATGCAGTCCTGCGCGAGGCGAGCTGCGGGGCCGCCGATAGAGCCGAGGTAGAAGCCGCCGTGTTTCTTGCAGGCCTCGCGTACGGCGCGCGAGCGATTGCCCTTGGCAAGCATCACCATCGAGCCGCCGAAGGACTGGAACTGGTCGACGTAGCTATCCATGCGGCCGGCCGTCGTCGGGCCGAAGGAGCCGGAAGCGTAGCCGGCCGGCGTCTTGGCCGGACCGGCATAATAGACTGGGTGGTTCTTCAGATAGTCGGGCATGCCTTCGCCCTTTTCCAGACGCTCGCGAATCTTGGCATGCGCGAGGTCGCGGGCGACGATGATCGTCCCGGTGAGCGACAGGCGCGTCTTGACCGGATGCCGCGACAGCTCGGCAAGCACCTCGGCCATCGGCCGGTTGAGGTCGATATGGACGGTCGATTCCGAAAGCTTCGCCTCATCGATCTCGGGCATGTATTTCGATGGATCGGTTTCCAGCTGTTCGATGAAGATGCCGTCGCGGGTGATCTTGCCCTTGGCCTGGCGGTCGGCGGAACAGGAGACGCCGAGGCCGATCGGCAGCGAGGCGCCGTGGCGGGGCAGGCGGATGACCCGCACGTCATGACAGAAGTACTTGCCGCCGAACTGGGCGCCGACTCCCATCTGCTGTGTCAGCTTGTGGATTTCCTTTTCCATCTCGAGGTCGCGGAAGGCGTGGCCGCTTTCTGAACCCTCGGTCGGCAGTTCGTCGAGATAACGGGTCGAGGCGAGCTTGACCGTTTTCAGGTTCATCTCGGCCGAGGTGCCGCCAATGACGATCGCCAGATGGTAGGGGGGACAGGCTGCCGTACCCAATGTCAGGATCTTCTCCTTGAGGAAGTCGATCATCCGGTCATGGGTCAGAAGCGAGGGCGTGCCTTGGTAAAGAAAGGTCTTGTTGGCAGAGCCACCGCCCTTGGCGACGAAGAGGAACTCGTAGGCGTCGGTGCCTTCCTCATAGATATCGATCTGGGCCGGCAGGTTGTTCCTGGTGTTCTTCTCCTCGAACATCTTGACCGGCGCGAGCTGCGAATAACGCAGGTTCTTCTTCTCATAGGCATCCATGACGCCGCGGGCGAGTGCCGCCGTATCGCCGCCTTCGGTCCAGACCCGGCGGCCCTTCTTGCCCATGATTATCGCCGTGCCCGTATCCTGGCACATCGGCAGTACGCCTCCGGCGGCGATATTAGCATTCTTCAGGAGGTCGTAGGCGACGAAGCGGTCATTGTCGGTCGCCTCAGGGTCGTCGAGGATCGAGGCGAGTTGCTTCAGATGGCCGGGGCGCAGCAGGTGGTTGATGTCGGCAAAGGCGGTTTCGGCGAGCAGGCGGATGCCTTCCGGCTCGACGGTCAGGATCTCCTGGCCCTTGAAGGTATCGACCGACACATGATCGCTGCTGATCTTGCGATAGGGGGTGGCATCCTTGCCAAGGGGAAAGAGATCGTCAGCCATCGAAGTGACCTTTCTGGTGGGCGTGCGTCGCTAGATTGGAACCGATCTAAATCCCCTGTCGGGCAAAAGCAATCTGCATGCGGCGGAGTTTGGAGTTGGGGCTATGTCGTGCCGCATTTTGCCGTCGGCATGTCACGCGCGTTAGGCGAGCGAAAGCCAGGTGAAAACCGACATTTGTCACGAAAGGACGACTTCAGGTTGCCTTTAGCTTGAGTCCGGTTCATATTCCCCGGCAGCGTTAATCTGCCGGGGCTTCCATTACCAACCTCTGACTCGACCCCGTCGGGCCGGAGCAAAAGCGAGGTGATGAGGGTAGCGGCAACGGCGCGAATGCGCTGAGCATAAGCGAAGAGCAATCAATGGTGTGCCGTGTGGCCCCCTCATCCGACCCTTCGGGCCACCTTCTCCCGGGAGGGGGAGAAGAGGGAGCAAGATGAGAGGCGGCACCCACTCAGCCGTCTTATTTCGGGCCGAGCATCGTGTCCGGACGTACCATCGCGTCATATTCCTCCGACGTCACCAGGCCGCTGGCCAGGGCCTCTTCCTTCAGTGTTGTGCCGTTCTTGTGGGCGGTCTTGGCGATCTTTGCGGCCGCGTCGTAGCCGATCTTGGGGGCAAGTGCTGTCACCAGCATCAGCGAGCGGTCGAGGCCAGCCTTGATGTTGTCCTCGCGCGCCTCGATGCCGACGACGCAATTGTCGGTGAAGGAGACGGCAGCGTCGGCGAGCAGTTGTACCGACTGCAGGAAATTATAGGCCATCATCGGATTATAGACGTTGAGCTCAAAATGGCCCTGGCTGTCGGCGAAGGTCAGGGCGGCGTGATTGCCGAAGATATGAATGCAGATCTGGGTCAGCGCTTCGCACTGGGTCGGGTTGACCTTGCCGGGCATGATCGAGGAGCCGGGCTCGTTTTCCGGCAGTGCCAGTTCGCCGAGGCCCGAGCGTGGCCCGGAGCCGAGCAGGCGGATGTCGTTGGCGATCTTGAACAGAGCTGCCGCAGCCGCATTGATGGCGCCATGAGAGAAGACCATGCTGTCATGCGAGGCGAGCGCCTCGAACTTGTTCGGCGCGGTCACGAAGGGCATGCCGGTGATTGCGGCGATCTCTTCGGCCACTTTCTCGGCAAAGCCCACCGGCGCGTTGAGGCCGGTGCCGACTGCCGTGCCGCCCTGGGCGAGTTCGCAGAGGCCGGGAAGGGTCATCTCGATGCGCTTGATGGCTGAGCCGACCTGGGCGGCGTAACCGGAGAATTCCTGGCCGAGGGTCAGCGGGGTCGCATCCTGGGTATGGGTGCGGCCGATCTTGATGATGTGGCTGAATTCCGTGACCTTCATGTCGAGAGCGGCATGCAGGTGCTTGAGCGCCGGCAGCAGGTGATGGGCGATGCGTTCGGCGCAGGCGATGTGCATGGCCGTGGGATAGGTGTCGTTCGACGACTGGCTCATGTTAACGTGGTCGTTCGGGTGCACCGGCTTCTTGGAACCCATGACACCGCCGAGCATTTCTATGGCACGATTGGAGATCACTTCGTTGGCATTCATGTTCGACTGCGTGCCGGAACCAGTCTGCCAGACGACCAGCGGAAAATGGTCGTCGAGCTTGCCGTCGATCACTTCCTGGGCGGCATCGATGATGGCTTTTCCAAGCGCAGGATCCAACTGGCCGAGCGACATGTTGGCACGGGCGGCCGCCTGCTTGACAATGCCGAGCGCACGCACGATCGACAGCGGCTGCTTTTCCCAGCCGATCTTGAAATTGCCGAGTGAACGCTCGGCCTGGGCGCCCCAGTATCGGTCTGCGGCGACATCGATGGGGCCAAAAGTATCGGTTTCGGTGCGGGTTGCGGTCATGGCTCTTGCCTCCCCTTTACATGCTGTTTTCTGGCATCTTCGAAAGATGTGGTCTTATAGGTCGGAAACCAGGGCAAGAAAACCGGGCTTCGCCGAAAATGTTGAATATGTTAGTCATATTTATGACAGCAAAAAGGCGTGCCTTTTCCGCCACTTTGGAGATTTTATGCGCCTGCTCGTTTTTGCCAGACTGGTTTGCCGGGAAAAATTCAGTAAAAAATTAACTAATAATTTCATAATTTTGTGTGAACTGCTGCGCGGCGCCGTGCAGGATTCTCCTCACATGAAATTGAGTTCGCCGGCGCTGGCGGCGCAGGCCGGTTTCTGATCAAGAAGCCGGACGCTGCTTGAGTTTCGCGGGATTTGAGCTTGAGCTTTGTGCTCGTGATAAAACAGCATGACACCGGGACTGGAAGATATATGACGTTCGTTTTTAAAAGCGCGGTATCCGCAATGGCAATTTCCTGCGGCATAGCAGTGATGAGTGCCGCTCCCGCGCATGCCTATACGCTGATGGATATGCTGCGCGGCGACAGGCAGCGGAGCCAGAGCACCATCTTCATGGACCAGGCACCCGGCCGGCCGGTGCCGCGTGGCGCCGATGGCGGTTCGCTCGGCGGCCTTGATCCGGAAGCGGCGCTGCCGAAGGTGAGCAGTCCGCGTTACTACACCTATAAGCCCGAGACGCTGCAGTTCGTCGATGCCAGCAAGTTCGCCGATTCCATCGTCACCGGCGCGGTCGCCGATATTTCAGCTAATGGCGATACCAGCGCCGAACCGGCAGTACAGCGCCGCTTCCTAACGCAGGCCAAGGTGCGCGCCAATGCCGATGTGGCCAAGGCACTTGAAGCCTATTACAGCAATAGCAGCAATCCGCTCGTCTGGGTCGAGGCCAATCAGATCAACGATCGCGCCAAGTCGGCGATGGCAGCGCTTGCCGATGCGGCTGCCGTCGGTCTCGATCCTGCCGATTACGCGGTCCAGGCGCCGGTGATCGATCCGGCCACCCCCGATCCCGCCGCCCGCGACCGGGCGCTGACCCAGTTCGAACTCGAACTCTCTGCCAAGGTGCTTGCATTCGTGCAGGATACGGTGCGTGGCCGCATCGATCCGAACAAGATTTCCGGCTACCACGATTTCCAGCGCAAGGTGGTCAATCTGGCTCCGGTCCTCAAGCTTGCCCGCATGAGCCCCAATGCCGGCGCCTATATCGCCAGCCGCTCCCCAGATAGTCTGCAGTTCGAGGCGCTGACGGCGGAGCTTGCCAAGCTTCGCGCCGACGATGGAGGCAATGAGGAGCAGATTGTCGTTTCGCTGAGCGGCCTGCTGAAGCCCGGCGACAGCTCGCCCGAGATCACCAACATCGTCAAGGCCCTACAGAAGCACGGGTCCGAGACGCTGAAGACCGATCATGCGGCGACGTTTGCAGCCTACGCCGGGGGCAGCGACTATTCGCCCGACATCGTCTCGATGGTCGAGGACTTCCAGAAAGAGCACGGCCTGAAGCCCGATGGTGTCATCGGCCAGGCGACGGTGCGCGCCATGACCGGCGGTGACACCAATACCTCGAAGATCGACAAGCTCGTCGTCGCCATGGAACAGGTGCGCTGGCTGCCGGAAGATCTGGGTTCGCGCTACGTCATGATCAATCAGCCGGCCTACATGGCCTACTACCACAATGACGGCAAGGAACAGCTGTCGATGCGTGTCGTCGTCGGCGGCAAGAACAATCAGACCTATTTCTTCGACGATGAGATCGAGACGGTTGAGTTCAACCCGTTCTGGGGCGTGCCGCAGTCGATCATTATCAACGAGATGCTGCCGAAGCTGCGCTCGGATCCAAACTATCTCGATCAACTCGGCTATGAGGTCGAAGTGAACGGCCACGCCGTCGCCTCGTCCAGCGTCGACTGGTACGGCTCGACCGCCAATGTTTCGGTGCGTCAGCCGCCAAGCAGCGATAATGCCCTCGGCGAACTGAAGATCCTGTTCCCGAACAGCCACGCGATCTACATGCACGATACGCCGTCGAAGAGCTTCTTCAAGCGCGACATGCGGGCGCTGAGCCACGGCTGCGTGCGTCTTGCTAATCCGCGCGCAATGGCAGCTGCCGTGCTCGGCACGACGGTCGACGATGTCGCCAGACAGATTGCCTCCGGACAAAATCATGCGGTGAAGGTGCCTCAGAAGGTCCCGGTTTACGTGTCCTACTTCACCGCTTGGCCGAACAAGGACGGCGTCGTGGAATATTTTGACGACGTCTACGGCCGCGACGCCTATGTCGAAAAGGCTTTCGACGCAACGACCAAGGCGCGCGGCGCGCAGATCTAACGCCGGTTTATTGGGGTTTGGAACGGGCGATCTTCGGGTCGCCCGTTTTGTTTTGCCGACGTCATCGTTCTCCTAGATTCAAGCGCGAGGAAGAATTGATCGAGGAGAGGTCAGCCACAACACGCAGCAACAGAATGAAGGAGAATATGGTGGGTGACAGCCTCACACCGCGACTTTCTCCGCATACTCCTGCAACAACCGCTCCACCAGCGCCGGCGTGAGTTCATCGTAGTGCATAATGGTCATATCCGGATCGAGGCTTGAAACCGGGACATCCGAATAACCGAAAGGCACGGCGATCGACGGCAGGGCAGCGTTCTTCGCCGCCGCGATGTCGTTGATGCTGTCGCCGACCATCACCGTGCGGGCGATGTCGCCGCCGGCGCGGTCGATGGTGCCGGTGAGATGGCGGGCGTCGGGTTTGCGGTATTCGAAAGTATCGCCGCCGGTGATGGCGCTGAAGTAGCCGACAAGGTCGAGCTTGTCGAGCAGGCCGAAAGCCAGGCTTTCCATCTTGTTGGTGCAGACGGCGAGGTGGTAGCCGGCCGCTTTCAGCCGGTCCATCGCGGCGACCAGGCCGGGATAGGGTTCGGTGTGGCCCGGCATGTTGCCGGCATAGTGGGCGACGAAGCGTTCGAGCAACTGCGGGACGGCGGCGCTTTCGAGCGGATGGCCGCGCAGCCGGCAGGCGCGCTCGATCATCACGCGTGCGCCCTGGCCGACGAGATGGGTGAGGTCGTCATAGCTCACCGGTTCGAGGCCAAGGGCTGCGATCGTATGGTTCAGGCTTTCGACCAGGTCTGCATGGGTATCGAGAAGGGTGCCGTCGAGATCGAAGACGATGAGCGCCGGGCGAACGGGGGCAGGGGTCAAGGGCTTGCCTCTTTGAGTGATGAGTCCCCGGGGGGAAGCGGCGGTCGCGCCCGGGGACGAGGGATGGTTCTTGAGGTAGGCGATCACGCGGCGGAAAGCAACGTCCTGTGGTGGCCGGAGCGGCCGCAGGCATCTGTTTCGGCTTTTCATTTTCCGTGATGATTTTGACTTTCGTTTGCCAGGCGAGCCGTGTAAACAGCACATCCAACGCAATAAATCGGAGCTGGCGGCGCATGGATGCCCGCGAAATGAAGATCAAGGCCGCCGAGGCCGCACTCGCCCATGTCGAAGACGGGATGCGCCTCGGGATCGGGACAGGGAGCACGGCGGAAGAATTCGTCCGGCTGCTGGCGGAAAAGGTCGCAGGCGGCTTCCGGGTCGAGGGCGTTCCGACGTCCGAACGAACGGCGCGGCTCTGCGTCGAGCTCGGTGTTCCGCTGAAGTCGCTCGACGAGCTGCCGGCGCTCGATCTGACGGTCGACGGCGCCGACGAAGTCGATCCGGCGCTCAGATTGATCAAGGGCGGCGGCGGCGCACTGCTGCGCGAGAAGATCGTTGCGGCCGCGTCTGAACGAATGATCGTTATCGCCGACGAGAGCAAGCTGGTCGATATGCTTGGCGCCTATGCGCTGCCGATCGAGGTCAACCCGTTCGGTCTGGTTTCGACGCGGATCGCGATCGAGAAGGTCGCGGCCCGGCTCGGCCTTTCCGGCGAACTCAGCCTGCGCCAGTCGGGTGACGGAGAGTTTACCACGGATGGCGGCCACCACATCATCGATGCATCTTTTGGCCGCATTCCTGATGCAGAGGCGCTTTCGAGCGAGCTGAATTCCATACCCGGCGTCGTCGAACACGGGCTCTTTATCAATATGGCGGCACTTGCGATCATTGCCGGTCCTGCAGGTGCGCGCACGCTGCAGGCAAACAGATAACAGGAGCATACACTCATGATGAACATTGCAGGTCTTGGCCGTCTCGCCGCTGCGACCCTCGTTCTTTCCGGGCTTGCCTTCGGCTCCGCGGCCAAGGCACAGGAAGTCTCCGAGGAACAGTTGAAGGCGTCTCGCGCCGCGATCGACGCCATCGGCGCCACTGCCCAGTTCGACAACATCCTGCCCGGTCTCGCCGAGCGCCTCAAGGCCGGCCTGATCCAGGATTCGCCGAACTATCAGGACATCATTTCCTCGACGGTCGACGAGCAGGCTCTGAAGCTGGCGCCGCGCCGCGGCGATCTCGAAAAGGAGGCGGCGCTCACCTATGCCAAAACCTTCACGATCGACGAGCTGAAGGCGATTGCGGATTTCTATAATTCCGACGTCGGCAAGAAGCTGCTGCGCGATGGCCCGGTCGCCTCTCGGGAAACGGCCAAGGCTGCCGACATCTGGGCGCAGGGCATTTCGCGCGACTTGGAAAAGCAGAGCAACGCCGAGCTTTCCAAGGTGATCAAGGCACCGCCGCCGGCAACCGACAGCCCGGTCGCTCCGGCACCGACCGCCCAGCAGTAACGACTGCCCGGCAGAATTCGCAAAAGCCCGGCATCGTCCGGGCTTTTTTGTTATGATGAATCAGGGCCCGGCGGCGAAGCTTGGTGAGGCAGACATGTCCGATCGTTACGAGGCTGTGCGAGTACGAATATCAGGCAGGGTCCAAGGAGTGGGCTTTCGCATGTGGACGCGCGATGAGGCGCTGCGGCTCCGGCTGACCGGCTGGGTGCGCAACGAAGCGGACGGATCCGTCGCCGCCTTGGTCGCCGGGCCGGACAATGCGATCTCAACGATGATCGAGCGTTTGAGGCGCGGGCCCGCAGGGGCATCGGTTTCTGGCGTGGAGACGGAAGCGACGCGGCTTGAGAAGATCCCGACGGATTTCCGCATCACCTGATGACACCGGCAATGCGCCAGGGGACGGCCATCGCAGATGTGTATGAGGCTCAGCCCCAATCCTTCGAGCTCTTGGCCAATTGCCATGCGCCTGTCTCGTCCGGCTCGACGCGCTTGTTGCCGCGGTAGAAAATCGGCAGTCCGGTTTTCTTGTCCATCGCAAAGCGGCTCGGCGTGAATTTCTCGTCTTCGTGGCCCTCGATGGCGAGATTGAGCGCCTCCTTGAATTTGCCGGCCTTGCACAGCTTGGCGAACAGAGTTTGATCCATCTTTTGCTCCGGCATCCTTTTGCGTCTCAAGCATTGCCCTGCCAGCCTCAGCTGGCCGGGTCAACCGTAAAGCGGTGACCGAGCTCAACCGTAAACGATGAGCGGTCCAGATCAAGATTCGGCATGGAGTACGGGAAGACGCAGGAGCAGGGCTTTTGTTTTCATGATGATCGCCCCTATATCAGGAACGTCCTTCCTGCGATTCCCCTTCCGGAGCTTCTCATGTCTTCCTATGATTACGACCTTTTCGTCATCGGCGGCGGTTCCGGAGGCGTGCGCGCTGCGCGTGTCGCCGCCTCGCTCGGCAAGAAGGTGGCGATCGCCGAGGAGTATCGCTATGGCGGCACATGTGTCATCCGCGGCTGCGTGCCGAAGAAGCTCTTCGTGTATGCCTCGCAGTTTCATGAGCATTTCGAGGATGCGGAGGGCTTCGGCTGGACGGTCGGCGAAAGCAGTTTCAACTGGAAAAAGCTGGTGACGGCCAAGGATGCAGAAATCGCGCGGCTGGAAGGCCTCTACAAGAAGGGCCTCGCCGGCGCCAATGCCGAGATCCTGGAAACGCGCGCCGAACTGGTCGATGCCCATACGATCCGGCTGATGAAAACCGGACAGACGGTGACGGCCAAGACCATCATCGTTGCCACCGGCGGAAGGCCGAACCCGCATGCGGCCCTTCCCGGTCACGAATTCTGCATCTCATCCAACGAGGCCTTTCATCTCGAAGAGCTGCCGAAATCGATCGTGATTGCTGGCGGCGGCTATATCGCCGTCGAGTTCGCGAATATTTTCCATGGTCTCGGCGTCGAGACGACACTGATCTATCGCGGCGCCGAGATCCTGTCGCGTTTCGACGAGGATCTGCGGCGCGGGCTGCACGAGGCGATGGTCGCCAAGGGCATACGCATTCTCTGCCACGACACCCTGCAGAAGGTCTCCAAAGGCGAAGACGGGCTCACTCTGGAGACCATGAATAACGGCACGCTGCAGGCTGGCGTTGTCATGCTGGCGCTCGGGCGTGATCCGAACACGGAGGGCCTTGGCCTCGAGTCTGCTGGCGTCGCCGTCGATGCGCGCGGCGCCATCATCGTCGACGTCTATTCCCGTACGAACGTCGAGAATATCTATGCTCTCGGCGATGTCACCAACCGGGTACAATTGACGCCGGTGGCGATCCATGAAGCGATGTGCTTCATCGAGACCGAGTACAAGAACAACCCGACCCGGCCGGATTATGAGCTGATCCCGACCGCCGTCTTCTCGCAGCCGGAGATCGGCACCGTCGGTCTCTCGGAAGAGGAGGCGGGCAAGCGTTACGGTGAACTCGAGGTTTATCGCGCTCAGTTCCGGCCGCTGAAAGCCACGCTTTCAGGCCGGGCCGAGCGGATGATCATGAAGCTGATCGTGGATGCGGCGAGCCGCAAGGTCGTTGGCGCCCATATCCTCGGCCACGATGCGGGAGAGATGGCGCAGTTGCTCGGCGTCACGCTGAAGGCCGGCTGCACCAAGGATGACTTCGACCAGACGATGGCTCTGCACCCGACGGCAGCCGAGGAGCTTGTCACCATGTATGCGCCGAGCTACCGTATTCGCGACGGCAAGCGCGTCTGACGCGGACGATTAGCTCGTGATGCGCGGCGCGCGGATGGCCTTGAGGAAGAGGGCTTTCATCGCATCGGCGATACCTTCGGTCGGCGTTACCTCGAAGTAGAGGCCGGGCGAAGCGCATGCCTGCATCTTCGTCGGGATCTCACCCTGGAAAGGTTTGATCCACGTATTGTACCAGCTGTTTTTCGGCAGCGGCAGATAGGTGGTGTAGAGCACCGCGACCCTGACGCCCTTGTCCTTCAGCGGCTGGCAGAAGGAGGTGTCGATCGGCTCCTGGCAACGATTGCCCGTGAGTTTTTTGGTGCAGCCCTTCGGCTTCTCGCTGTCGCCGACGCCATCCGAAACGAAGAACAGGATTTTCTGCGGTGCCGCGGAAGTGCTGCCGTCGCCGGGAGTGGTAATGATGGTCTTCATCTGGGTCAGCGCGCTGTCGAAGCTCGTCTGCTGGTCGTTATTGTAGCCCTGATAGGGAATGGTCATCAGATCGACAGCATCGGTATAGGTGCGCACCTTGTCGAGGTCATCGGTCGGATCGGATATGGTAGTCAGCTTGGCGTCCTCGGCCTTGGTGCCGAAAGTATAGACCCCCATGCGAAACTGGTTGTCCGAAACGCGCGTGGATTTGGCGGTTTGCGTCAGTTCCTTGGTTGCCTGGCGCACGACGTCGATGCGCATGCTGACACCGAGCTTCTTGGCGAGAGTGTAGTAGTTGTTGCTGTTCTGCAGTTCATGGCAGGCAAAGGCGCAGCTATCCTTGGTGTTCTTTTCCATCGTGGCGACGTCAGTCGCCGTGGCGCCGACACCCATCGACGGCGTGTTGTCGAGCAGGATGTAAAAATCCATAAAGGAGGCGGTTTGATATTCGGCGGTCGCTGTGCCGGAGATCGTAATGGAATCCTTGCCAAGAACGCGCATGAACGTGGTGGGCACGCTTGCGGTGAACGAGACTTGCGAGTTCAGCTTGTTGGCGGCCTTGGTGACGTCGATGCCGAGATCGACGGGAATATTCGCCAGCTCTCCCGACACCTGAGACAGGAAGATGTCACGGGCATCCTCTTTGCCGAGGGAAATCGTGCCGTTGCCGCTCATTGTCATGGCGGCTGCGACTGCACCGGATTTTTCGGCGATCGAACCGACGGCGGCGGCATCGGCGGCGGCATAAAGCTGCGTGCGCAGGCTGAGCGCATGCGCAAAATCCACCGCCATGCCTGCCGCTCCAAGAAGCGGCACCATCAACAGTGCCGTCATGATGCCGAAATTGCCGGAGCGGTCCGATATGAAGCCGCGCGGAAGGGTCGCCATGCCATGTCCCCGTTGTTGATACTTTTTGCGGTTCTACCTTCAAAGTCTAAAATATGGGGAAAGCGACATGGTATATGCTGGTTTAACGGGCGAATGGCCGGGCGAGGGTGTGTGAAGTAAAACCCTCTGGGAATGCCTTTGCAAGGCCGAACTAAAGGTCTATAAGCCGCCGCATATCAAGGGTAGGCCGCATTCCAGGAAATGGAGGCGAGAACAGGTGAGTGAGATGGCAGAGAATTGGACCCCGAGCAGCTGGCGGCAGAAACCGATCCTGCAGGTTCCCGAATATCCGGATGCAGCCGCTTTGGCGGCAACGGAGGCCACGCTCGCCAGCTATCCGCCGCTCGTTTTTGCAGGTGAGGCGCGCCGCCTGAAGAAGCACCTTGCCAATGTCGCCGAGGGCAACGGCTTCCTGCTGCAGGGTGGCGATTGCGCCGAGAGCTTCGCCGAACACGGCGCCGACAATATTCGCGACTTCTTCCGCGCCTTCCTGCAGATGGCCGTCGTCCTGACCTTCGGCGCGCAGCTGCCGGTCGTCAAGGTCGGCCGTATCGCCGGCCAGTTCGCCAAGCCGCGTTCCTCGAATGTCGAGAAGCAGGGCGACGTGACGCTGCCGGCCTATCGCGGCGATATCATCAACGGCATCGAGTTCACCGCGGAGTCGCGCATTCCGAACCCGGAACGCCAGGCCATGGCCTACCGCCAGTCGGCCGCGACGCTCAACCTTCTGCGCGCCTTCGCGATGGGCGGCTACGCCAACCTTGAAAACGTGCATCAGTGGATGCTTGGCTTCGTCAAGGACAGCCCGCAGGGCGAACGCTATCGCAAGCTTGCCGACCGCATCAGCGAGACCATGGATTTCATGAAGGCGATCGGCATCACCTCGGAAAACCACCCGAGCCTGCGGGAGACCGATTTCTTCACCAGCCACGAGGCGCTGCTGCTCGGCTACGAGGAGGCGCTGACCCGCGTCGATTCCACGTCGGGCGACTGGTACGCCACGTCAGGGCACATGATCTGGATCGGCGATCGTACGCGCCAGGCCGACCATGCGCATATCGAATATTGCCGCGGCATCAAGAATCCGATCGGACTTAAGTGCGGCCCATCGCTGCAGGCCGACGATCTGCTGCAACTGATCGACATTTTGAATCCGGCTAACGAAGCCGGGCGGCTGACGCTGATCTGCCGTTTCGGTCATGAGAAGGTCGCCGAAAACCTGCCGCGCCTCATCCGCGCCGTCGAGCGTGAGGGACGCAAGGTCGTCTGGTCCTGCGACCCGATGCACGGCAACACGATCACCCTCAACAACTACAAGACTCGTCCCTTCGAGCGCATCCTGTCGGAAGTCGAAAGCTTCTTCCAGATCCACCGCGCCGAAGGCACGCATCCCGGCGGCATCCATGTCGAAATGACCGGCAAGGACGTGACGGAATGCACCGGCGGCGCCCGCGCCGTCACTGCCGATGACCTGCAGGATCGCTACCACACCCATTGCGATCCGCGCCTCAATTCCGACCAGGCGCTGGAACTCGCTTTCCTGCTTGCCGAGCGCATGAAGGGTGGCCGCGACGAGAAGCGCATGGTCGTCAACGGCTGAGGATAGCCGAAATAGACTGACGACAAACCCGGCGTTATGCCGGGTTCAGACTGCTGACAAACCCCTGGCGATGCCGGGGGTTTTGTGATTCATTGGGACATGTTGAAGAAACCCTCTGCCGAACAGACGGCGATCGAGATGGTGACGCTCGATAGCCTAGTGCCGAAGGATCACCTGCTTCGCAAGATTGATCAGGTGATCGACTTTTCCTTCATTCATGATCGTGTGGCTTTGCTTTACTGCCCGGACAACGGCCGGCCAGCGCTTGATCCGACCTTGATGTTCAAGGCCTTGTTCATCGGTTATTTGTTCGGCATCCGCTCCGAGCGTCAGCTGGTGCGCGAGATCGAGGTCAACGTCGCCTATCGCTGGTTCCTGCGGTTGAAGCTGGCAGATGGCGTGTTCGACGCCTCGACGCTGAGCCAGAACCGGCGTCGGCGCTTCAGCGACACATCGGTGGCCCAGGATATCTTCGACCATATCGTCGAACAGGCGATCGCCCACAAGCTGGTAGACGGCACGGTGCTTTATACCGACTCGACGCATCTGAAGGCCAATGCCAACAAGGGCAAGTACGATCTTGCCATGATCGAGAAGTCGCGTGCCGACTATTGGGCCGATCTCGACCGGGCGATCGAGGCTGAGCGGGCGCTGCATGGGCAGAAGCCGTTGACGGAGAAGGAGCGCGAGCCGCAGGTGAAGCAGACCAAGGTCAGCCGTACCGACCCCCAGGCCGGCTACATGGTGCGCGACGGCAAGCCGAAGGGCTTCTTCTATCTCGATCACCGCACGGTGGACGGCAAGCTCGCCATCATCACCGACACGCATGTGACGCCGGCCAATGTGCATGACAGTATCGTCTATCTCGATCGGCTGGACCGGCAGCGGCATCGCTTCGACTTCGATGTGAAGGCGGTCGGGCTCGATGCCGGCTATGCCACATCCGGCATCGCCAAGGGTCTTGAAGATCGCACTATTCTCGGCGTCACCGGCTACCGCAATCCGACGCCGCCCAAGGCCGGCATGATGCGCAAGTCGAAATTCGACTATGAGCCCGAGACAGACGGCTACCGCTGCCCCGAAGGTCAGCTCTTGACCTATGCCACCACCGACCGCAACGGCTACAAACACTACACATCCGATCCGGCCATCTGCTGTTCCTGCCCGTTGCTGGCGTCGTGCACCAGCAACAGCAAGGCCGTCCGCACCATCACCCGTCATGTCTGGCAAGACGCCCGGGAGCGCACCGACGCTCATCGCCTGACGCCCTGGGGCAAGGCGATCTACAAGCGCCGCAAGGAGACAGTCGAGCGCTCCTTCGCCGATGCCAAGCAGCTTCACGGGCACCGCTATGCGCGCTTTCGAAGTCTGACCCGCGTCGCTTGTCAGTGCCTGCTGGCCGCCGCAGCCCAAAACATCAAGAAGATCGCAATGGCGCTCACCAAAGCACCCAAACCAGCCATGGCATGAGGGCCACAGGCCGCCACCTCCGCTCCGCAGCCGCACCCAATTCGAAGCAGCCAACTCCAAAATAAAACCCGCCGAAAAATATCGACGGGTTTGTCAGCTGTCTGAACCCGGCGTTATGCCGGGTTTTTCATTGTCTTCAGATGCTGGCCTGAATGCTGTGCAGGTTGGCATAAACGCCGCCTTGCGCCATCAAATCGTCATGCGTGCCCTGTTCGACGATGCCGTCGCCGGTCAGGACCAGGATGCGGTCGGCATGGCGGACAGTCGACAGCCGATGGGCGATGACCAGGGTGGTACGGCCGTTCGCCAGGCTCAGCAGCGCCTGCTGCACCGCCCGTTCGCTCTCATTGTCGAGCGCGCTGGTCGCCTCGTCGAAGATCAGAATCTCCGGATCCTTGAGGAAGGCGCGGGCGATGGTGATGCGCTGGCGCTGGCCGCCCGAGAGTTTGACGCCGCGCTGGCCGATATCGGTATCATAGGCCTGGGGCAGAGCCATGATGAAGTCGTGCGCATTGGCGGCCCGGGCCGCCGCTTCCAATTCGGCATCGCTGGCGTCGGGCCTGCCGTAGCGCAGATTTTCCGCCACGGTGCCGGCAAAAAGGTAGACATCCTGCTGCACCACCCCGACATGGCGGCGGAGCGAGGCCAGCGTCACATCGCGGATATCGGTACCGTCGATGCGGATCGCTCCGGCCTCGACATCATAAAAGCGCGGTATGAGAGCGCACAGCGTGCTCTTGCCGACTCCCGAAGGGCCGACCAGGGCAACGAACTCCCCGGGCGCGATGGTGAGTGACAGCCGCTCCAGCACCCTGGGACCGTCGGCCTCATAGCCGAAGGCGACATCGGAGAAACGGATCTCGCCCCTCGGCGCCGGCATCGGCCGGGCGGCCGGCCGGTCGGTGATATCTGGCGCGATCTCCAGGATTTCCATCGCCCTGATGAAACCGGTATAGCCCTCCTGCCAGAGGCGCACGAAATTGGCGAGCCGCTGGACGGGATCAACCAGTACGGCGACGCAGAGCAGGAAGGTCAGCATATCCGGGACGGTGAGCTGCGCTGTTAGGATGCGTAGCCCCCCGACGACGATCACCAATATGGTGACGAGCTGGGCGAAGGTTTCGGTGCCGACCGAAAACCATGCTTCGCTGCGGTAGCCATCGGCGCGACTTTGCAGAAAGCGCCGGTTCTGCTCGGCGAAACGTTCCTGTTCCAGCGCCTCGTTGGCGAAGGACTGGACGACGCGGATTCCCGCAAGCGCGTCCTCCACGCGCTCGTTGACGGCAGCAATCTGCCGTTTGCTGGCTTCGAGCGCACGGTTCATGCGCCGGTTGAAGTAAAGGGCATAAGCCACTGCCACTGGGGTCAACAGCAGGATGAGGCCCGCCAATGGCGGATCGATGAAGAACAGCACCAGCATGGCGCCGCCATACTTCAGCACGGCGATAGAGAGATCTTCGGGGCCGTGGTGAAAGAGCTCTCCCAGCCACAGGGAGTCATTGGTGATGCGGCTCATCAGCTGGCCGGTGCGCTGGCGGTCGTAAAAGCCGAAGGAGAGCTTTTGGCAGTGCTCGAAGAGCTCTTGCCGCACCGTCGCCTCGATGCGGGCGCCCATGACGTGGCCGCGATAATCGACGAAGAAGATCGCGGCTATCTGGACTGCCAGAACGGCCAGCATGACGCCCCCCATTGCCAGGATCTGGGTGAAGGCCTGCGGCGCATCGGGCAGGGCCAGAAGACGGCTGGTGACGATTTTGGCGCAAAGCGGCAGGGCGATCGCCGTACCGGCGACGAGGATGGCGCAAAACAAGTCTGCCAGCAGCAATGGAAGATGCGGGCGATAATAGGAGAGAAATTTCCGTATGCGCAACCAGCCCCGGCCGCGGTCGGCGGCTTCGGCATTGCGCAGAAAAAATTTCAGGAAAGCGTTATGACGTCGCGAGCTTTTCCTCGCACGGGAGAACGGAATGTTCATGAGGCAGAATGTCCTTGTGGGCGATGTTTCCTTTCTGTTTGGACAGGGTCGCTCTCATGTCTGTCTCCCAAAGGTTGAATGAATCGGACCTTCAGTATCACCGAGAAGCTGGATTAATTCAACTTGGTGACGGGAGGAGATCGGGCGGTGTTGTCGACAGCAACAGCGGAAGGTCGCCACGACCGCGCTCGATACGACGCGAGCGCACTTCAAGTTTTCTGATCTCTCGTTGAACGGAATGGATTTGACGCCCGTGGCGATCGGCGGCAACCTCCAGCAAAATGGAGGAGTGGTTATGACCGAACGGCATACAGGCGGCTGCCTTTGCGGCGCAGTGCGATATTCGATCGCGGGGAAACCCGGGCCCGTTGTCGGCTGCCATTGCTCGCAGTGCCGCAAGCAGACGGGGTTTTATTATGCCGCGGCGAACGTGCCGCGCACGGCTCTTTCGGTGGAGGGCGCCGAAGCGGTCCGCTGGTATCGATCGAGCAGTGAGGCGCAGCGCGGTTTCTGCGCGAATTGCGGCTCGGCATTATTCTGGCAGGGTGATGAATCGCCCGAGGTTTCAGTCCTGGCCGGAAGCTTTGACGAGCCGACCGGGCTTTCCTTCAGTCACCACATTTATTGCACTGACAAGGGCGACTTCTACGAGATCACGGATGGTCTGCCGCAATATGACAGATATCCTGCCTAGCTTTTGGCGGTGAGCGCGGCGCTGAGGCGGGCGACGTCCTCGCGCAACGCCGTCAGCTCGGTCAACACGTGCATATCGATCTTCTGATGCAGGGAGAGCACTTCGAGCTCGGCCTTGAGATTGACTTCGTAATCCTTTGCGGCCTCGAAGCGGTCGCGCTCGGCCTGGCGGTTTTGCGACATCATGATGATCGGCGCCTGGATGGCGGCGATCATCGACAGGATCAGGTTCAGGAAGACGAAGGGATAGGGATCGAAGGCCCCCGTTGCCAGGATGATGGTGTTGATTATCGTCCAGACAGCGAGAAAAGCCAGGAAAGCGATGATGAAGGACCAGGAGCCGCCGACGCGGGCGATGCCGTCGGCGACACGCTCACCGAACGAGGCCTCGGCGGAGAAGGCGGCATTGACGTCGGTCGAGATGATCTTGCGCTCATGGGTTTTCGCCAGCACGCGTTTTTCGATGTCGCCGAGTTCATCGACCGGCTTGTCGAAATGATGGTGCATGAAGTTCGAAATATTATGCATGGCCTTGTTTCCGATGCCCGTTGTCGATGCAGTGGATTTCGGCGCCAGTATTCTGCTCCGCCAGAAAATTGCAATGCGGATCGGTGCCGCAAGGTCCTGGTGCAGCCGTTCACAAAAATTTCGTCGACGCGATGCAACGCTTTGACCGCGAACGTGTTGCGGTAACGGAAGGCGCAGGCTAAATAAATGACATGACACAGGAAAACGCTCTTTCTGAAATCTTCCGCATCGCCATCGGCCAGCTCAATCCAACGGTCGGCGATGTGGCCGGCAATCTTGCCAAGGCGCGCGAGGCCCGCGCCGATGCTGGCCGGGAGGGCGCGCATCTGCTCGTCCTGACCGAACTTTTCATCTCCGGCTATCCGCCGGAGGACCTGGTGCTGAAGCCGGCCTTCATCCGCGCCTGCTGGAAGGCGGTCGAAAGCCTGGCAGCCGATACTGCCGATGGCGGGCCGGGCGTCATCATCGGTTTTCCCCGGCAGGACGAGAAGGGGCGTTATAATTCCGTCGCCGTGCTCGACGGCGGCAAAGTCATCGCAGTGCGCGACAAGGTCGATCTGCCGAACTACGGTGAGTTCGATGAGAAGCGCGTCTTCCATCAGGGCGCCATGCCCGGTCCGGTCAATTTCCGCGGAATCAGGCTCGGTATTCCGATCTGCGAGGATATCTGGGGCGAGCTCGGCGTCTGCGAGACGCTGGCCGAAAGCGGCGCTGAAATCCTGCTGTCGCCAAATGGCTCTCCCTACTACCGCGGCAAGGTCGATATCCGTCATCAGGTGGTGCTGAAGCAGGTGGTCGAGACCGGTCTGCCGCTGATCTACGCCGCCCAGCTCGGCGGCCAGGACGAGCTCGTCTTCGACGGCGCGAGTTTCGCATTCAATGCCGACAGGTCGCTTGCATTCCAGATGAGCGAGTTCGAGACGGCGCTTGCGGTGACGACGTGGAAGCGTGGTGAAAGCGGCTGGCACTGCGCCGAAGGGCCGATGGCGCGTATCCCCGAGGGCGAGGAGGCAGATTACCGCGCCTGCCTGCTCGGCTTTCGCGATTACGTCAACAAGAACGGCTTCAAGACAGTGGTGCTCGGCCTTTCCGGCGGCATCGACTCGGCGATCTGCGCGGCCATCGCCGTCGATGCGCTCGGCGAGGAGCGGGTGCGCACCGTCATGCTGCCCTACCGCTACACCTCGGAGGATTCGCTGAAGGACGCGGCCGATTGCGCCAAGGCACTCGGATGCCGCTACGATATCGTGCCGATCGAGCAGCCGGTGACGGGCTTCAGCAGCGCTCTTTCTGATCTCTTCGAGGGTACGGATAGCGGCATCACCGAGGAGAACCTGCAGAGCCGCGCGCGCGGCGTCATCCTGATGGCGATCTCCAACAAGTTCGGCGCGATGGTGGTGACGACGGGCAACAAGTCGGAAATGTCCGTCGGCTACGCCACCCTCTATGGCGACATGAACGGCGGCTTCAACCCCATCAAGGACCTCTACAAGATGCAGGTCTATGCGTTGGCCCGCTGGCGCAACGAGAATGTGCCGCCGAGTGCGCTGGGGCCGTCAGGCGAGGTGATCCCGCCGAATATCATCGACAAGGCGCCATCGGCCGAACTGCGACCCGACCAGAAGGACCAGGATTCGCTCCCGCCCTATCCTGTTCTCGACGATATTCTCGAATGCCTGGTCGAGAAGGAGATGGCGGTTGAGGAGATCGTCGCGCGCGGCCATGACGTGGCGACCGTCCACCGTGTCGAGCACCTGCTCTATCTCGCCGAATACAAACGCCGGCAGTCGGCGCCGGGCGTGAAGATCACCAAGAAGAATTTTGGGCGTGATCGGCGTTATCCCATCACCAACCGGTTCCGTGATCGCTGAGCTAACCCAAGCTATTTGGAGGAAACATGCGCAGCTCGGTCGAGATCTACGATGTCAGGACGGGCAGGGCTCGCGAAGTCTGGCAGACCGACAGGCTGGTCGAGGCACCGAACTTCTCGGCTGACGGTTCCTACCTGCTCTTGAACGGCGACGGTCTGCTCTACCGGCTGCCGCTCGATGGTGGCGAAGTCACCCAAGTCGATACCGGCTTTGCCGTCAACTGCAACAATGATCACGGCATTTCGCCCGACGGCACCCAGATTGTCATCTCCGACAAGACCGAATTCGGCAAATCGACGATCTATGTGCTGCCGATCGAGGGCGGCACGCCGCGGCTCGTCACGCAGAACCAGCCATCCTATTGGCATGGCTGGTCGCCGGATGGGCGCCAGCTCGCCTATTGCGGCATCCGCGACGACCTTTTCGACATCTATACGATCTCCGTCGACGGCGGCGCCGAGACGCGGCTGACGCATGGCGAAGGCCGCAATGACGGGCCGGATTATTCCGCCGACGGGCAATGGATCTATTTCAATTCCAGCCGCACCGGTTTGATGCAGATCTGGCGCATTCACACGGACGGTACCGGGCTGGAGCAGGTAACCTCGGACAATCAGGGGAACTGGTTCGCCCATCCGTCGCCGAAGAACGACAAGGTGCTGATCCTGTCCTACGACGCCAACGTTTTTGACCACCCGCGCGATCTCGACGTGCGGCTGCGGCTGATGGATATGGATGGCGGCAACCTGAAGACGCTGTTCGAGCTATTTGGCGGGCAGGGCACGATCAACGTGCCCTGCTGGTCACCAGACGGTGACGAGTTTGCCTATGTCAAATATTTCCCCGCGGCCTAGGCTGCGGCCGCCGCGTTCCGCCGCTCGCGGGCGGAAACAGCGAGGTCCTCCAGCACAGCGACCGACATATCCCAGTCGATACAGCCATCGGTAATGGACTGGCCGTAGACCAGCGGTTTGCCGGGGACGAGATCCTGACGGCCAGCCACGAGGTTGCTTTCGACCATCATGCCCTTGATGTGGCGGTTTCCGGCGGCGATCTGTCCGGCGACGTCCTTGACCACATGCGGTTGATTCATCGGGTCCTTGTTGCTGTTGGCATGACTGGCGTCGATGAGGATGCGGGGATCCACGCCGAGCTTGACGGCTTCGCTGACCACCACCTGGACATCGGCGGCCTCATAATTCGGCCGCTTGCCGCCGCGCAGGATGATATGGCAGTCCTCGTTGCCCTTTGTTGACGCAATGGCAGCCTGGCCGTCCTTGGTGACGGCGGGGAAGTGATGCGGCTGCGAGGCGGCGAGGATAGCGTCGAGCGCGATGCGAACGCCGCCGTCCGTGCCGTTCTTGAAGCCGATCGGGCAAGAGAGGCCGGAGGCGAGCTGGCGATGGATCTGGCTTTCGGTCGTGCGTGCGCCGATCGCGCCCCAGCTCACGAGATCGGTGATGTATTGCGGCGTGATCGTTTCGAGGAATTCGACGCCGGCAGGCAAGCCCATCGCATTGATGTCGAGCAGCAGGCGCCTGGCAATCCGAAGTCCTTCCTCGATGCGGTAGCTGCCATCGAGATGCGGATCGTTTATCAGGCCCTTCCAGCCGACCGTGGTGCGCGGCTTTTCGAAATAGACGCGCATGACGATTTCGAGATCGCTCGAGAAGCGCTGCCGTTGTTCCGCCAGCCGCTCGGCATATTCGCGTGCCGCAGCAGGATCATGGATGGAGCACGGGCCGATGACGACGATCAGGCGGTCGTCTTCTCCCTCGAGAATCTTATGGATCGCACGACGGTTGCTGGTCACCGTCGCGCTGACTGCAACGGTTCGGGGGATTTCCGCGATGATATCTGCAGGTTTGGTCAGCGGCGTGATCTCGAGGATACGCAGATCATCAATGGTATCGGGCACGGTGTGGCTCCTGTTTGGTCATACCGTGCGGAAACAAAAAAGCCGCCAGGTAGACTAGCGGCTGTTCGGGTTGTCGTCGTGTCGAATTCAGTTACGCACGGACCCGCATCCGCTGGCAGCAGCGGTACCAATAAAATCGCGAGGCGTAAATTGAAGTCGTCGACATCAGGCGTATGTAGCGTCATGGCTCCCCGTTGTCACGCAGAATTTGCTGCCTGAAATCGGATGCTCCAAGGTTAGTAATCGCTTCGGCCGTAGCCTGAAGACGTGTGGCCCGAGAGCGCACGCCTCCGGGCCACCGTGTTCATAACAACTGCTAACTGAAGGCCGCTGCTGCGATCACAGGGCGTCGACGTTGACGCCGACCGTGATGGCGCCGATCGGCGTTCCCGCATCGTCCGAAATCGTCACGCTTGCCTGCGACTGCAATGTCTGGGTCGACTCGTCCTTTTCGATCTCGTCGACGAAAATGGCATCCTTGCCGGCGCCGAAGGACTTCTGGAATTTGGCCTCGTCGCCCTGCCAGTAGTCGGAGGTCACGTCGCTCTGACCGACATTCAGCCCCTTTGCGTCCATGACGAAGATCTCGGTAATCTTGCCGCCTGAGGCCTCCTTCTTTTCCTGCAGGAGTTTCGACAGCGCATTGCCTAGCACGCCGTCGATCATCGAGTGATCGGAGCCATCGACTTCGGCGCGCCATTTCTTGTCGAGAGCGTCGATGTCGGCTTCGCTAAGCTTGGCATTCGCAGCGTCCTGCGCCTTGATGGCCTCGATGATAGCGGGATCGTTGAGCCAGGGCTTGACGTCGCTCTTCACGTAATCGGCGATCGGAGCGAGCTTGGCATCCTCGGCCATGGCTACGCCCATGGGCGCGGCGAATGCAGCAGAGGCGAAAAGCAATGCGGTCACAACTCTCTTCATGACTGTTCCCTTCCTGTGATCAGTTGCTGAGAAATAAGCTTTTGTCGGAGGTAGATGACGTCAGAACTCCCAGGCGCCCGGAGAGGCGGCGACGGCGGCATTTCCCGCATGCCGGGGCGCGACGGCTCTGGGCTCGGAGCGAGAGTGACGAGTGCTGTGGGCAGCCGGCTTGACCTGGCTTGCCGAAGACGCAGCGACGACGAACCTTCCGGCCGAATCCTGGAGCTGGCGTCCTTGAGAGAGCAGTTCCTGGCAGGCCGCATTGGTTTCCTCAACCATCGCCGCATTCTGCTGCGTCGCGTGATCCATCTGGTTGATCGCGCCGTTGATTTCCTGCAATCCCGTTGCCTGTTCGCGATAGGACTGAACGATGGAAGCGATGCTGTCGCTGATGCGGTTGATCTGTTCCTCGATCTTCAGGAGAGCGTCCCCGGTCTCGTTCACCAGTCCAACGCCGGCGGCGACCTCTTGGCCCGAGACATTGATCAGGTGCTTGATTTCCTTCGCCGCATTCGCCGACCGCTGAGCGAGTTCACGAACCTCCTGGGCGACAACGGCGAACCCCTTGCCGGCTTCGCCGGCACGCGCGGCCTCGACGCCGGCATTCAGCGCCAGCAGATTCGTCTGGAAAGCAATTTCATCGATGACGCCGATAATGCGGCCGATCTGGCTGGAGGAGGTCTGGATCCTGTCCATCGCTCCGATCGCGTCACGCACCACCGTCGCCGATACCTGGGCGCTGCGCTTCGTCTCCTCGACCAATTCTCCGGTTTCTTCAGCGCGCTGCGACGATGACTTGACAGTCGTGGTCACTTCATCGAGTGCGGCGGCGGTCTGCTCGAGTGCTGCCGCCTGTTGCTCGGTTCGCTTGGCGAGCTCATCTGCGGAGGAGGCCAGCTCGCTCGACCCGCCTTCAACTGCGAGAGAGGCGATCTTGATCTCTGTCAGCGCGGCCGCGACGGCCTGGACCATATTGTTGAAATCCTGCCGCAACTTATCGAACTCAGGACCGAGATCGGCAAGCTGGATCGAGAAATCGCCGGCGGCGAGTTTTTCCAGCGAGTTGGCAAGGCTGATCATCACCTGTCGCTGCCGGCTGTTGGCTTCTTCCGTCAGCAACGCGTTATGGGCCCGTTCGGCGTCGAAAGCGGCGCTCTGCTCGGCAGCAGCCTGCTCTCTTTCGACTTTTGCGATCGCCTCGTGACGGAAGACCTCGAGTGCCCGCGCGAGAAAGCCGATTTCATCGCCATTCTCTTTATAGGTGACGGGGGAGGTCAGATCGCCTTTCTGCAGCGCGCCGATGCGCTCGCTGAGGATTCTGAGAGGGCGGCCAACGAGGCTACGCATGGCGAGAAGAAAGGCGATGACGGCAAGCGCGGTGATAACCGACTGCGTGAGCAGCGATACGAGGACTTTCTGCCTGACTTCGGAAGCAATCTTTTCGACCGACCAGTTGGTGACGATGTAACCGGTTGCCTTGCCTGACTTGTCCACCGGCAGCGGGGCGATAATCGTGACCAATCCGGCTGATATCCCGCCATCATCGACCGTTGTCTTGTCGGGTTTCGCACTGAGGCGCTTCGCCAGATCGGCCGGCGTGGTCAAACTGGCCATGCCGTCGCGTGACCAGCTATCGACGGCGGTGGGCTCGGCGTTGAATGCGGCAAACTGCACGAGATCGAGCGAGGGGTCGTCACGGTAAAGCGAATAGGCCTCGCGAACCGCATTCGCCTTACCCCATTTGACGCCGCCTGCGGCCAGAGAGGCAAACTGCTCCACATCCTTCGACCAGTTTGCCTTGGCGCCGTCGATCAGCGCCCGGGTTTCATACACCCAGGTATAGGTGGCGAGGGCCGAAATGCCGCAAAGATTGACGGCAACGATAATCGCCGCCAGCTTGGCTGTCAGAGGCATCGTTTTCAAAAATTGGAACATCCGCGGGGCCTGGAATTGCGGCTCGGTCGGACATGACCGGCGTATCGACACGGGCATCCACGCTGACGGTCACATTATGAGCGATCATGCCCATGTCGGAGTTGCAACCCAAAACGCGCAAACGAATTGTGTATTTGACATGTGAATAAATGATAAAGTGGAATGGGATGCAGGCCAGGCGAAAGTTGTTTCGCTCTCGCACTCTCGCCGGTTCTTGCCCCGGTGCTCATTTACTGAAATAGATGCCCGGTCAGGTGCCCGCCGGTCAGGCGGGAGAATCGGGAATCCGGTGCAGGACCGGAACGTGCCCAACGCTGTAAGGCCGACGCCTGCCGCTTCATCATGCCACTGGCTATTGCCGGGAAGGCTGCGGCAGACGGATGACGCCAAGTCAGAAGACCGGCCTGGCAAGATAGACCCAACCCGCGCGGACGGCGGGCGGTTGCGTTGTTGGGGATTTGACGATGCGACCCTTTGATGAGGATGCCATGTCGGTGGCATCAGGTTTTTCTCTCGCCGAACGCGAGGCCGTTTATCACGCGATCATGACGCGGCGCGACGTGCGCAGCCAGTTCCTGCCCGATCTGTTGCCGGATGACGTCGTGGCGCGGCTTCTGACGGCCGCCCATCACGCGCCCTCTGTTGGCTTCATGCAGCCGTGGAATTTCATCCTGGTGAAAAAACCGGAGGTGCGGGCGCGTGTCCGGGATGCCTTTGCCAAGGCGAATGAGGAAGCGGCGCTGATGTTTGACGGCGAGCGGCGGCAGGCGTACCGCTCCCTGAAGCTTGAAGGCATCGCCGAGGCGCCACTTGGGATCTGCGTGACCTGCGATCCTACACGCAGCGGCAGCGTCGTGCTGGGCCGCACGCACAATCCGCGGATGGATTCCTATTCGACGGTCTGCGCCATCCAGAACCTCTGGCTTGCGGCGCGCGCCGAAGGGATCGGCATCGGCTGGGTCAGTATCTTTCGCGAAGGCGAGCTGAAAACCATTCTCGGTATCCCCGATCATATCGAGGTGGTCGCCTGGCTCTGCGCCGGCTTCGTCGATCGGCTGTATGACGAGCCGGAGCTTTCCGTCAAAGGCTGGCGGCAGCGGCTGCCACTCGAGGAACTCGTCTTCCATGATGGCTGGGGACGGAGCGAGCAGTAGCGGTCACTGCTGCTGCGGCTGAGGGCCTGGCGTTGCCGGGTTGGCAAGATCGATCGAGCCCTGGTCGCCGGCGAAGAATTGCGGGCCGACCTGGCGGACCTTGTTCTGCGTGGGATCATAGGGACGATCTGGAACGGATGGCTGCGGCGCGGGTGTTGTCGCTGCATTCTTTGTCGCCGGATTGGTGCGGATCGTCGTGATCGAGCCATGCTGCGGCGGTTCGCTCACGGCCTGCTTGTCGCGCATCTCCTCGTAATAGGCGGTGAGATTGCAGGCGCAGGCGTTTTTCTCACCAGGCGCGCGGTTCTTGTAGACGAAGGCGTTCTGCATGGCGCTGTAAGGCGTGCCGGTTGCTACCGAAATCATATTCGAGGCGTCCGTGCTCCTGATGTCACGATAGAAAAGCTCGGTCTCGATGCCGGGGCACATCTTGGCGCAGGTCTCAGCGTCGCGGCCGAAATCGACCGAGGTGGCGTTCGAACTGATCGGGAAGAAGCCGCCATCGCAGCTGCGCACGCAGATGGTGCTGACCGGCGACATCATCTCGGCCCGCGGCAGGCCGTAACGCGGATCGACCTCTTGACCGCCGCCGAGCGGAATGAAGGTATCGCCGCGCATCGCCTGCTCTTCGATGCTGGGGGCAGGGTCGTCGGCGCTACGCTCGGAAGGGTCGTAGAAATTCTCGCTGTTGCAGCCGTTCTGTTCGATCGCGGCCATCAGCTCGCGGCGTCCGCCGTCATCACCGGCGCCTTGACTGCGCAGTTCGGCGCGACGATCCTGGAGATACTGGATATTATCGATCATCCGGGCTTCAGCCTGCGAGAGCTCAGCGCAATATTCGGCGTTATCGCCCCCGATCACCACCATGCTACCCGAAGTGCAGCCATAGCTGCGCAGGTCGTTGCGGACCTTGCGCAGCTCAAGATTCTGCTCGGCGATCGCGCCGGCAAAGTGGCGTGCCTCCGGACCATTGCCGTTGCCGATCGATCGCGGCAAGTCGGCCAGACGGCCGCGCAGGTCATCACAGATGGCGCTTGTCTGCGCAGCGACGGGCGTCGCGAAGGCAAGGAGAAGCACAAAAGACAGGTTTCGGCGTTTCACGGCGTCGTCCCGGAATGAGCAAACGGTCGATGGGTCGCATGCGACTTCAACCGGCCGCGCGTTTCCCTTAACGTATTTCTCTTAACAAGCTCAGTGAAATTTCTAGCGTGTTTTCGTCATCTTATCCAGCAATTGCCCGAGACTCGGTTAAAATGGCAGGCCTTTCCGGCAGGATCCAACCTCCCGCAACACCAACCGACGCACCGGAAGCCGGAGGCGGCCTTCACCTGTTCGTGGACGGTTGTCATGAACCCGGTTCCGGGCAAGGGGGCTGGGCCTTCGTCGTTTTCCGAGATGCCGTGGAAATCGCCTGCGGCTTCGGTGGCGTCGAGGATACCGCGAATAATTCCATGGAATTATTCGCGTTGCTCGAGGCAGCAACATGGATCAACAGGGAAGCAGCAGACGAAGGCGCAATCATCTGGTCCGATTCCGTCTATGCCGTCAAAGGCTGCAACAGCTGGCGGCCAATCTGGAAAAATAACGGCTGGAGGAAAAGCAGCCCCAATGGAAACGGCCGGAAACGAACGATCGCCAACGCGGACCTCTGGAAGGCGGTCGACCTACAGCTATCCCGAAACGCCCTGGTGACCATCGCCTGGTGCAAGGGCCATTCGGGGATTGCCGGCAACGAACGGGCCGATGCGCTCGCCGAAACAGGCGGCGGCTGATATCGCTTCGCCGGGTTCGGCGCTTCTCGTTTGGCGGCAGCCGGCCTAAGCCGGCTGCGATGCCTCGACGACCGCCAAGGCCGCCATGTTGACGACGCCCCGGGAGGTGACCGACGGCGCAAGGATGTGGGCCGGCATGGCGGCGCCGAGCAGGATCGGGCCCACATGCAGACCATCCGTCATCGATTTGACCACGCCGAGGGTGATGTTCGCAGCATCGAGGTTCGGGAATACCAGCAGGTTCGCCTCATCATGCAGCGTCGTATGCGGCATGACGCGCTTGCGCAGCGCTTCGGTGATGGCGCTTTCGCCGTGCATTTCGCCATCGACCTCGAGATCGGGGGCGGTCTCGCGCACGAGCTGCAGGGCGTTGCGCATCTTCGTGGCGCTCTCGGATTCGCGCGAGCCGAAGTTGGAATGCGAGACGAGAGCGGCGCGCGGCGTGATGCCGAAACGGCGGATCTCCTCGGCGGCCATCACCGTCGCCTCGGCTATCTCCTCGGCGCTCGGATTGAAGGTGACGTAGGTGTCGGTGAAGAAGGTGGCGCCGCGCTGTGAGATCATCAGGCTGAGTGCGGAGAAATCACGCACGTTCGGACGCTTGCCGATGATTTGGCGGACGTCGCGGAGGTGCTTTTCGTAGCGGCCTTCGAGGCCGCAGATTAGCGCATCGGCTTCGCCGCGCCTCAGTGCCAGCGCGCCGATGACAGTCGTGTTGGTGCGCACGATGGTGCGTGCGGCTTCCGGGATGACGCCGCGGCGCCCGACGAGCGAGAAATAGAGATCGACATATTCGCGGAAGCGCGGATCGTCTTCCGGATTGATGACCTCGAAATCCTGCAGCGGGCGGATGCGCAGGCCATAACGCTTGAGACGCGTTTCGATGACCTGCGGACGGCCGATCAAGATCGGCTCGGCAAGGCCCTCTTCGAGCAGCACCTGGGCTGCGCGCAGGACACGCTCATCTTCACCTTCGGAGAAGATGACGCGCTTGCGCTCGGCGGCCTTTGCCGCGGTGAAGATCGGTTTCATGACGAAGCCGGAGCGGAAGACGAAGCGGTTCAGCTGATCGAGATACGCATCGAAATCCTGGATCGGGCGGCGCGCCACGCCGCTCTGTTCGGCGGCTTTGGCGACCGCCGGCGCAATGCGCAGGATCAGGCGCGGGTCGAAGGGCGAGGGGATGAGGTAATCGGGGCCGAAGACGGGGGTTTCGCCGGAATAGGCGCGGGCGGCGACATCGGACGGCTCTTCGCGGGCGAGCGCTGCGATGGCGCGCACGGCAGCCATCTTCATTTCCTCGTTGATCGTCTCGGCGCCGCAATCGAGCGCGCCGCGGAAGATATAAGGGAAGCAGAGGACGTTGTTGACCTGGTTGGCGAAATCCGAGCGGCCGGTGCAGATCATGGCATCGGGGCGGGCGGCGCGGGCGAGATCCGGCATGATCTCCGGCGTCGGATTGGCGAGCGCCATGATCAGCGGTTTGTCGGCCATCTGCGCCAGCAGCTCCGGCTTCAGGACGCCGGCGGCCGAGAGACCGAGGAAGACATCGGCGCCGCCGATATTTTCGGCGAGCGTGCGGGTGTCGCTCTTCTGGGCATAGACGGACTTCCATTCGTCCATCAGTTCGGTGCGGCCCTCATAGACCAGCCCTTCGATATCGTGAACCCAGATGTTTTCGCGTTTTGCCCCGAGGGTCACCAGCAGGTTGAGGCAGGCAAGGGCGGCCGCACCCGCACCGGAGGCGACGATCTTGACGTTCTCGATGACCTTGCCGGCGAGTTCCAGTCCGTTCAGGATAGCGGCGGCGACGATGATCGCCGTGCCGTGCTGATCGTCGTGGAAGACCGGAATCTTCATTTTCTCGCGCAGGCGCCGCTCGACCTCGAAGCATTCCGGCGCCTTGATGTCCTCGAGGTTGATGCCGCCGAAGGTCGGCTCCAGGGAGCTGACGGTCGAGACCATCTGCTCGACGCTTGCTGCGTCGATTTCGATGTCGAAGACGTCGATGCCGGCGAATTTCTTGAAGAGCACGGCCTTGCCTTCCATGACCGGCTTGGAGGCCAGCGGGCCGATGTTGCCGAGGCCGAGCACGGCGGTACCGTTGGAAATGACGGCGACGAGATTGGCGCGCGAGGTATATTCGGCCGCCATTTCAGGATTGTCGCGGATGGCAAGGCAGGGGGCGGCGACGCCCGGCGAATAAGCGAGCGCCAGGTCGCGCTGGTTGCCGAGTGGCTTGGTCGCCTGTATCTCCAGCTTGCCGGGGCGGGGATAGCGATGGAAGAAGAGCGCCTGCTCGTCGAGATCGCCGCTCGTCAGGTTCTTGTCCGTCTTGGATTTATCCTGCTGATCCATTGCCGCCTCCGTGCACGTCTTTTTTTGGAGTTTCCTCCATACATCAATCGGATACGGGCGACAGTATGGAAATGGGGAATGGGAGAAGTTTTCGTGACGGTGGCTATCGGTGGCAGAGGCTGCGGCCAGCTAATCCTTTTGGGGAAACTTGTTTGACGGCTGCAGCAAGCGCAAGATGCCGCGCGCGACGGTGCGGGGCGCCGGTCGCAGGGAGGAAGTCATGGACAATTTGAACCTCACGACCCTGCAAAAGGGGCAGACGATGGTCAATGACGTGGCCATGGATGCTTTTGCTGCCGGATTTCGCGGCAATCTCCTGACCAGCAAGGATACGGATTACAACGAGGCTCGGGCGATCTGGAATGCGATGATCGACCGCCGGCCCGGACTGGTCGCGCGTTGCGCCGGGGCCGCCGACGTGGTGCGCGCGGTACGGTTTGCCCGCGACAACAGTTTGCTCTTGTCGGTGCGCGGCGGCGGGCACGGCATCGCAGGCAACGCCGTGTGCGAAGGAGGTATCGTCATCGATCTGTCGGCGATGAAATCAGTGCGGGTCGATCCAGAGATACGCCGCGCCCGAATCGAGCCGGGCGCAACGCTTGGTGACATCGACAAGGAAACGCTGGCCTTCGGGCTGGTGCTGCCGACCGGCATCAATTCCACGACCGGCATCGCAGGACTGACGCTCGGCGGCGGTTTCGGCTGGCTCACTCGAAAGTTCGGGCTGACGCTCGACAATCTGGTTTCCGTGGATGTGGTGACGGCCGACGGCGAACTGGTCAAAGCGAGCGAGACGGAAAGGCCGGATCTCTTCTGGGCACTGCGCGGCGGCGGCGGCAATTTCGGCGTCGTGACCTCCTTCGAATTTCAGCTCAACCCGCTCCATCATGAGGTATTGGCCGGGCTGGTGGTGCATCCCTTCGCCGATGCGGAAAGAGTGCTCCGGGAATATCGGCAGGCGCTGGAATCAGCACCCGACGAGCTAACCTGCTGGGCGGTGATGCGTCAGGCACCGCCGCTGCCGTTCCTGCCGGCCGAATGGCACGGCAAGGAGATCCTCGTGCTCGCAATGTGCTATTGCGGCGATATCGCCGCGGGCGAAAAGGCTGCGGCCGGGCTGCGCGGGATCGGAAAGCCGATTGCCGACGTCGTCGGCCCGGTACCTTTCACCGGCTGGCAGCAGGCATTCGACCCGCTTCTGACACCGGGTGCGCGCAATTACTGGAAGAGCCAGGATTTCGCCGCGCTTTCGGATGCGGCGATCGATGTTCTCCTCGATGCCGTCCGCAAGTTGCCGGGGCCGGAATGCGAGATATTCATCGGCCATGTCGGCGGGGCAGCCGGCCGAATTCCGACCGAGGCCACCGCCTTTCCACAGCGGAGCTCGCATTTTGTCATGAATGTGCATGCGCGCTGGCGGGAAGCGGAGATGGATGCAAGCTGCATCGGCTGGGCGCGCGAACTCTTCGAGGCAACCAAGCCGCATGCGGTGGGCACCGCCTATATCAACTTCATGCCGGAGGATGAGACGGATCGTGTCGAGATGGCGTATGGCGCCAATTATGCGCGTCTGGCTGAAATCAAGCTGCGCTATGATCCGAACAATCTGTTCCGGATGAACCAGAACGTGAAGCCGACAGGGGCCGTGCGAGCTGCCTGATCGATACGGCGTCGGCGGCTGTCACAACTGCGCAAATCTATCCGCCGGGCTTCGGCGTGATCGTTACGACTGCGCCGTAGGCGTCGCGCAACTGATCTTCCTGCCCCGGCTGCCGGTCGGCGGCCTGGTGCAGCAGGATGGACTTGTAACCTTGCGCGCGTGTGCCTTCGATCAGCGTGATGTCGGCATTTCCGGGATTGTCGGAGCGCTCGAACCACTCGACCGGGCGATGCAGGAAGTTCATTTCGACCGCCCGGTTGGTGACGCCGTGGCCGACGATGACGACGTTGTGATCGTCGTTTTCGGCATCTCGCATGACCGTCTGGAGGAACAGGCGCACCCGCTGGGCCACATCTGCCCGGCTCTCGCCATCCGGCGGCCGCGCGTAGAATTTGCCGCTATTGCTGCGCAGCCTCGCCCATTTCTCGAATTCCTCGGGAAACTTCTGTTTCCGTTCGGCGTGGTCGTAGATTTCGGTGAAGAGACCGAAATCCTGCTCACGCAGCAGATAATCCTCCCTGATATCGCCGACGACGCCTGTCGGCAGGGCTTCGAGCAGGGCGTCCTTGCTCTGCCGCGTCCTCAGGAATGGCGAGTACCAGACCTGCAGCTTGCCGAGATCAGGACTTGGCGGCGCCTGCAAATAGGCGGCGATCACGCCGCCGGCCTCCAGCGCCTGCCGGTAGCCCCATTGCGTCAGCGGCACGTTGTGATCGCCGAAACGGCGGTAGGCCCGTTCATCGATGTTGCCGAGGGATTCGCCGTGGCGAACGAGAAAGAGACGCATCAGCCATCCCGCAGTGTCGGATCTGGAATCGCCGTCATCATGGACGCGCTCAATAGGCAGGGCAAGATGGTCGCTGCGCCGTGCGGCGAGGCGCCCCGCCAGCACAGCTTTGCAGGGCTTATCCTCAGTTTGTCATCTTCCTGAAACACGAGTCTGGTTTTGGAAGGCTATATGAAAGATGGGGCATGAGCCGTTGCTCGTGATAGACATGATGGAACCCAGACATTTCCGCACGCTCTTCATTTCCGATGTCCATCTCGGCTCGAAGGCCGCGAAGGCCGACTTCCTGCTGGATTTCCTGCGCTACCACGAGGCGGATACGATCGTTCTCGTCGGCGACATTGTCGACGGCTGGCGGCTGAAGCGCAACTGGTATTGGCCGCAGGTGTGCAACGACGTCGTCCAGAAGCTTTTGCGCACGGCGCGCAAGGGCACGCGCGTCGTCTATATTCCCGGCAATCACGACGAGTTCCTGCGCGATTTCCCGGGCATGCATTTCGGCGGCATCGAGGTCGTCGAGCGGATGATGCATGACGGCGCCGACGGCAAGAAATATCTGATCCTGCATGGCGACGAATTCGACGTCGTCGTTCGCAATGCCCGCCTGCTCGCCTACCTCGGCGACTGGGCGTACGACACGGCGATCCGCATCAACATCCTGCTGGCGGCCGTGCGCCGCCGCCTCGGCATGCCCTACTGGTCTTTCTCGGCCTGGGCCAAGTTGCAGGTCAAGCATGCCGTCAATTTCATCGGCGAATTCGAGCGCGTCGTCGCCGAAGAGGCGCGCAAGAGCGGTGCCGACGGGGTGATCTGCGGTCATATTCACCATGCGGTTATCCAGGACATGGACGGCATCCGCTACATCAATACCGGCGATTGGGTGGAAAGCTGCACGGCGGTCGCCGAGCACGAGGACGGCACGTTCGAGTTGATCACGTGGCGGAGGCTGGCAAGCACCGTGACGGCGCTCGCCGCTGTCGAGCGCGAAGAGGCAGAACTGGCGCCTCAGGCTGCCTGATTTTGTCCGTTTGATCCAGCGTTGGCGCGTCTGCGTCCGCCCAACAGTAATTTAGCCGTTACCGTCAGGCGACAGGCCCTATTTATTTCTTAAATCGTTTCAGGAGGCTATTTCTCGCAATAGTCGCCTTTCGGGTGGCGTGTTAGGACAACATTCAGTTTCCTTCAGGTCCTCCCATGATTCCCGTTCAACATTCCCCGACAGGTGAGGGAGCGCCGCCGCGCTTCCGGCTGCTCAGCGCCCTTTCCTATTGCGCGCCGCTGCTGGTCAACGGCATCGTTCTGCCGTTCTTCCCCGTCTGGCTCGCGACTCACAGCTTCAGCGACCATGAGATCGGCATCATCCTTGCCATACCGATGGGGGTCCGCGTGCTGGTGGCGCCCATCGTCGCCATGATCGCCGACCGCTTGAAGGAGCGCGCCGATGTGCTTTTCTGGTCGGGTAGCCTGTCACTGCTGACGGCGATCACGCTCTACTGGACAACGAGTTTCTGGCCGGTGACGATCGTCTATGCGCTGCAGGGCGCCACCTTCGCGCCCTATCTGCCGGTCGTCGAATCGATCGTCATCTCAGGCGTGCGCCGCTGGGGGCTCGATTACGGGTCGATGCGCGTCTGGGGCTCGATCGCCTTCATCGTGTCGACGCTGGTCGGCGGTCGGCTAATCAGCCGGTGGGGCGGCGAGATGGTGCTGCCGGTGATGGTGTTCGGCTTCACCATGACCGTCGTCATGGCGATCTTCTGTCCGCGCATCGGGCCGACGCGGCGGCGCGGCCAGCCGATCAACATTCCCGCCGCCACCGGCAGCGGCCTGCGTGAGCCGCATCTGCTGCTACTCCTGATCGGCGTCGCCATCCAGCAGTCGAGCCATGCCGTCCTCAACGCTTTCTCGTCGATCTACTGGCATCAGCTCGGCTTCTCCGGCGCTGAGGTCGGCCTGCTCTGGAGCGCCGGTGTCGCTTCGGAGGTGACGGTATTCTTCCTGTCGAAGCGTCTCAACCGGCGCTTCAATGCCTGGACGCTGATCCGCTTCGGCTGCGCCGTCAGCGTCTGCCGCTGGATACTGTTTCCCATGAACACGGGCTTTGCCGGTTTCTTCCTGCTGCAATGTTTCCACGGTTTTACCTACGCCTTCGTGCATACCGGCGTGCAGCGGCGGATCGTGGCGACGGTGCAGGAGACGCAGGAATCCTCGGCCCAAGGCGCCTACTTCTTTTATGTCGGCATGGCGATGGCGCTGATGACCATTGCTGCAGGTTACCTCTACGCCGGACTTGGCGTCGTCAGCTTTTACGTCATGGCGCTGGTCGCGTTCTGTGGCCTCGGCATCGTCATCTCAGCCTATTACCTTCAGCCCCAGAGGCTGCTTTCGGGCGGAAATACCAGGGAAGCGGCGTAACGCAGGCCCGGCTCGCGGTCGCGGGCGAGCAGCAGCGGGCCGTCGAGATCGACGTAATCGGCATTCTGGGCAAGCAACACCGCCGGCGCCATGGCAAGCGAGGTGCCGACCATACAGCCGATCATGATGGCGAAGCGGAGCCGCTCGGCTTCTGCCTTCATCGCCAGGGCTTCGGTGAGGCCGCCTGTCTTGTCGAGCTTGATGTTGATCGCGTCATAGCGATCGGCAAGGCTTGCGAGATCGCCGGTATGGTGGACGCTCTCGTCGGCGCAGACGAGCAGCGGCCGGCGGATCTCGGCAAGCAAGGCGTCGCGGCCGGCCGGCAGCGGCTGCTCGACGAGCATCACACCCGCCTCCGCGGCAATGTTGAGGTGACGCTCCAGCACCGCTTCGGGCCAGCCTTCATTGGCATCGAGGATGATTGCGGCCTCGGGCGCGGCCGCGCGGACGGCGCGGATGCGGCTTTCATCGTCGCCGGTGCCGACCTTGACCTTGAGCAGGGCGCGGCCGGCATGTTCGCGGGCCTGGGCCGCCATCACCTCCGGTTCGGCGAGCGAGATGGTATAGGCTGTCGTCAGCGGCTTCGGATCGGCAATGCCGAGCCGAAACGCGACGCTTTGGCCCATCTGTTTGGCTTCCAGATCCCAGAGAGCGCAGTCGACGGCATTGCGGGCAGCGCCGGGCGGCATCGCCGACAGCAGGTCATGCCGCGAGATGCCCGCCTCGATCAGGGGACGCACGGCTTCGATCTGGGCAAGAACGCTCTCCATCGTTTCGCCGTAGCGGCGATAGGGCACACATTCGCCATGCCCCTCTGCCCGTTCGTCCGTCAGCGTGCAGGTGATGACTTCGGCCTGCGTCTTTGCGCCGCGCGCGATGGTAAAAGTCCCGGCAATCGGAAAGGAATTCATCTGGATATCAAGGATGCGCGGCATTATTGCTGTCCTGCGAGCATGGAAATTGCACGTTGCTTCTGTATATTGACGCGCCGGGCGACGAACCGCTTCGCGAGTCGGCACTGTCGCTGCAAGCCTTGAAAGACACAAGTATCTTGAACGCCGAGAATCGCAACGCTGCCTCGCTTGTCGTCGACGACCAGTCCGATGGTTCGGGACAGCATGTGCGTCTTAGCGGCAATTGGCGCAGCGCCTATGTGCATCTTGTGCTGCGCGATTTCGAAAAGCTCCTGCACCACAAGCCGGGTAACCTAACGGTCGATCTGTCTGAGATCGCCGATATCGACACGGCGGGCATCTGGTTGCTGTGCCGGTTGAAGAAGGAAGAGGCGGCGGCCGGGCGGACGGTGCGGTTCGAAGGTTCCAATCCGCATATCGATGAAATGCTGGCGATGTTTTCCGAGGAACCGGCCAAACCGGAGCCGGAGCCGAAGGAGAGGGTTTCCCTTGCCGCTCGCATCCTCGCGCCGATCGGCAAGATGACCTACGACGTCTGGGACAATCTCGCCGCCTCCATGTATATTCTCGGCTCGGCGGTACGCGGCGCGCAGATGAAGTTCGGCCGCGGCAGCGGTGTTTCGCCGGCTTCGATCGTGAACCAGATCGACCATATGGGCGTTCGCGCCGTTCCGATCATCCTGCTGATGTCGTTTCTGATCGGAGCGATCATCGCTCAGCAGGGCGCCTTCCAGTTGCGCTACTTCGGCGCGGAAGTCTTCGTCGTCGACCTCGTCGGCATCCTGCAATTGCGCGAAATCGGCGTGCTGCTGACCTCGATCATGATCGCCGGTCGTTCCGGCAGCGCGATCACCGCCGAAATCGGCTCCATGAAGATGCGCGAGGAGATCGACGCGCTGAAGGTGATGGGCCTTAATCCGATCGGCGTGCTGATCTTTCCGAGGCTCGTGGCGTTGACCATCGCACTGCCGCTTCTGACGGTGTTGGCGAACTTCGCCTCGCTGGCCGGGGCTGCCGTCGTTGCCTGGGGCTATTCCGGAATCACTTTCGCCAACTTCCTGGCGCGCCTGCACGAGGCGGTGACGCTGTCGACCGTGCTGTCAGGCATGATCAAGGCGCCCTTCATGGCGCTCGTCATAGGCATCGTCGCCGCCGTCGAAGGGCTGAAGGTCGGCGGCAGCGCGGAATCACTCGGCCAGCACGTGACGGCCTCTGTCGTGAAGGCGATTTTCGTCGTCATCCTCATGGACGGGCTTTTTGCGATGTTCTATGCAGCGATCAACTTCTAGCATGGCGGACCGCGTGAACGAGCAAGCGATCGAAAGCGAGGGACAGGGCAGGGATGTCGTACTTTCGGCGCGCGACGTCACCGTCGCGTTTGGTTCGAAGGTGGTGCTGGACAATCTGAACCTCGATATCTATCGCGGCGAGATCCTCGGATTCGTCGGTGCGTCGGGCACCGGCAAATCGGTGCTGATGCGCACGGTGCTCAGGCTGCTGCCGCGCCGCTCGGGCACGATCAAGATCCTCGGCCAGGACTTCGACGAACTCGATGAGCCGCAGCGCAACGCGCTCGACATGCGGCTCGGCGTGCTGTTCCAGCAGGGTGCATTGTTCTCGTCGCTGACCGTCAAGGAAAACATCCAGGTGCCGATGCGCGAATATCTCGATCTGCCGCGCTCGCTGATGGACGAACTGGCGCATTTGAAGATCCGCATGGTCGGGCTCGCGGCCGATGCTGCCGACAAGTACCCCTCCGAATTGTCGGGCGGCATGATCAAGCGCGCCGCCCTTGCCCGGGCTCTGGCGCTCGATCCCGAACTCGTCTTTCTGGACGAGCCCACCTCGGGTCTCGACCCGATCGGCGCGGCCGAATTCGACGAACTGATCGCCAACCTGCGCGATAGCCTGGGACTGACCGTTTATATGGTAACACACGATCTCGACAGCCTGTTTTCGGTCTGCGACCGTATTGCCGTGCTCGGAAAGAAGCGGGTAATGGTGGAAGGCACGATCGACGACATGCTCGCCTACGACGATCCGTGGGTGCAGGCCTATTTCAAGGGTAAGCGGGCGCGGTCGATCGTGCCGCAGGACGCAGACGCACGCCACGGCAGCAGCGGGAAGTGACCGGATAAGATGGAAACCAAAGCCAATTACACGATTGTCGGTTTTTTCACGGTGCTGGTGATCGCGGCGGCCTTCGGCTTCGTCTACTGGATGGCCGAATATGGCCGCGGCGGCCCGATGACCGAGTTGATCGTGCGTATACCGGGTTCGGCAAACGGCCTCAGCGTCGGCTCGCCGGTGCGCTTCAACGGCATCCAGATCGGATCGGTGCAGACATTGTCGATCGACGCCGACGATCCGCAATATTCGCTGGCCTTCACCCAGGTGCGCACCGATGCGCCGATCTATCCCTCGACCAAGGCCGCTCTTGAAATCCAGGGCCTCACGGGGGCCGCCTATATCGAACTGTCGGGTGGTCGCAAGGGCGAGGAAAGCATTCTCCAACACGCGATCGACAACGGCAAACGCGCCGTCATCGTCGCCGATCAGTCGAGCGTCACCAATCTTCTCGCCACTGCCGACAAGATCCTCGACCGTGCCAACGATGCGGTCGGCGAACTCCAGGGCTTCATCGAGGATTCGCGTGCGCCGCTGACCCAAACCTTCAAGAATGCCGAGACCTTCTCGGACGCGCTGGCCAAGAATTCCGACAATATCGATGCCTTCCTGCAAAGCGTCGGTGAGCTCTCCAATACGGTGAAGGCGGTTTCTGGCCGGGTCGATTCGACACTTGAAGCCGTGGAATCGCTGGTCAAGGCGGTCGACGCCCAGAAGATCGACCATATCGTCTCGAATGCCGAAAGAATCACCGCCAACGTCGCCGATGCCTCCGGTGATCTCAAGGGCGCGATCCAGAAGTTCGACGAGACGGCCACCACTTTCAACGATTTCGGCAAGCAGGCGCAGGACACACTCGACCGCGTCGATACGCTCGTCGCCCAGATCGATCCGGCCAAGCTCAAAGGGTCGGTCGACGATATCTCACAGGCCACCAGGGATGCGCGCGCTGCCGTCGCCTCGATTCGCGATGTCGCCAACACGGTTTCGGGGCGCCAGAAGGATATCGACCAGACGATCCAGGACGTATCGCAGCTGGCCAACAAGCTGAATTCAGCATCGACCCGTATCGATGGCATTCTCATCAAGGTCGATGCGTTGCTCGGAACCGACAATACGCAATCGATGTTCGCGCAAGCGCGCGAAACGCTGGAATCCTTCAAGAAGGTCGCCGACAATCTGAATTCGCGAATCGGGCCGATTGCCGACAATTTGCAGAAATTCTCGAGCGGCGGCTTGCGCGACGTGCAGACTCTTGTCAACGACATGCGCGGAACCGTCAACAATCTCAACGACACGATCACCAACTTCGACCGCAATCCGCAACGCCTGATCTTCGGCGGAGAAACGGTCAAGCAGTATGACGGCCGAACGCGGCGCTAACAGGGGAAGTCAGGGGTAGCCTAATATGGTCGCATCGCATCTGTTGTCGCGCCGTTCATGGATCAGGGGAACGGTGATCGCGCTGCCGCTGACGGCGCTGATCCTTTCCGGGTGCGGCACTGCGGCCAAGAACGACACGTTTGACCTGTCGGGCGCCGTCGACGGCGACGGACCCGCGGCCAAATCCCGCCAGATCCTGGTTGCCGGCCCGACGGCGCTGAGGGCGCTCGATAGCGAACAGATCGTCATCCGCGTCTCACCCTCGGAAATTCAATATCTTTCGCGGGCGCAGTGGGGCGACAAGCTTCCGCGCATGGTGCAGTCGAAACTGGTCGAGGCCTTCGAAAACTCGGGCAAGCTCGGCGGCGTCGGCTTGCCGGGGCAGGGGCTGGCGATCGACTACCAGGTCGTCACCGACATCCGCTCCTTCGAGATCGATGCGTCGAGCGGCAACCAGGCGGTGGTCGAAATCTCGGTCAAGATTCTCAACGACCGCAACGGTTCGGTGCGCGCCCAGAAGGTGTTCCGCGCCACGGCGCCGGCCGGCGGGGACAATGCCGGCTTCGTCAAGGCTCTTGACCGCGCCTTTTCCACAGTCGTTTCCGAGATCGTCAGCTGGACGCTACGCTCAATCTGAGATGGCGTTAGGCGATCGCTCCCTCGACATCAAGAGTTGCTGATTCCGAAAAAATTCAGCTTCGGGGCGGCCATCGTATTCAAATTTTTCATGAATTGGTGGGACCCATCATGTTAACGCTGTCAGGAGGCACGCTGCATGGTGGTCGCTCGAGTGTTCGGAAAGTCGTCGCAGGAGGTGATCCAGCGCGAAAACGACCGTTTGGCTGCGCTGCAGCAGCTCGATCTCCTCGATACGCCGAGAGACGAAGGATTCGAGCGGATCGTCCGCCTGATCAAGCAGATCTTTTCCGTCGACATCGGCATCATATCCCTGATCGACGGGCACCGGCAGTGGTACAAGGCCTGTTCCGGCCTCTCGGCCGACGAAGTGTCGCTGGAAGATACCTTCTGCCGCTGCGTGGTCGACTGTGACGAGCCCGTCATCGTGCAGGATGCCACCAAAGATGCACGATTTACGCGGCATCCTTCGGTGACGGGTGAGGATCATATCCGCTTTTATGCCGGCGTGCCGCTCAGAACCAAGGCCGGGCATATGATCGGGACGGTATGCGCGATCGACCGCCGGCCACGATCGTTCGGCAGCAAAGATATTGGCATTCTCGAGGAACTGGCAGGGGTGGCGATGGACCGCATCGATCTCATGCAGTCGGCCGCCACCGACAGCCTGACCGAGGCGATGACCCGGCGCGCCTTCAAACAAGAGGCCGACCAGCTGATTTCGGTCGCGTTGCGGCACCAGCACGACCTGTCCTGTATCGTTTTCGATATCGACCATTTCAAGCAGGTAAACGACCGGCATGGACATGCTGCGGGAGACGCGGTTCTCAAGGCGGTGGCGTCGGTCTGCAAGGCAACCCTTCGCGCCGGTGATCTCTTCGGCCGGATCGGCGGCGAGGAATTCGCCGTCGTGCTGCCGCATGTCGATCGTCAAGGCGCCCTCGCGGTGGCCGAAAAACTCCGGGCCGCCATCGCCCTCCAGGCCGTCCACGGCGATCATGGTGTTCTGCACGTCACGGCGAGCCTTGGAAGCTCGGCGCTCTCGATCGTCAGCAAGGACATCGAGACCCTTTTAGCACAGGCGGATGCCGCCATGTATCAGGCCAAGCACGGCGGTCGGAATCGCTGCGTGTCATGGAGTTCCATTCATGCCGATCACGCGATCGGCGCTCGGCGGCGGGTGCTGAAGGCGGGTTTCATCCTCTTCAATGATCGGCGTTCGACCATCGACTGCACCGTCAGATCCATCGGAGCTGAGAGCGCCGGCATTTCGGTCTCCAATACGACGGGGATTCCCTCGGAATTCATCCTTGCCATTAAAGGAGAAGGCTTCGAAACGAAGTGCAGGGTGATGGCGCAAGACCGGCAGCACCTGGAAGTGGCGTTCAGGTAAATAGCGGCCTATTTCGTCGGCTGCGTATCCGTCATCGTCGCTCCGGGCTGGCTTCCAGGTGTGGCGTACGCCGTAGCGGTCGTCGGCGACAGCGTGCTGTCCAGCAGTCCGGCCATCTTGTCGTCGCGCATGCTCGCAGTCTTTTCGCCCATGACGACGCCAACCACGCGGCGGCCACCCTTCAGCGCCGACGTCACGACATTATAGCCGGATGCCTCGGTATAGCCGGTCTTGATGCCGTCGACGCCGTCATAGCGATACATCAGGTTGTTGTGGCCGCGCAGCTTCATCCCGCGGAACTGGAAGCCGCGCATGGAAAAGAGTTTGAACTCCTCGGGGAAGTCCCGCATCAACGAGACGCCGAGGGTCGCCATATCTCGCGCCGTGGTGACCTGCCCCGGATCGGGAAGGCCCGAGGGATTTTTGAAGACCGTGTTCGTCATGCCGAGCTGGCGCGCCTTGTCGGTCATCGCTTTGGCGAAGGTCTGTTCGGAGCCGCCGAGCTGTTCGGCGATCGCCACGGCGGAGTCGTTGGCCGACAGTACGACGATGCTTTCGACCGCTTCGCGCAGCGTCACCTGACGGCCGGCGCCGACGGCAAGCTTGAAGGGCTCCTTGCTCTCGGCATTTTCCGACATGTTGAGCTTTTGTTGCCAGGTGAGGCGTCCCTGATGCAGAGCCTCGAAGGCGAGATAGAGCGTCATCATCTTGGTCAATGATGCCGGATAGTTCAGATCGTCCTGATTCGAGGCTTCAAGGACCTGACCCGACTCCGCATCGACGACGAAGCTTGCCTGGCCGGCCTCAGCCTGGGCGAACGCGCCCATCAGCAATGCGGACGAGAGCGCGGTGGCGCAGAGGCGGGAGGTCATCTTGGTCATCGATACTACTGTCTCTGTCTCTGGACGGCCGGGTGAGCAGCCTTTGGTTAAACGCAAGCCGATCGAGAAAGTTTGTGACGAAATGATGGACAGGCGGCAATAAAAAGGATCTATCCACAGCTGATTGCTTTGCGCACAAGGGCGCTGACGGCACGTAGAAAAATCGTCATGAGCATGAAAAGTGTGCCTTTTTTCCGCGATATCAGCACCTGCCTGCAGGTTGCGATCGGCCTTGCCATGCATCTCCTCTACAAAGACGGGATGGACGAGGCCGCAAAGGTCGGTCGGCTTCGCCGCGGCATATGCAGAAGCGAGTGAGACACCATGCTGGTAATCTTCGGCGGCTTGCCGGGTAGTGGAAAGACGACTATTTCGCACGCCCTCGCCAGACGGCTCGGAGCCGTGCATGTCCGGGTCGATACGATCGAGCACGCGATTAGAACGTCGGTTGACCCTTCCCATGACATCGGCCCGGCAGGGTATGTCGTGGCCTACGGGATTGCGGAGGATAATCTGGCGCTCGGCAGGGTCGTGATCGCAGATTCGGTCAACCCGTTGACGATAACCCGCGAGGCCTGGCTGGCGGTCGCTGCGCGCTCCGGCGTGATCGCGGCCGAAGTCGAAGTGATCTGTTCCGACAAGAGCGAACATCGCCGCCGGGTCGAGACGCGGAAAACGGATGTGGAAGGTCTGGTCAAGCCGACGTGGCAAGAAGTCGTCGAGCGAATATATGACGATTGGGGGCAGAGGCCGATCATTGTCGATACGGCTGCGAGGGATCTGCCAGAGATTGTCGAGGCGCTGGTCGTCAAGCTGAGGACCGAGCGCCTGCTTCCGATCTGATATCGTCTGTTGCTGCCGGTGCTTTATGAAAAGGCGATATTCGCCGTGGGGCGGATTTCCACCGCCGCCTTGCCCGCGTCGAACCCATCGAGCGTTTCGTTATGGTGGGCGACAATTTCGGAGAAGGTGAGGGTCGCCGTATCGCCCGTCGTATGGCCATCCGCCGCCAGCGTCACGTCATAGCCGAGCGAAACGGCACGCCTGACGGTCGTGTCGACGCAGAATTGCGACATGCAGCCGCCGATAACGAGATGGGTGACCGCCCGTTCATTCAGGCGTTCGGCGAGATCGGTCTCGAAGAACGAGTCGGCGCTTTGTTTGCGGACGACGACCTCGCCTTCCCGTGGCGCAATCTCCTGGCGCAGTGCCCATCCCACCGTGCCGACCGCCAATCGATGGTTGCTGTCGCCGTCGTGTTGGACCAGCACGACCGGCGCGCCTGCCTGTCTCGCCAGTTCCTGCAGCGATGCGAGGCGAGCAACGGTTTGATCCAGTGCGGCATCGACGAGAGACTGCCGCTCCGGCTTGGCCTTACCGGAGAGTATTGCATTCTGCACATCGATGATCAGCAGGGCTTTGGTCATTTGTTTCACGGTTCCATGGCTGAGAAGCAGATCATACCCGCCTCAAAAGTGAAAGCCGCCTGAGACGATCAAGCGGCTTCCGATCACGGCTATCGGCCAGGCTTAGCGGAGCCTGCCCGCTGCATGGGCGAGCATGGTGTAGACCTTGCCCGTATCCGAGGTCAGGTAGGACTGGGTGACAGTCTGGTTCGGGTCGGTGCGGGCGACGTCGGCGAGCAGCTTTTCGAAATCGCCGATATAGCGATCGACGGCGGTGCGGAATTCCGGCTCGCGGTCATATTTGCGCTTGATCTCATCGAAGGTCTGCTGGCCCTTCAGCGTGTAGAGGCGGCGGGTAAAGACGTCGCGCTCGCCACGCTGATAACGGCGCCAGAGATCGACCGAGGCATCGTGGTCGATGGCGCGGGCGATATCGACCGAGAGCGAGTTCAGCGATTCCACGACATGGCGTGGATTGCGGCTGTCGTTGATGCGCGTCGTCGGTGCGGCTGTTTCCGCCGGGCGGGCCGGGGTCCTGGCAGGCGCCTCGTCGGCGGCTTCATCTCGGGATGCGCCGCGCAGAAGATCGCTGATCCAGCCGCCGCTTTCCCGGGCCGGTTCCTGGCGGCCTGATTCCTGGCGAGCGGGGGCCGGCTGCGGGGCAGCGCGCTGAGCGGCGATAGGCGAAGCGGACGGCGCGATCGTTCCTCGCAGACCCGTTGCTTCAATCGGCGGGGGTGCTGCCGGCTGCGGCGGCTGAGCTGCGACCGGCTGAGCGGGGCGCGGCGCCGGTTGCACCTGGGCAAGCGAGCGGGCGACGGGTTCGGAGATTTCAAGCTGCTGGCTGGAGCGGCCGACGAGCTGGGAGATATCCTGAAGCGCCTTGATCTGCTCGGCGACGGCGCGGCGCATGGCCGAGGCGCTTTCCTTGGCTTCCTCGGGCAAGTCGAAGGCGCCGCGCTTCAGTTCGGCGCGGGTGGCGTCGAGTTCGCTGCGAATGTCGGCGGCGGAGCGGCGGATATCCTCGGTGGCGCCGGAGAAGCGTCCGACGGCATCCTCGATCGCCTCGCGCAGCGATTCCCGCATGTGCTGAGCGGCACCGTCGGAGGCGCGGCCGGCCTCGCCGAGCATACGCTCGACTTCCGACAACGAGGCGGTGAGGCCGCCGCGAATACGGTTGGAGAGATCGCCGGAACGGCGCTCGACATTGGCGAAGGTGCCGTCAATCGTGGTATTGGCCTCGTCGCCGGCCCGGGTGATCGCCTGGCGCATCGTTTCGGCCGCTTCCTGGGCGCGTTTTTCGGTTTCGGTGAGAATGCGGCCGATATCGGCAAAAGAGGACTGCACGCCCTGGCGCAGATTGCCGGTGACCTGGTTGGAGCGCTGCTCGGCCCGCTCGAACACGGTCTCGATCATGCCGCCGAGGCCAAGCATGGTCTTTTCGATCTCGCTGGAGCGCTGCACCAGGCTGACGGACAGCGCCTGCAGCGCGCTTTCGCGCTCCTCAAGGGTCGAGGCAAGGTTGGACTGGGCGGCACCGAGAAGCTGCGAGGCCTGGGTCAGAACCTTGGAGTGCTCGTCGAAGCGGCCGATGATGCCGCCGACCTGGGCCAGTGTCTGGCCTGAGATGTCGGAGAGGCGATCGACCTTGCCTTCGAGAAGCCGGGTCGAGGCATTGACCATTTCGGCAGCCTTGGTGGCCGAGTCGGCAAAGCGCGTCGTGGTTTCGCCAAGACGTCCGTCGACGGTCGTCAACTGCTCGGCGGCGCGGTTCATCATCATGGCCATCGCCGCGCTGCTTTCCGACATGCGCTGGACCAGACCGTTGACATTGCCGACCAGGCTGCTCTCGATGGCGCTGACGGCATTGGCGACATTCTCGGTGCGGGCGGCAACCGCGCTGGCAAGCGCTTCGTTTTCGGCGCGCAGACGGTCGGCGCTGAGGTTGGCGGCGGCGGTAATGCGGGCGGCAGCCTGCTCGCCGGCATCGGTGTAGCGATCGATGATCGGACGGGCCGTTTCGTCGAGGATACGGGTCAATTCAACCGAGCGGCCTGATAGCATCGAGTTGAGGTCGCGGGTGCGCTCCTCGAGCGTCGTGCGGATCGAGTTGCCGCGCGCTTCGAGCGCCCGGTCGATGTCGGAGAGGGTGGTATCGATCTCGCGAGTGCGCTCCTCGAGATTTGTGCGGATGGCGCTGCTGCGGGCTTCGAGCGCTCGGTCGACATCCGCCATGGTGGCGGAAATCTCGCTGCCGGCCCCCGACAGCGTCGTGCGGATGGCATTGCCGCGCGCCTCGAGAGACTGGCCGGCATCCGACAGGGCCCTGGAAATGGCATTGACCTGCGTGCCGACGATGGTCTCGGCCTCGGCCACTTTGTTGACGATGGCATTGCCGGCTTCCGAGAAGGTCTGGGCGACGGCGGCGGCCTGGCTTGCCAAGCGGTTCTGGGCTTCGGAGACGCGGTTGACGATCTGCGACGAACGCTCATCCATGGTGCGGGTGAATTCGTCGCTTTTTGCATTGAGATCCTCGGCGAATTGCTGGCCGGTCTTGCCGAGCAGTTCGGTGGTTCTCGTCGCTTCGCCTTCCATTCCCTGAGCTGCTTCGGCCACGGCGCTGCGCAACGTCGAAGCGAGGCCGGCTGCCTTGCCTTCGATGGTACGGTTGACGGCTTCGAGGCCGACGGTCAATGCGCGATCCATGGTCGAGAGGCGTTCCTCGATGCGGGCGTTGCCGCGGTCGAGGGTTTCGCCGAGACTTGCCGTACGGCCCTCGATGGCGCCCGTCAGCGTGGTTGTGCGGCTGTCCAGGGTCTCGGCCAGATTGGCGGTCCGGCTGTCGATCGCCTGGGTGAGATTTGAGGCGCTGCCTTCGAGCGTCGCCGATATGCGCTGGGTCGTGTCGTCACCAAGTGCTCCGAGACGGGAAATGCCGTCGGCAAGCACGCCGGACAGCTGGCTGCTGGCCGCTTCGACCTTGTCGGCAACGCCGCCGACGCCGTCACGGATGCGGCTCTCGATGGCAGTCAGGCCCGCTTCCATACGGGAACCGGTTTCTTCAAGACGTCCCGCAAGGCTTGCAACCGACTGGTCGAGATGGGCGGAAAGGTTCTGGGCGGAGCTCGAAATCGTGTTTGCCGCATCCTGGAAGCGGCCGGCGATCTGGCCAGCGCCGGCATGCATGCGCTCTTCCAATGTCTGAGCGCCGGCATCGATCGCCTGACGGATCGAGGCCTCGCGGTGTTCCAGCGACATTTCGAGCATGCTGACAGACGTCGCCACCGAAGTGCCGATGCTCGTCGCCTGTTCGGTCAGCGTATCGCTGATCAGCGTATGGGCCTGGTTCAGCGACAGATCGATGGCGTTGGCACGATCCTCAAGCGTCGTGCGGATGCGCTCATGGGCAGAATCCAGTCCGCTCTCGATGCGCGCCGCGGCCTCCTCGGCGAGGCCTCCGAGTCGCGCATGGGCATCGCTCAGACGGCCTTCGATGCGGCCGGTCAAGCCGCCGACGAGATCCTCGAACCGGGCGCCGCCGGCATCGAGAGCGCTCGAGAGCGCTGCACTGTGCTGGGAAAGCGCATTTTCGAGCCGCTGCTGATTGTCGGCATAGGCGTTATGGATCGCATCGGTCTTGTCGGCAAAGGCGCCGGCGACGCGCGCCTCGGCACTGGCGACGGCTTCCATGATGGAATTGCTGCGAGCCTCGAGCGCGCTGTCGAAGCGGCTCTGATTGTCGTCGAGTGAAATGGCGAGCGCCATGGTCTTTTCGTCGAGCGAATCGGTGAGGCGGTCGTGGCTTGCCGTCACTGCGCCGATGATCGCGGCAGTGCGGTGTCCCAGAGCTTCCTCGATGCGGACCTGGCCCTCATTCAACGAAGCGGCCAGCGCGTTGGCTTTTTGGTCGAACACGCCGTTCAGGCGTTCATGCGTGCCGGAGACCGCATTGGTGATCGCATCGGCACCGGAGGTCAGCGTCTCCTCGAGGCGGCTCTGGCTCTCGTTCAGCGAGATGGCCAGCGCCATGGCCCGATCGTCAAGCGTCTCGGACAGCCGGTCATGGGTGGCGGAAACCGCGTTGAGGAAGGATTCCGAGCGCGTCTCCAGCGTATCCTGCAGTCGCCGTTGGCCTTCGCTCAAGGTAGCAGCGAGCGCCGATGTATTCTGGTCGAGCGTTTCGGAGATACGCTGATGCGTGCCCGAGACGGCGTTGAGGAAGGCCTCGGAGCGGGTCCCCAACGTGTCTTCGATCCGTGCCTGGCTCTCGTTGATCGAGATGGCCAGCGTCATAGCCTTCTCGTCGAGAGTTTCGGAGAAGCGGTCGTAGGTGCCGGAAACGGAATTCAGCAAGGCCGCGGAGCGGGTTTCCAGCGTCTCCTCGATGCGAGCCTGGCTCTCGTTGAGCGAAATGGCAAGCGCCATCGCTTTTTCGTCCAAGGTTTCGGAGAGGCGGTCATGCGTGCCGGAAACGGCATCCAGGAGGGCGGAGGAGCGGGTTTCGAGCGTATTCTCGATATGGGCCTGGGTCTCGCTCAGCGAGGCGGCAATAGCCGACGCCCGACCATCCAGCGCCGCGGCGAAGCGGTCGTGGGTTCCGGAGACAGCGTTCAGCAGGGCCGCGGAACGGCTTTCCAGCGTGTCCTCGATGCGAGCCTGGCCTTCGTTCAAGGAAATGGCGAGGGCCATTGCCTTTTCATCAAGCGTTTCAGCAAGGCGGTCGCGCGTGCCGGCGATGGTGTTGAGCAGCGCTTCGGCGCGTGTCCCGAGCGCATCCTCGATGCGGGCGTGCCTCTCGTCGAGGGACGTCGTGAGCGCCGCCGCCTTGGTGTCAAGTGTTTCCGACAGCCGTTCATGCGTGCCCGACACGGCATCGAGGAAGGCTGCGGAGCGGGTTTCGAGCGTGTCCTCGATGCGGCTCTGGCTTTCGTTCAAGGAGATGGCGAGCGCCATTGCCTTCTCGTCGAGCGTCTCGGACAGCCGGTCATGCGTGCCGGAAACGGCGTTCAGCAGGGTGGCTGAGCGGGTTTCGAGCGTATCTTCGATGCGGGCCTGGCTCTCGTTCAACGAGATGGCAAGCGCCATGGCCTTCTCGTCGAGCGTTTCGGCGAGACGGTCGTGGGTGCCCGCGACAGCATTGATGATCGCGTCGGAGCGGGTGGTCAGCGCTTCCTCGAAGCGGCCGTGATGGCTGGTCAGCGCCTCGACGAGCGCGCCGCCGCGCTCTGCCATGACGCTGTCAATGCGTCCGTGCGCAGCGCCGAGCGCATCGCTGATTTCGGCTGTGCGTGCGGTAAGCAGGCCGCTCAGCTCCTCGGCGCGACCGCCGAAGGCGGTGGTCACCTCTTGTGTGCCGGCGGCGACGGCGGCGGTCAGCTCGCTGGTGGTGGTGCGCAGCGTGTCGCGGAATTCGGCTGAGCGAGCCTGGAGATTGTTCTGCAGGTCGGAAGTGCCTGAAGCGAGCGCCAGCGCGATGTCCGACGTAGCGTTCTGCAGCGCCGCGGTCAGCTCGCCGGTGCGGCTGGTCAGCGCGGTGGTGATTTCTTCGCTGCGGGTGCCGAGCGTGCTTTCCAGCATTTCGTGACCGGTGGCGAGCGCGGCAGCGAGTGCCAGCGACTGATCGGTCATCGAGGAACCGAGGCGGTCGATGCTGGAATTGAGAATGCCGTCGATCGAATCCGAGCCACCGCTCAGCGTCTCATTGATACGGGCGAGGCTTTCCATCAGCTTTGTGTCGAGCGAGCCGGTGCGTTTGTCGAAAGCGCTGGTAAATTCGGCAACTCGTTCATCGAAGGCGGTCGAAAGCTGGGCGACGGTCGTCTGCAGCCGCTCCTCGAAGAAGCCGGTGCGAAGATCGAGATCCATGACGGTGTCGTCGGCGGTGGTCTGCAGGCTCTGGCGGAAGCTCGCGCCCTTTTCGTCAAGCGCGCTGTTCAGCTTCGACAGCACGTCGTCGAGCGTGCCGCCGATGGTGCGTTCGCCGGATGTCAGGCTTTCGTTGATCTCGCGGGTGCGGGCGATCAGGATTTCGTTAAGCTGATGCGTGCGCTCGTTCAGCGCCGCGTTCAGCTTCTCGGCGCTGCTGTCCATGGTCGAGGCGCGCGTCTCGAACTGGCTGAGCAGTTTTTCGCCATGTTCGTTGAGATTGACGGTGAGCGCCTCGAGGCGGTTGTCGAATTCGGTGGCCAGCGCAAACCCGGATGCGTTGAGCGTCTGGAGCAGGCTGTCGGTCTTGGCGGCGAGCAGGCTGCCCATCGACTGAAGGGCGCTGTCCGATTTTTCCAGGATCGTCGCTGCCCGCGTGTCGATCAGCGAGGCGAAGGCTTCGCCCGATGTGGCGAGACGCACGGCGATCTCTTCGGTCGCAAGCGACAGTTCTTCCTTCAGTTGGTCGTGGACGCTGCCGATCGAGGTGCGGATGCGGTCGGCATGGTTGACGATTGCCTCCCGTTCGGAGCCGAGTTCGTGGACAAGGCCGCGCACGCGCAATTCGTTGTCCGCATAGGAACGCTCAAGAGCGTTGACTTCGGAATGGACGAGCGTCTCCAGCTCGGTGGCGCGCGCAATGGTGCGTTCGATTCCTTCGTTCATGGCCGAAACCTCGCGGCGCACCGCCTGACCCACGGTCATGATGCGTTCGGAGGCGATGGTTTCCGGCTCTGCCAGGCGCAATGCCACCTCCGCCATGGAGCGGGCGGCGTTGCGCATGTCCTGGGCGCGGGAGATCATGATGGCGAAAGCATAGAACATCATCACGGGAACGACGATGCCGACCAGGCCGGCAATGACACCGGGCAGGGCGACGAGATCGGCAACCGAACGGATCTGCCAGATCTGCGGCGCGTAAAGCAGCGACATCAGGCCGAGGCCCGCCATCACCCAGAGGACCGAAAACAGGGTGGCGGTGCGCACCGCCGAGCGGCTGGAGGCGCCGTCGAAAGATTTCAGAATAGATGCGGGCGTATTGCGATTGGCATCATTGGCGGGGGCGAAGGCCGGAGCCCTGGAAGCCTGCTCACCGTTGGCGCCGCGGCGATTGCGGCGCTGCGCCTCTTCCTGGGCTTGCTGATTACGCGCATTCGATGGATCAGACACATTCCCCTCCGGCGCCTCAGGCGCGTCGCCGCGGCGAGACGGCACGTTGTCCTTGCCGAAATCGATCTGGAGCGCCTCGTCCAATGCCTTGAACGCCTTGTCCTCTATCGACTCATTGTATTTATTATTCGCCATTCGGTTACGCCTCGTTACTGTCGGCCGGTCCGCCAGCGCTGCCCAGGTTTCCGCCTTGCCCGGAACAACTTTGCCGTTAAGGCCCTCCATCCCAACCGCGGACGGATAAGCACGTCATTTCAGAGTAGATAGCCGCTTTTTCAAACGGAAGGTATCAAAACACTACCATTATCCACTCACTCGGCAAAGGCGCGTACCATAAACCCGCTCCACCAGTATCGTAGTGACACATCTGGGCTCGTCACACAATTAATGAAGGCTTGAGATTTGCGGCTCGTTAACCCGTTGTTAACAATTTTAAATCCGGGACCGCGCTTAAAAACCAATAATTTAGGGATATTTAACGGACGTTAACCATATGCCGAGATTTCCGCGGCCGCTGTGCCGGAATTTAACGGGATGGCCACCCTCCTGACGCAGAACTGTTGCCAGTGCGGACGACGTGAGACGGGAGAATTGGCAAATGGTGGCCCAGATGGCAGCATTGAACATCCTATTCGAAGCGCCGGACAATGCAAAGGGAGCTTGTCCCTCGAAGGTCCGGCCGATCGACCTGGTTCATCTCGCAAAGCAGACGATGGGTGACAAGACGCTGGAAATTGAAGTCCTTCAGATGTTTGCCCGCCAAGCCCGCGCTTGTCTTCAGGATATTGCGAGCGGCGAGACCGTGCGCGTCGGGGCCGCCGCGCACCGGCTGAAAGGCGCGGCCAGTTCGGTCGGCGCATTTCGCGTGTCAGAGACGGCGGAAGTCATCGAGGAGACCGGCGGCGATGCCGGTGCGATGGCGGCGCTGGGCGCTGCCGTCCTCGACGCGGAGAATTTCATCCTGAAGCTCTGCCGCGGCTGATCTCTCTTTCATCGTCGTTCGCCGCGCGTTTTTTGAGACGCTGTAGCAGTTTGAATAGCCGTATAATCTTATCCTTAAGGAATTGCGCAGAGGACCCGCTGTTCCATTGCGGAACCACGGGTCTTTTTGCGACGTGCGATATGGCGCATTGAAGACGGCGGGCGACTGCCTGATCTGCGAGGTTATGGCAGATTTCCCAATGTTGACTGATGCGTCGAATTGTCGGAAGTAAAGCCGCCCAACCCTTTCAAGACCGGAAATAGTCCCGATGCCCAAACTTACCATCGTCGCCTTCGACGGCACGCGCTTCGACCTCGACGTCGATCAAGGCTCCACCGTGATGGAAAATGCCGTGCGCAATTCGGTGCCCGGCATTGAGGCCGAATGCGGCGGCGCCTGCGCCTGCGCAACCTGTCACGTCTATGTCGACGAAGAATGGACGGAGAAGGTCGGCCAGCCGGAAGCGATGGAAGAGGACATGCTCGACTTCGCCTTCGATGTGCGCCCGACCTCGCGGCTCTCCTGTCAGATCCGGATGAAGGCCGCCTATGACGGGCTCGTCGTGCACGTGCCTGAACGTCAGGCCTGACGCCGGCCCCTACAGCGCCTCGCATGAAGTTTGAGTCATGCGAGGCGCTTTAGCGCTTTGTTTTTATGCATTCGGGGCGGGTGCATTCGCCGCGTTTGCTGCCATAGCCACAAAAAGACGCCTCGCGCGCTGGTGCGAGCGAGGCGAGGCGGGCGCATTACCTGCGGATGAGGGAGGAACATCCGCGGCTTCAGAACGCGCCAGGAGAACCCAGCGAGAAAAGTCCAGATGCCATAGCTGAACTTTCGAATGTGTTCATATTAACGCGTTCCGGTTGAGTCTGCCAGGATGAAAAATGACCATTAAAACGCTGGGGCGCGCGCAAGTTTCGCACAAGTTTCATTGCGCAGCTAAGTTTTTCTCCTCGTAAGAAGTTTGAAAAACCGTTATTTTTCGCCGGCCCGACCGTTGATTCGATTATTCAGCAATCTCAGCATGCGCTTCTGGAAATTGACTGCTTCAACCCGGTCGAATCGCGCCTGTAGCCGATCGTGCTCCTCTATACCGCGAGCTGATTCGTTGGAGACGAGTTCCTGCATTGCCTCGCAGCTGCGCTGTTGCGGCAGGGCGCGGATGGCGCGTTCCATGGCGCGGGCCTGATCTCTGGCGATCTCCGCATGGCGCTCCTCGTGGCGCTTGATGTCGCTCGACAACGTGTCCCAGATCAACGACAGCTCCTTGCTGGCGCCTCGGCGGCTGTTCCAGCGCGGCAGGATGATTTGGGTGTGGACCGTGACCTTGACGTTGCCGACGCGGCAGCGGCCGTCATCCTGAATATAGGTGGCTTCGCCGCCGAAGCGGATCTTGGTGGCGCCGGGATGGCGCGCCGACGAGCCGCTCGCCGTCGGGCCGCGCCGGCTGAGTTCGCGGTCGAGCTCATCGGCGGTTTTGCCGCTGATGTCGAAATAGGAATAGCTTTTCGATGCGATCACTTCGGCTGCCGCGGGGCTGCTGATGGAAAGAGCAATGGAAAAGGCGACAGGAAGGCACATATAACGCACTGCAAGCGGCATTCTGAACGCAACCCATGTTGAAATCGGCAGGAGCTTGGGGCATAGCCACCGCAAGGGCAATATGGGGTGGCGGCTTTTTTCATCATCAATAGGACAAGTCTGGTGATAGGGTTCGAAGGCAGTTTATGGCGCGTCGGCCATGGCCGGGAGATCGAACTCGGCCGTCGTTCGGCGATCATGGCGATCATCAACGTGACGCCGGACTCCTTTTCCGATGGCGGACGCTTCAAAACTGTCGATGCCGCCGTCGAACACGCGCTGCAGGCAGTCAGCGATGGCGCCGCGATTGTCGACATCGGCGGCGAATCGACCCGACCGGGCGCAGCGTCGGTCAGCCCTTCGGAGGAGCAGGCGCGGGTGCTGCCCGTCATCGAGGCGCTGCGCGGCCGCACCCAAGCGCTGATATCCATCGACACCTATCGCGCCGACACGGCGCGGCTAGCGGTCAGCGCTGGCGCCCATATCGTCAACGACGTCTCCGGACTGCAGAAGGAGAGCGGTATCGCGGAACTGGCCGCGGCGACGGGGGCGGGACTCTGCATCATGCATACCGGCCGCGACAGGGTCAAACTTGCCGATGTGATCGCCGACCAGGTCCATTTCCTCGAACGGTCGCTTGCGATCGCCGCTGCGGCAGGTGTCAACAGCGACCGCATCGTGCTCGATCCGGGCTTCGGCTTCGCCAAGGAGACGGCGGAGGAGAACCTGGAACTGATGGCGCGGTTTTCCGAACTTTCGCGCTTCGGCCTGCCGTTGCTTGCCGGCACCTCACGCAAACGTTTTCTCGGCGCTGTGACGGGGCGGGATGCGCCGGACCGGGACGTGGCGACGGCTGCGACCAGCGTTCTGCTGCGGCTCCAAGGCGCTGCGGTTTTCCGGGTGCACAATGTCGCAATCAACAGGGATGCGCTTGATGTCGCCGATGCTATGCTCAATGCGCGCCAGGAATTTGAGAGGAAGCGGCCGACATGACCACCTACACGATCACGCTGCAGAACTGCGCCTTCTTCGCGCGCCACGGCGTACATGACGAGGAGGAATTCCTCGGCCAGCGTTTCTTCGTCGATGCCGAGCTCGATGTCGTCGCCGGCGAAGCGCTGAAAAGCGACTCGATCGACGATACCGTCAATTACGGCATCGCCTTCACCGTGATCGAGCAGATCGTCACCGGCAAGCGGCGCTATCTTATCGAAGCCCTGGCGCTCGATATCGCCAAGGGCCTCTGCGAGACATTTCCGCAGGTCAAGCGGGCGAAGATCACGGTGCGCAAGCCGAACGCGCCGGTGCCCGGCGTGCTTGATTTCGTGCAGGTGAGCGTTGAGCACTTTGCCTGAGGCCGCATCGCGATCCGCCACTCTCGGCCTCGGCGGCAATATCGGCGAGCCGGTGAAGGCGATGGCAGCGGCTTTGCAGAGGCTCGACGGGCGTGACGATTGCCGCGTTACCGCCGTGTCGCGGCTCTATCGCACGCCGCCCTGGGGCAAGACGGACCAATCGTTCTTCTTCAACGCCTGCGCCGCCGTCGAAACCCGGCTTCCTCCGGAATCTTTGCTCGATGTCTGCCTATCGATCGAACGGGAGATGAAACGCGAGCGTATCGAGCGCTGGGGGCCGCGCACGCTCGATATCGACGTGCTGACCTATGGCGACGTCGTCCAGGACGCGCCGCGGCTGGAACTGCCGCATCCGCGGATGACCGAGCGCGGTTTCGTGCTGATGCCGCTTGCCGATATTGCCCCGGGCCTTCTCGTCCGGGGGCGGCCGGTCAGCGACTGGCTACTCGACGCCGACGTGACGGGCATCGAGGTCGCCGATGACAGCGGCAACTGGTGGCGGAGCGCCTGAAGCAGGGCTCCTGAAACGCCAAACGGCGGGAAACCCGCCGCTTCAGGAAAATCCGTCATGCGATCTGTCTACTCGATCGAGCCCACGGCCATTTCATCGACCTGCCGCGTCAATGTCAGGCCGATGACAGGGATCATCTGGCTTTCGACCTTGACCGAAACGGTGACGTTCATCGTCTTGTCGTCACGCACGCGGGCAATCATCGCTCCATTCAGCTTGGCGCGGTTGATGCCGACCACGACGGTATCCTCGGTGACGGCACCGGAGACGACGTCAAGACCTTTGCCGGCGGCGCCGTCGAGAAACTTGCCTTTATAGCTGGAGCCCGACTGCGAGATGACAGCGGTCATCGGCTGCTTGAAGACGCCGACGCGGCAGGTGCCGTCGAGCTTGATGCCGGCATTGCTGTCGCCGGTGGGTTCGCCGATCAGGTTGCAGGTGAATTTGGTGCCCTTGTACTTGCCGGCGACGATCTCGCCGGGGCCCTTCCAGGAGCCGGCGACGGAATCGAAGAAGGCTTTGTCACGGGTTGCGGCGGTGGCTGCCGGAGCGACATCTGCGACCGGCGACAATGCCGCGGCGGCGAGGCCGCATACGAAGAGAAACTTGCGCGAATACATGGATTTTCCTTGGCAAACACCACTCACGAACTGGCTGCAAGTTTTGCCGAAGAATGGTTAACCCTTCCTTTCGATTGTGCCGAAATGCGAGGGGCTGCTAGGCCGTCATGCCGTGCGGTTATTAATGATCTTCCTATATCCTATTGAATATGCTTGCTTTATTCTATGTTGACGCTGGGGGAGGCGGAAGCCGTGGAATCGCCTCGTCAGTTAAGGACTGTTGCCGCGGGACGACATCGAAGGTGTGAGATCGGCGATGAAATCGCCGATTCCCGGTCGCTTCAGCGTGCGAAAGGCAAGCGGCCGGCAGAGATCCATGGCGGCGATTCCGATGCGGGCGGTCATCAGGCCGTTGATGACACCCTCGCCGAGTCGGGCCGATAGCTTCGAGGCCAGGCCATGGCCGAGCACCTGCTGGACAAGGCTGTCACCGACGGCGATCGAGCCGGTGACCGCCAGATGCGCCAGCACGTCGCGCAGAAGGCGGAACATGCCGAGCGTGCCGGGGCGGCCGCCATAGAGTTCCGCCATGGCGCGGATGAGGCGGACGGCCTCGTAGAGCACATAGAGCAGATCGACGACCGCGCGCGGGCTGACGGCGGTGACGATCGAGACACGCTTGGAGGCATTGACGATGAGGGCACGGGCCTTGCGGTCCAGCGGGGCGAGCAGTTCTCGTTCGGCCAAGGCGATCAGATGCGGGGGATCGATGACCTCACCCTCGGTCGCGTTCAGCGTCGCACGTCCCTTCGATGTTTCGGGATTGGCGGCAAGCAGCGTGGTGAGGCTCGCCACGACGGAGCGCGCCTTCACCGGTCGAGTTTCGAGGATGGCGGCTTCCGCTTCGGCCTTGATCGCCTGGACGGCGGCAAGGCGCATCATGCCTGCGGTCTCGCGGATGACGAGGGCAAGCACGGCGAGGATGCCGATCGTGAGCACGCCAAGGGCTGCGTAACCCAACCAGTCGGCGCGGGTGAAGAGATCGCTGATCAACTGGTCGGTCCAGAGCCCGAGGCTAAGCGACAGCAGGATGCCGAAGGCGGCGGCGGCGATCTTGCCAAAGGAGGTGCGGCGCTTGCGCGGCGTCGCGACCGGCAGCGCGTTGAGATCCATGTCAGGATTGATGAAGGGATCATCCTGGTCGGGCGTCTCGATGATATTTTCAGAGAAGCTTTCCGGTTTGCGCCGGCCTTGCTGCTGACGGCTGCTGACGTGCGGCTCGGATGCCTTGTCTTCGTAAGCGAAGGCTGCGGGTGGGCGGCGTGGCGGATCGGACGGGGGCTTACTCATGCGAGACGGTCTCCGAACAGGAACTGCATGGCGCGGTCGAGGCGGATATGCGGCACCGACAGCTTGACGCCGCCGCCGGTTTCCTCGAGATGCGGCGGGCGGAACCTGACGACATTGATTTCGGGCAGGGTTCCACCGATCTCGCCCGAGGCGATACGGTCAAACAGGCCTTCCGGATCCTGCGGCAGGTCGCCGGGAAAGATCGCGGTCTTTCTCTGGCCGTCGAAGCGCTCGCCGGCAATGGTTTCACCCGCCATCGGCGTACCGACGATCACGGGCAGGTCATGGCCGTCACGTTTGACCGACGCCTCTCGGGTGGCGCGCACGGAGGCCAGAGCCATGACATCGATGCCGGCGCCGGCCATGCCGATGCGGGCGATGGCGCGATCGACGAGGCGGCGGGTCAGCGCGTCGAGCCGGTCATGGCTCTCATGATGGAGATGGTCGGCCTTGGTGGCGGCGACCAGCACGCGGTCGATACGCCGGCCAAGCAGCGAGGAGAGCAGCGAATTGGTGCCCGGGCGGAAACAGGCGAGCACATCGGTCAGCGCGCGTTCCAGATCCTGGACGGCTTCCGGGCCGCGGTTCATCGCCTGCAGTGCGTCGACCAGCACGATCTGGCGGTCGAGCCGCGCGAAATGCTCGCGGAAGAAGGGTTTGACGACCACCGACTTATAGGCTTCGTATCGACGCTCCATCATCGCCCAGAGCGAGCCGCGACCGGGGCGTCCTTCGGGCTGCAGAGCGAGCGGAGCGAAGGTCAGCGCCGGCGAGCCGTCGAGATCGCCGGGCAGGAGCAGGCGGCCGGGCGGCAAGGTGGAGAGCGAACGTTCGTCGGCCTTGCAGGCCTTCAGATAGTCGGCGAAGGCAGTTGCAAGCTCGCGGGCCACCATCTCGTCGGCGCCGGCATTTATATCGGCCGCCCGTGTGAGCGCCAGCCAGCCCTGCGACAGTGCGGAGCGGACGCCGGTTTGCGCAAGCGCAATCGTCTCCTCGCTGAAGGTGCGATAATCCTTGCCGAGCAGTGGCAGGTCGAGCAGCCATTCACCGGGGTAATCGACGATATCGATCGACAGCCGGCCGGGTGAGAACAGGCGATTCCAGCCGCTGGCGCTCTGATAATCGAGCGTGATGCGCAATTCGGAAATGGCGCGGGTCGAATCCGGCCAGACGCGGTCCTTCACCAGCGCCCGGATATGGTCTTCATATTGAAAGCGAGGCACAGCATCATCAGGCTGCGGCTCGAGCCGCACGGCGGAAACGCGGCCCGATTGCACCGGTTCGAAAAGCGGCAGTCGGCCGCCATGCAGGAGATTGTGGACAAGCGAGGAGATGAAAACCGTCTTGCCGGATCGCGAGAGGCCAGTGACGCCGAGCCGCACGGTCGGATTGACGAGCCCATTCGCCCGGTCGGCGAGATTGTCGAAGGCGATGCGAGCATCGTCGGCAAGGGATGTCAGGCGTGGCGGCAAGGCGCGATTCCGATTGGTGACTGCCAGCAATATAGGAAGGCGGCGTTGTCCGAAAAAGAAGTGGCGCGAACGCATTTCCGTTTTCCGCGGATAAGGAAGGTTCCTGCCGCTCTTCGAATTGCTTCGACGATTTCAGACGACAATGAAATCGATCAGACGCCAGGCGTTAACGGACGCAGCGAAATCGATAACGGCAAGGCCTGCCGTCGGAAAGCCGCCGGGTAGGGCGCGGACCATCGCCTTGTGACCGATCAGTGTCTCCAGCGCCTGCTCCATGGTTGGATTGTGGCCGACCAGCATGACGGCCGTCGCCTCCTGCGCATCGATGATTTCGAGATAGGTGTCGACGGTGGCGTCATAGAGCGCATCGACATAGCGCACGTCGAGGGCGACGCCGACTGCCCGATGGACGGCGTCAGCAGTGTCTCGGCAGCGCAACGCCGTCGAACTGATGAGAAGATCCGGCCGGTAGCCCTTGTCGGCTGCCTTGTCGGCGATGATCTCGGCATCGCCATAACCTTTTTCGCTGAGCGGCCGGTCAAAATCGCGTTGCCCGGGTTCGGCCGGGGCGGCCTCGGCATGACGCAGGAGGTAGATGCGATGGGGCGGAGGCAGCGGTACGGTCATGGGCAAATCCAGGATCGGTGGGTCTTTTCAGTAGCGGTTGCGCTCAGCCGCCGTCAACCGCCAGCCGTGTCGCAAAACCGCAAAACGTGGCCGGTAACACGGCGTTTTGAAGGCGAAGCAAAAAATGTCAGCGGGAATAATCATGAGAAAATAGTCCGTTAGCTGAAAATTGTAACAGATTTAAAAATCTGTTTAGCTGTCGTATTTGGCTTGAATCGCGGCTAGCGCTTGGGATATACACCCGGCCAGATGAGATGTTCTTCAGGAGAATCGCGTTGAGTGAGAAGATCGATCTTAGCAATTACGTTCCCTCGGAAGAGGAAGAGTTCATGAACGTAAACCAGCGGGCCTACTTCAGGGCCAAGCTGGTCGCCTGGAAAAACGATATCCTTAGAGAAGCGCGCGAAACGCTCGACCATTTGGCTGAGGAAAGCGCAAACCACCCCGATCTCGCCGACCGAGCGTCTTCGGAAACCGACCGGGCGATCGAACTTCGTGCCCGTGACCGGCAGAGAAAGCTGATCTCCAAGATCGACGCGGCGCTGCAGCGAATCGAAGACGGCACCTACGGCTATTGCGAGGAAACCGGCGAACCGATCGGTCTCAAGCGCCTCGACGCCCGCCCGATCGCGACGTTGTCGATCGAGGCGCAGGAGCGCCACGAACGTCGCGAAAAAGTCTATCGCGACGAATGACGGTTTCCACGCAGGCAGAGATACATTGGGCGCCGCGATCTGATCGCGGCGCCTTCTTTGTCGTTGCACTGCCGGCTTCTCGATCGGCCTTCGTGCGCCGCCCATTAACGCGTTTCGTATCAAATTTGAATCATGCGACGCGCTTCAGCCTTTAGTTTTATCCATGTCGCCGTCCCCGAGCCGCCGCATGCTCCGGGGCGACCTGCATTGGAGCGGACCGCTTGTCGCCAGAGGTTTCCACAGTCGCTCCCGCTCGGGCTCCACGACGAGATCGATCGTGACGAGCGTGCCACTCCTTACCCTTCGCCGCATGATATCTGCGCCACCGGGGTCCGTTCGACACAGGCCCTGATCGTGCAAAGCCTGCAGGCGCGAGCGCGACATTTTCAACTCGAAGGCCAGCAGTCGATCCAGGCGGATGCTTGTCGCGAACTGCGCCGCCAGCTCGATTTCCAGGCATGTCCAGCCTGCGATCTCGTGCCGCGTCTCCTTGGCGATGTCGAATTCGGCGAATTCGTCCACGCGCTGTGATTTGCGCCGCAGCCCATCGAGATTGAAGCTTTCCGCGCGAACCCAATCCGGGTCATTGGACTGCAGCGCGTCGAGCAGCAGCGGATCGATGTCGCGGATATTCCGGCGCTCGAAGATTGGCCGGTTCCATGTCCTTTCGCAGGTAAGGCATTTGTAGATCAGCCAGGCGTCGAGCTTGCGACCGTTGGCATTCAGCCGGATCTTGCCGCTGGATCGGAAAGCTCTGAGGCCTCCGCATCCGCCACACGCAATCCATGGCTGGGGGGCTGTCTTGGGAATGATGGTCCATCGGACCCGAAGCGTCTTGCACATATCGTCTTGGTCTTCCGTTCGAAAGTCCACCAAGATGGTGCATGAGAAAGCCTTGCGGGCGCGGTGTGGCGATGTCGTGGGCGGCTGAAGAGCTGAGCAGCGGAGCTGCGCTGGCACATTGTAACAATGCCAAACCGGTCTCTCGCCACCACCCGATGAACATGGTCGCATGCCGCCAGCGTCTTGCTGTGCGGCAGTACGGGGTGAAACTGGAGTGAGACCGGCATTTACTTAGGCAAAGTGTAACCTCAATGCACCAGAGCTCTTCACGTCGATGATAACAAATGATCGACGCAGTGGGGAGGCCCGAAGAACTCCCGGAACGAGAAGCCGCCGCATTGGGGCATTTCTGCAACTTCATGATGAAGTGACCAATGCGGGCAACCGAGCTTCCGCGGTGCAACGATCACTTGTCGCGATTGACGCTCATTTCACCGAAAATGCGGGCAACTTCCTTCTGCAGTTCCGTGTCTGCGCCGGTGATCGGGGCAAGTTCGGGATCGCGGCGCGGCAGGTTGGCGGGCTGCGGCGCGGCCGGGCGCGGGGTCTGGTTTGCCGGAGCCGGCACGATGCGCTCGGCCGTCAGATTGTTTGCCATCTCCTGTTCCAGCACCCGCTGGAAATCATGGCGACTCGCCGCTGCCGATTGCGCAGCCGCTTCGTCCTCGGACGTCGCGGGCGCGGTGCGCGGCGCCGGCCTGTCGGGGGCGGAGACCTCGGGATCGATGCGCTGCTGCGGCAGGACCCGCTGGCGGGCGGCGTCAAGGATTTCGGCAGCACTCGCCGTATCGTGATACGGTGCGGGCTGTGCGACCCGGGGGGCAACCGGTTGTTCCGGCAGGCGCGGCTGGAGCGGAGCGGGACGCGGAGAATGATCGCGTTCGGCCGACAGCGGAGCCGCCGCGGGCTCCGCCGGAAGCGGGCTGGTGGCCACCGGCGGCGGCGCGGCTGGCTGGACCGGCGGTTCGGGGCGAGGACGCGGTACCAGCGCGGCTGGGGCCGCGAAGGCGGGTTCGGCGGCCGGCTCGCTGAGGGCGGCAACCGGCGGACGGCTTACGGAAACGGGCGGTGTTTCGGGGCGCGGGACTTTTGCTGGCCGCTCAGCGGCCGGCTCGGGCCGTCTGACGCTTTCGGACTGTTCGGGCGCTTCGGCCAGGATCCGGCTTTCGATGACGATGTCGGTCGGACCGCCGATCATGATCAGATGTTCGACGTCGTCACGGCGCACCAGCACCAGCCGGCGGCGGGTATCGACGGCCGCTGCATCCAGCACCTGCAGGCGGGGCTGACGGTTGCGGCCGCCACGTATGAAGGGCGAGGGGGCGCGGCTTCGGATCAGCCAGAGCGCCAGAATGAGCAGGAGAAGCGCCAAGCCGACGCCACCGGCCGCAAGCAGGAAACGGCTGCCGTAAGCTGCGACAAGATCATCGAACATAGTCACTCACTCCATTTCGCATTCGGCACATATTGACGACTTTTCCGTTCCTTAAACAAGGGCCGAAGGTCCTGTCCAGTGACGCACAAAGGCGATTTCCTATTGTGCCGGAAGTCGGCTGCCGCCTTGTGCGCGGGCGGCGGCTTCCGGGGCAGATGGCACTCTAGCCTGTGAATTCAAGCAGTCTTGCCGGTGACCGGTGTTTTTGCCGGCGTGGCAAATTGCTAAGAAGGAAAGAGTGCCTGATTCCTGCTTCGTGTTCGTGCTATGAAATGGGAAGGGCTTATGCGAGGAATACATGACGAAACCGCGTCAGGCCGACGACTATAACGCACCGCTTGTGGATCGTGGGGGGCGTTCTGGCACGGTTTTGCGGATTCTCCTATTGGCGCTCGTGCTGATTGCGGCAGCCGGTGCCTTCGTCGTCTTCAAAAGATCACTCGACAACGAGATGGTGCTCGGCGGCCTCGGCGTGCTCGCCATGGTCGGGATATTCTTCCTGGTCTCTTCGGTTATCGGCTTCATCGAGGTGATGCCGCAGCACCAGTCCGACAGTCTGGCGCGCGCCTTTCTCAACAGCCACCCGGACGGGACGCTGATCACCGACGACAAGGGCCGCATCATCTATGCGAACGCTGCCTACGGCGCGCTGACCGGGGCGCGCAAGGCGACCGAAGTGCAGACGCTCGAAACGCTGCTATCGCGCCATCGCGAGTCCAACGAAGCGCTCTACCGGCTGGTCAACGGTCTGCGCGAGGGCAAGGAGGGGCGCGAGGAATTCCGTCTTCTGCGCGCCGTCGGCCCCGGCTCCAACAGCTCGGGCGCGCATTGGTATCGGCTGAAGGCGCGGCTGCTGCATCAGGAGGACAATGGCGGCAAACCGCTGCAGATCTGGCAGATCACCGATATCACCGCCGAACGCGACGATCAGGAGCGATTTTTCAAGGAACTGCAGAACGCGATCGACTATCTCGATCACGCACCTGCCGGCTTCTTCTCCGCCGGCCGGAAGGGCGAAATCTTCTACCTGAATGCAACGCTTGCCGAATGGCTGGGCCTCGACCTGACCAAGTTCCTGCCGGGCTCGATGTCGATCGGCGACCTCGTGGCCGGCGAAGGGCTGGCCCTGATCCAGTCGGTGCAGGCCGAACCCGGCCTGAAGAAGACCGTGACTCTCGATCTCGACCTGCGCAAGACCAACGGCCAGAGCCTGCCAGTGCAGATCATCCACAGCGTCACCTCGATGCGCGACGGCGCGCCCGGCGAAAGCAGGACGATCGTGCTGGCGCGCGAAAAGAGCAGCGAGGGCGGCCAGTCCGCTTCGGCCGCCGCCATGCGCTTCACTCGCTTCTTCAACAATACGCCGATGGCGATCGCCTCGGTTGATGGCGACGGGCGCATTCTGCGCACCAATGCGCCGTTCCTGAAGCTGTTTTCCGGCGTCGTGTCGCGCGACGATCTCGAGAAGTCGCCCTCTCTCGAAACCATCGTGCAAGAGAGCGATCGGCCGCAGCTGGCCGCGGCGCTGGCGGCGGCCAAGGACCGGCAGGGTGACATTGCTCCGCTCGATACCCGCACGGCGACCGACGAGGCGCGCTATTTCCGCTTCTATGTCAATGCTGTCATCGACCAGAGCGACGAGGCGCCGGAGGAGGCGGCGATCGTCTATGCTGTCGAGGTGACCGAGCAGAAGGCGCTTGAAGCGCAGATGGCGCAGACGCAGAAGATGAACGCTGTCGGAACGCTTGCCGGCGGCATCGCGCACGACTTCAACAATGTGCTGACGGCGATCCTGCTGTCGTCCGACCATCTGCTGCTGCAGGCACGTCCTTCCGATGCGAGCTTCGCCGACCTAATGGAGATCAAGCGCAACGCCAACCGCGCCGCGGTGCTGGTGCGCCAGTTGCTTGCCTTCTCGCGCAAGCAGACGATGCGCCCGTCGGTGCTGAACCTGACGGATGTGGTCGGCGACCTGCGCATGCTGGTCGACCGGCTGCTCTCCGGCACCAACGTCAAACTCGATGTGCAATATGGCCGGGATCTCTGGCCCGTCAAAACCGACCTGTCGCAATTCGAGCAGGTGCTGATCAATCTTTGCGTCAATGCGCGCGATGCGATGCCCGATGGCGGCACGCTGACGCTGCGAACCCGGAATCTGACGGCTGCCGAAGTGTCTGCCTTCAACTATTCCTATATGCCTGCCGAGGACATGGTGCTGGTCGAGGTCACCGATACCGGCACCGGCATCGCGCCTGACATCATGGACAAGATCTTCGAGCCCTTCTTCACCACCAAGGATGTCGGCAAAGGCACCGGGCTTGGCCTTGCCATGGTCTACGGCATCGTCAAGCAGTCGGGCGGTTACATCCAGCCGGAATCCGAAGTCGGCAAGGGCACGACCTTCCGCGTCTTCCTGCCGCGCCATATCCCCGAGCCGGCGGTTGCCGCCGAAGCCGGGGCGATCGACAGCGCCATTGCCGCAGTCGGCGCGCCCACCGAGGCCCCCGCCGCGCAGCAGCCCGAGGACCTGACAGGCTCTGCCGTCGTCCTTCTCGTCGAAGACGAGGAGGCGGTGCGCCGCGGCGGCAAGCGGATGCTGGAAACGCGCGGCTACACCGTCCATGAGGCGGGATCGGGCGTTGAGGCGCTGAGCATCATGGAAGAGCTTGAGGGCAAGGTCGACATCGTCGTTTCCGACGTCGTCATGCCTGAAATGGACGGCCCGACGTTGCTGCGTGAGCTGCGCAAGAACTATCCCGACCTGAAGTTCATCTTCGTCTCCGGCTACGCCGAGGACGCCTTTGCCCGCAACCTGCCGCCGGATGCGAAATTCGGGTTCCTGCCGAAGCCGTTTTCGCTGAAACAGCTGGCTGTGGTCGTGAAGGAGACGCTGGATAGTTAGCAGCTCCGCTGTGAATCCCACCTGAACGCGACGCTGCTGGAACGAAGCTCGCGCGGTTGGCGCCCGGGTCGTCTTCCTCGACGTTCCCTTCGCCGAGCTTTGCGATCGAGTCTCCCGGCGAAACGCCGAGCGTCCAGTCGGCGCGTTCGACATCTCGCCGCCGGACCTGCTTGGGTGTTCGAAGCTGTTCGAGCCGCCAACCGCTGGGGAGTTGGCGCTTTACGATCGGCCAACCCAGCCGGCCATCACCGCCTTTACGTGACGCGCGACCCCTCTGGCCTGCCAGCCAACTCCCCACAGATGGCGGAGCGGGAGGAGCAAGCCTCTTGTGGATCTCCAGATTTGTGGAGATGGCCGGCAGGCCAGAGGGGTGCCTCACGGCAGTACAATTGTTGCGCGGGACGGGCCGGCGAAGCCGCTAATCGCTTATGACCCGAGCGCCACCGCAATCTCTGCCGCCAGCCGCGCATTGTTCTCGACAAGCGCGATATTCGTTTTCAGGCTCTGGCCGTCCGTGAGGTCGAAAATCGTCGAGAGCAGATAGGGTGTTACCGCCTTGCCGGTCACTTCGTCGCGTTCGGCGCTGTCCAGGGCCCGCTCGATGTAGATCTCCATCTCCTCGCGCGGGATCTCGTCGGCTTCCGGCACCGGATTGGCGATCAGCATGCCGCCGTCGATGCCGAGCTGTTCGCGCGTCGCCTGGAAATTGGCAATGGCCGCCGGGCTGTTCAGCGACAGCGGGCTGCGAAGCCCCGAGGAACGCGACCAGAAAGCCGGGAATTCTTCGCTCTCATAGGTGACGACAGGCACGCCGCGGGTTTCCAGCACTTCCAGCGTCTTCGGAATGTCGAGGATCGCCTTGGCGCCGGCGCAGACGACGATGACACCGGTGCGGGCCAGTTCCTCGAGATCGGCCGAGATATCGAAGGTTTCCTCGGCGCCGCGGTGCACGCCGCCGATGCCGCCCGTCGCAAAGACGCGGATGCCGGCGCGCGCCGCAGCGATCATCGTCGCCGCGACCGTGGTGGCGCCGGTGCGGCGTTCGGCGATCGCAAAGGCGAGATCGGCGCGCGATACCTTCATCACGTCGGTCGCCTTGGCGAGCTGCTCCAGTTCGGCTGCCTCGAGACCGACATGCAGCGTGCCGTGAATGACGGCGATCGTTGCCGGCACCGCACCCTGTTCGCGAATGATGGTCTCGACGCTGCGGGCCATCTCGATATTGCCGGGATAGGGCATGCCGTGGGTGATGATGGTCGATTCCAGCGCCACCAGCGGTGCGCCGCGCTGCTTGGCGTTGGCGACCTCCTTGGAATAGGCAATCGGCAGAAGAGGGGAGGTGGGCTGGGTCATGATCTTTGTCCTGTCGTCGATAGAACGTGATGCCGAATGTGTCAGCGGTTTGCCGACGGCATCATGCTCAATTGTTTCATTTGGTCGCTTCAATGCAGAATTCTGATTTCGGGAACAAGGGCAAGCGCCTCATTCAGCAGATCCGGGGTCAGATTTTCGTTGACGGCATGCAGCGACTGCACGGTCAGCGCTGCTGCCGCGGTGCCGTAGCGGATGGCTTGCTCGAGCGGCAGGCCATGCATCAAGGCAGCGAGCGTGCCGGCGGCAAGGGAATCGCCGGCGCCGGTGACATCGGCGAGAGTCTCGGCGATCGGCGGCTGCAGCGCCACCGCGCGGCCGCCGCAAAGCGCGACGAGTTCGCGTCGGCCGCGGGTGACGACGGCGCTCCTGATGCCGATCTCGTTCAGCAGCGGCGGCCAGCCGCCGGCGTCGTCCGGCCGTTCACCGGCAAGGGCGGCGGCTTCGGCCTCGTTCAGGAACAGGTAGTCGATATCCCCGATGCAGGGTTTCAGCCTGACGACCTTAGCCGGCGAAATGGCGATCGCCGCAACCGGTTTGCCCAGCGATCGCGCCTTGGCGACGATTGCCGCGATCGTCTCTTCCGGCAGATTGGCGTCGAAAAGGATGAAATCATGCGCGGCGAAAGCCTCGCGCACCCAGCGGATGGAGAGGCGCCGCGGCACGAAGAAGCGGTAGAGATCCATATCGGCAAGAGCGATCACGAGGTTGCCGTCCTTTTCGATGATCGCGGTGTAGCTCGGTGACTTGCGGTCGAGGAAAACGAACGGCCGGTCGTCGATGCCGGCGAAATCGGCAGCTTCGCCGACCATCTCGCCAATGGGATCTCCGCCGCGCGGCGAAATCATCGTCACCTGAAAACCGAGCCTTGCAAGGTTGCGCGCCGCATTGAAGCCGCCGCCGCCCGGCTCCTCGAACCAGGTGCCGGGATTGCTGGCGCCCGGTGCCGTTTCTCCGGAAATGCGGCCGCGCCGGTCGATATGGGCGCCGCCGAGAACAAGAATCTTTTTCTCCATTTCAATCGCCTTCCGATGCCAGAAGCGCGAATCGAGACGGTGCCAGCTGGCGCGACAAACCCGGCGGATCTCGCCTAAGCCGTTGCTTTGCATCGATAAAACAAATATAGAACACGGGCTGTTTTACCTTTTTCTTTCAATCGTTTGATCGCCTATTGCGGGGCTAGAACAAATAGGGTACAAACTCGACATTGCTTGGGCGGCTTCAATAACCTAAAGGTGGATCAGATGTCTCAGAATTCATTGCGGCTGGTAGAGGACAAATCGGTGGACAAAAGCAAGGCGCTTGAAGCGGCACTCTCACAGATTGAGCGGTCGTTCGGCAAGGGCTCGATCATGAAACTCGGCTCCAACGAGAACGTCATCGAAATCGAGACGATTTCGACGGGTTCGCTTGGGCTCGATATCGCGCTTGGCGTCGGTGGTCTGCCGAAGGGCCGCATCATCGAAATTTACGGGCCGGAAAGCTCGGGTAAAACGACGCTTGCGCTGCAGACCATCGCTGAATCGCAGAAGAAGGGCGGCATCTGCGCCTTTGTCGATGCCGAACATGCGCTCGATCCCGTCTATGCCCGCAAGCTGGGCGTCGATCTCCAGAACCTTCTGATCTCCCAGCCCGATACAGGCGAGCAGGCGCTTGAGATTACCGATACGCTGGTGCGCTCCGGCGCCGTCGACGTTCTGGTCGTCGACTCGGTTGCTGCACTGACGCCGCGCGCCGAAATCGAGGGCGAAATGGGCGACAGCCTTCCCGGCCTTCAGGCGCGCCTGATGAGCCAGGCGCTGCGCAAGCTGACCGCCTCGATCTCCAAGTCGAATACCATGGTGATCTTCATCAACCAGATCCGCATGAAGATCGGCGTCATGTTCGGTTCGCCGGAAACGACGACGGGCGGCAATGCGCTGAAATTCTATGCTTCCGTGCGCCTCGACATCCGCCGCATTGGTTCGGTCAAGGAGCGCGAAGAGGTGATCGGCAACCAGACCCGCGTCAAGGTCGTCAAGAACAAGATGGCGCCGCCCTTCAAGCAGGTCGAATTCGACATTATGTATGGTGAAGGCGTGTCGAAGACCGGCGAACTCGTCGATCTCGGCGTCAAGGCTGGTATCGTCGAAAAGTCCGGCGCCTGGTTCTCCTATAATAGCCAGCGTCTCGGCCAAGGCCGCGAAAACGCCAAGACCTTTCTGCGCGACAATCCGGATCTCGCCCGTGAGATCGAGCTGGCGTTGCGCCAGAATGCCGGTCTCATCGCCGACCGTTTCCTGCAGAACGGCGGACCGGATGCAGACGACGGCGATGCCGCCGCGGATTTGTAATTTCCGCTTTTGAACGCATCGACCATTCAACCGGCCGCATTCCTGATGAGAATGCGGCCGGTTTCGTTTGTCGGCTGGACAGTGGCGGAGGCGAACGTTAAAAGCCGATGGATTTGTATTTATCTGCCTCCGGCAGCATTGAAGGGCATAGAATGAGCGGCGTGAACGATATCCGGTCGACCTTCCTCGACTATTTCCAGAAGAACGGCCACGAGATCGTTCCGTCGAGCCCGCTCGTGCCGCGCAACGACCCGACGCTGATGTTCACCAATGCCGGCATGGTGCAGTTCAAGAACGTCTTCACCGGCCTGGAAAAGCGTCCTTATTCCACTGCGACGACCTCGCAGAAATGCGTGCGCGCCGGCGGAAAGCATAACGATCTCGACAATGTCGGCTATACCGCGCGCCACCTGACTTTCTTCGAAATGCTCGGCAACTTCTCATTTGGCGACTATTTCAAGGAGAATGCGATCGAGCTTGCCTGGAAGCTCGTGACCGAAGGTTTCGACCTGCCGAAGCATCGCCTGCTGGTAACCGTCTATTCGGAAGACGAGGAGGCAGCAACGCTGTGGAAGAAGATTGCCGGTTTTTCCGACGATAAGATCATCCGCATCCCGACTTCCGACAATTTCTGGCAGATGGGCGATACCGGTCCGTGCGGTCCATGCTCTGAAATCTTCATCGACCAGGGCGAGAACGTCTGGGGCGGCCCTCCCGGTTCGCCGGAGGAAGACGGCGACCGGTTCCTGGAGTTCTGGAATCTCGTCTTCATGCAGTTCGAACAGATCGAGCCCGGCGTTC